>DAINBQ010000035.1:17897-19234 GCA_036732825.1 Burkholderiaceae bacterium | reverse complement strand
CTGGTGAAGCCGGGCGACACGGTGGCGCAGGAGCAGTCGCTGATCACGGTCGAGAGTGACAAGGCGTCGATGGAGATTCCGTCGTCGGCCGCCGGGGTCGTCAAGGAACTGCGAGTGAAGCTCGGCGACAAGGTGTCGCAGGGAACTCCCGTCCTGATGCTGGAAGCGAGTGCGCAGGGGGCGGCACCGGCGCCTGCCCCAGCGCCCGCTGCGCAACCTGCGGCAGCGCCAGCGCCAGCGCGTGCGCCCGCTCCAGCGGCTGCATTCGGCGGTACTGCCGATATCGAATGCGAGATGCTGGTGCTCGGTGCCGGGCCGGGCGGCTATTCCGCCGCGTTCCGGTCCGCAGATCTCGGAATGAAGACGGTTCTGGTCGAGCGCTATCCGACACTCGGCGGCGTCTGCCTGAATGTCGGATGCATCCCGTCGAAGGCGTTGCTGCATGTCGCCGCAGTGATGGATGAGGCGGCGCACTTTGCCGCGCTCGGCGTCGACTTCGGCAAGCCGGTCGTCCACCTGGAGAAGCTGCGCGCACACAAGACCAAGGTCGTCGGGAAGCTGACCGGTGGCCTCAGTTCGATGGCCAAGACGCGCAAGGTGACAGTCGTCCGAGGCGTCGGCCGCTTCGCCGGACCGAACCATCTCGAGGTTGCGCTGACTACGGGCGGTGGCTCCGAGCGCAGCGGCGAAACGAAGGTCGTCCGCTTCGACAAGGCGATCATCGCGGCCGGTTCGCAGGCGGTGAAGCTGCCGTTCATTCCGGATGACCCGCGGGTCGTCGATTCGACCGGCGCGCTCGAACTCAGGCAGGTGCCGAAACGGATGCTGGTGATCGGCGGCGGCATCATCGGGCTCGAAATGGCGACCGTGTATTCGACGCTCGGCGCGCACATCGACGTCGTGGAAATGCTCGACGTGCTGATGACCGACGCGGACCGGGACCTGGTGAGGGTCTGGCAGAAATACAACGACAAGCGCTTCGACAAGGTGATGCTGAAGACCAAAACCGTCGGGGTCGAGGCGCGGCCCGATGGGATGCTCGTGCGGTTCGAGGGCGAGCAGGCGCCGGCGGAGCCGCAGCTCTACGACCTCGTGCTGGTCAGCGTCGGACGGACGCCGAACGGCAAGGTGATCGGCGCCGACAAGGCCGGCGTGGCGGTGACCGATCGCGGCTTCATCGACGTCGACCGCCAGATGCGCACCAATGTCGGACACATCTTCGCGATTGGTGACATCGTCGGCAACCCGATGCTGGCGCACAAGGCGGTTCACGAAGGCCATGTCGCCGCCGAAGCGGCGCACGGCGAGAAGAGCTACTTCGACGCGCGCGTGATTCC
>DAINBQ010000035.1:15470-17797 GCA_036732825.1 Burkholderiaceae bacterium | reverse complement strand
GCATTGGCGATCGAAATGGGCGCCGACGCGGTCGACATCGGCCGCACGATCCACCCGCATCCGACCCTCGGCGAATCGGTCGGGCTCGCGGCCGAGGTTGCCGAGGGTGTCTGCACCGACGTGCCTCCCGCGCGCCGCTGACGATGCCGATCCTCGACGTGGAGGTCATCGGGCACCAGCAGGGCGACCCGCCGACCGAGAAGCTCGCCGACCGCATCGCACAATCGGTCGGCACCGCGCTCGGCGTGCCGGCGGGCCAGCTCTGGGTCAAGCTGCAGCGTCTGTCCGCGTCGCACTACGCGGAAAACGGCCCGCCAACGACCGTGCTGCCGGTGTTCGTGACAGTTCTGGTCCGGACCCGGGAGCCCTCGGTGTGGCCGGCCCGGGCTGCGCTGATCGCCGATGCGGTCGCGGAGGCGACGACGCGGCCGCGCTCGGCCATTCATGTGATCTTCGATCCCGATGCGACGGGGCGCGTGTTCTTCGGCGGCAAGCCGGACTCCCGAACTGCCTGACCTTTCGAGTCATAATCCGCGGTTTCATCCATCCGGATGCGTACGGCGCGATTGATTTGTCGACGCGCAGTCGTACCCTTCCCACTCTCGCCCGCAGTCCGGATACACAGAGCAAACCACACCCGCAGCACGATCAGGACGAACGTAGTCTCCGATGGGCTTCCTCGAATATCTTGCGGCAGGCGCCGCACCCGCTCCGGTGGCCGAGGATGCCCTTCCTGCAGATTCGTTTCTGTGGTCGCAGCGGGCGAACTGGGGTGGACCCGAGACGACCGGCGGGATGGTCAGAATCGAGGCTGGCCGCACGGTGGTGCTCGACGAAGACATGGAAGCAGATTCGCTGCGGATCGAGGGCACGCTGATCGTTGCGCGGCAGGACACCCGGATCTGCACCAGCTGGATTCTCGTCGTCGGTGAGGGTCGATTCATCGCCGGCAGCTCAGAGCGCCCGTTCAAGCACCGCCTCACCGTCACACTCGCGGCGATTCCCGCCGCCCCGCATCCGCTGCTCGGAACACAGTTCCTGGCCGCGCTCGACGGTGGCACGATCGACCTGCACGGCGAGCCGCGCAGATCGTGGGTACCACTCGGCGGAAGCACGGCGCCCGGCCACGACACGCTGCGGCTCGACCAGCCGGTCGACTGGCGCGCCGGTGAGCGGATCGCGGTGGCTTCCGGCGCCGATCACGCGCTGGTCGAAGAGCGCACGATCGATGAGCTTGGTGCCGACTGCACGACGGTCCGGCTGACGGCGCCGATGCGGCACCGGCACCATGGCAAGCAAGCTCCGCTGCGGCACGTCCTGCCGGGCTCGATCGGCAAGGCGGTACTTCTCGAGCGCAATATCGTCGTCGAGGGCTGCGAGTCGTCGGAACGGGACTGTGTGGGGGCGTATGGCCTGATCGCCGGCACGTCGGAACTGGGTACCGCTGCCCGGCACTCGATCGGCCGTTTTTCCGGTGTCGAATTCCGCCGCATGGGACAGTTCAACCGGCCGGGACGCTACCCGCTGCACTGGCACAACAACGGGGACGCGGCCGACAGTTCCGTCGTCGGGTGCCTGATCCACCAGTCGTACCAGCGCGGCATCGTCACCGTCGGCTCGCGCCATGTCCGCATCAGCGGCAACGTCGTCGTGAAGCCCTACGGGCACGGCTACATCGTCGAGAGCATCGACAACTCGCCGCAACTCGTGACGACCAATCTCGCGCTGCGTCCGCGCGTCGTGCGCTTCGCGGACCAGGCGATGCGAAGCTACTGCGAGCACCGGCCGCGCGCGTTCTGGATCGTTCAGTCGCCGGCGAGTCGCGCTGCTGCCCACTGACGAACTGCGACGCGCACCGGCGTCGCTCGCCCGTATCATCCCGTCGAAGCGAGGACGGGCATGTCAACCCAGGACGAACTCAAGCGGGCCGTGGCCCGCGCTGCGATCCGATTTGTTCCCGATGGGCAGGTCATCGGGGTCGGAACCGGCTCGACGGCGGACTTCTTCATCGATGAACTGGAGGCGATCAGGGACCGCATAGTCGGCGCCGTGCCGAGCTCGGAACGGAGCGCGGCGCGGCTCGCACACCGCGGCATCCGCTTGTTCGAACTGAACGATGTCGAAGGGCTTTCGGTATATGTCGATGGCGCCGACGAAATCGATCCCGGGTTCTCGATGATCAAAGGTGGAGGCGGAGCGCTGACGCGCGAGAAGATTGTCGCCGCAGTGGCGCAGACCTTCGTCTGCATCGCCGATGAAAGCAAGCTCGTCCCGGTGCTCGGCCGCTATCCGCTGCCGATCGAAGTGATCCCGATGGCGCGGGCCTA
>DAINBQ010000035.1:0-15370 GCA_036732825.1 Burkholderiaceae bacterium | reverse complement strand
ACCAACGGCGTCCACGCCGAACTGATCCTGCCGACACGCGCGAACGGCGTCGACTGGAGCCTCGATGTTCCGGCCACCGACATGCGGGCGCTGGCCGAGCCGCTGCCATGGGTGGCATTCGGCTGGGGTGATCGCGGGTTCTTCATCGACACGCCAACCTGGGCCGACCTGAGGCCGTCCACCGCGTTGTGGGCCATCAGCGGGCTCGGTGACGGCGCGATGCACGTCGAATACATCGAGACGCCGCGCGCATACAAGGCGCGCGAGCTGCTCCTGTCGCGCGAGGAGTACGCGCGGCTCGCGTCGTACATCCATCGCTCGTTCCGCCGCGGTCCGTCGGACCGGCCGATCCGCATCGACACTCCGGGTTACTTCGACGCGGACGCGTTCTACGAGGCCGTACCGAACTACAAGCCCTGGTTCACCTGCAACGACTGGGTGCGCCGGGCACTGACCGTGACCGGAGTTCGCGCGCCGCTCTGGTCGCCATTCGAGACGGCGCTGTTCCTGCAACTCCCGGAAAGCCCGAAGCCTGCGCCCTAGGAAACCTAGCTGGTCGGAGGCACGTAGCCCTGCGCCACGTCGGCACCCTCGCCGAAGAAGTGCTTCTCCATCTGCGTCTGCAGGTATTTGCGGGCGCGAGGATCAGCGAGATTCAGCCGGTTCTCATTGACCAGCATCGTCTGGTGCTTGAGCCAGCCCGCCCACGCCTCCTTCGAGACGCTTTCCCACAGGCGCTTTCCGAGTTCGCCGGGAACCGGTGGGAAGTCGAGGCCCTCGGCTTCGCGACCGAGCTTGATGCAGTGAATCATCCGCGCCATCTTGAACTCCTAGATTTGCTTCAGCAGCACCTGCGACCGGCGCTGCCAGTTGTACATGTTCTGCCGCTCCCGCGGCAGGTCGTCGAGCGCGGCGGGCTTGAAGCCGCGCTTGATGAAGAAGTGGGCGGTGCGGGTCGTCAGCACGAAGAGCTTCGTGATCCCTGCCGCCTTCGCCCTGGCTTCGATCCGCTTCATCAGGCGCTCGCCGTCGCCATAGCCCTGGTAGTCGGGATAAACGGTCAGACAGGCGAGTTCCCCTATCTGCTCGCGGGCAAACGGATAGAGCGCCGCGCAGCCGAAGATGAAGCCGTCGTGTTCGAGCACGACGAAGCGGTCGATCTCGCGTTCGATCAGCTCCCGGGGCCGTTTGACCAGCGTGCCGTCGGCCTCGAGCGGTTCGATCAGCTTGATGATGCCGCCAACGTCGTCGGGCGTCGCATCGCGCATTTTCTCGAGGTCTTCGGATGCGACCATCGTGCCGACGCCACTGTGCGTGAACAGCTCCACCAGCACGCTGCCGTCGAGCGCATACGGAATGATGTGGGTCCGCGCAACGCCGCCCCTGAGCGCCTTGATCGCATATTGCAGGTTGAAGCGCGCATCGCCGGTCACAGCGCCCGCAGCCAGCATCGATTCGGCGTCCTGCACCGTCAGTTCGCTCTTCAGCATTCCGTCGGCGTCGCGGATTCCCTCGGTCTCGGTCAGCAGGATCAGCTTGTCGGCCTTCACCGAGGTAGCGACCGAGCAGGCGACGTCTTCCATCGTCAGGTTGAACGCCTCGCCGGTCGGCGAAAATCCCAGCGGCGACAGCAGAACGATCGCGCCGTTTGCGAGCGTGAACTTGATCGCGTCCGCGTCGACCTTGCGCACGACCCCGGTGAGCAGGTGATCGACTCCGTCGATGACGCCGAGCGGTCGCGCGGTGACGAAGTTGCCGCTGACGACGCGCACTTTCGAGTGCGCCATCGGTGTCGATGGCAGCCCCTGCGAGAACGCGGCCTCGATGTCGAGGCGGATCTCGCCCGAGGCTTCCTTCGCGCATTCGAGCGCGGCACTGTCCGTGATGCGCACGTCCTGGTGGAACTGGGAAGTCAGGCCCTTCAGCGCGAGCTGCGACTGCACCTGCGGACGCGAGCCGTGCACCAGCACGAGCCGGATGCCCATTGCATTGAGCAACGAGAGATCGTGCACCAACCCATTGAGTGCGCCGGCCGCGACCAGGCCGCCGGAGAATCCGACGACGAAGGTCCGGCCCCGATGGGCATGGACGTAGGGAGCGACGTCGCGCAGCCAGCTGACGAAGCGCGCGAGGTCAGCGGCGGGCTCGATTCCCTTGTCGACCTGCAGCGATGGCGCGGTGTCGTTCATCGTCGAAAGTATACTTATCGCTCGCGCGTGCTCGACGCGGACATCCCACGCAGCTCTGCGCGTTTCTCAGTTTCCTGCCGGAAGACTCCGATGACACTGCCGCGCGGCTGAGCGCGGCGCGCCGATGCAGCAACCCCGTCGAGACAAGGTGCCTGGGTCAGCGCGACCCGCCCGTCGTCGCACGCCGCTGCCGGCCATCACCTTTCCCGAGGAACTGCCGGTCGCCGGCCGGCGCGAGGAGATCGCTCGCGCGATCGAGTCGCAACCCGTCGTGATCGTCTGCGGCGAGACCGGTTCCGGCAAGACCACACAGTTGCCGAAGATCTGTCTGGCGCTCGGACGCGGCGAGCGCGGCCTGATCGGGCACACGCAACCGCGCCGCATCGCCGCGTCGAGCATTGCGAAACGCATCGCGCAGGAACTCGGCACGCCTGCGGGTGAGGTCGTCGGCTACAAGGTCCGCTTCACCGACCAGACCCGGCCCGGAGCTTCGGTCAAGGTGATGACCGACGGCATCCTGCTCGCCGAAACGCAGGGCGACCCGCTGCTCGGCGCGTACGACACGCTGATCATCGACGAAGCGCACGAGCGGTCGCTGAACATCGACTTTCTGCTCGGCTACCTGAGACAGCTTCTGCCGCGGCGGCCGGACCTGAAGGTCATCATCACCTCCGCGACGATCGATGCCGAGCGCTTTGCGCGTCACTTCGGCAGCCACGATGCCCCGGCGCCGGTGATCGAAGTCTCGGGCCGGCTCTATCCGGTCGAAGTCCGGTACCGGCCGGTGGTCGACGAAGACGACGCCGACGACAGGACGCTGATGGACGCGATCGTCGATGCTGTCGACGAGCTGGCCGGTGTCGGGCGCGGCGACGTACTTGTCTTCCTGCCGGGCGAGCGCGAAATCCGCGAAGCGGCGGAGGCCTTGCGCAAGCGCCATCCTCCGGGCACCGAAATCCTGCCGCTTTTTGCCCGGCTCTCCGCAGTCGAGCAGGAGCGGGTGTTCAAGCCGGCAGGTTCCGGCCGGCGCATCGTACTGGCGACCAACGTCGCCGAGACTTCACTGACCGTTCCCGGCATCCGCTACGTCGTCGATACCGGACTGGCGCGCGTCAAGCGCTATTCCTATCGCAACAAGGTCGAGCAGTTGCAGGTGGAACCCATTTCACAGGCGGCGGCCAGCCAGCGCGCCGGCCGCTGCGGCCGCGTCGCCGACGGCGTCTGCATCCGGCTCTACTCGGAAGAGGACCACGCAAAACGGCCGCGCTTCACCGATCCCGAAGTCCAGCGCTCCTCGCTCGCCGGCGTGATCCTGCGCATGAAGTCGCTCGGCCTGGGAGAGGTCGCGAAGTTCCCGTTCGTCGAGCCGCCTCCCGGGCGCGCGATCGCCGATGGCTATCAGCTGCTCGCCGAACTCAACGCGGTCGACGAACGCAACGAGCTGACAGTGACCGGCCGCGAACTGGCGCGCCTGCCGCTCGACCCGCGCGTCGGCCGCATGCTGCTTGCCGCACGCGACCAGCATTGCCTGCACGAGATGATGATCATCGCGGCTGCGCTCTCGGTGCAGGACCCGCGCGAGCGACCGCAGGAAGCGCAGGATGCCGCCGACAATGCGCATCGGAAGTTCGCGGACGAACGAAGCGACTTCCTGTCCCTGTTGAAGCTGTGGAGCTTCGTGCAGGAGAGAATCGATCACAAGAAATCCAATCGCAAGCTGACCGAAGACCTGCGGAGCCACTTCATCAGTCCGCGCCGCGTGCGCGAATGGATCGACGTTCATGCGCAGCTGGGGGCGATCATCGGTGAACACGGCTGGCGCATCAACGGCACGCCCGCCACGTTCGAACAGGTCCACCTCGCACTGCTCGCGGGACTGCTCGGCAATGTCGGCATGCGCATTCTCGACGCCGACCGCGGCGAACCGCCGTACGCGGGCGCGCGTTCGATCAAGTTCCATCTGTGGCCGGGATCGCCGCTGCTGAAGAAAGCAGGGCGCTGGGTGATGGCGGCGGAACTGGTGGAAACCTCACGGCTGTTCGCGCGCACGATCGCCACGATCGAGCCCGCATGGCTGGAGCGCGTCGGCGCGCACCTGCTGAAGAAGTCGCATGGCGAACCGCATTGGGAGAAGAAGGCAGCGCAGGTCGTGGCGCTCGAGCGCGCGACACTCTACGGGCTGCCGGTCTACGCCCAGCGCCGCGTCGCCTATGGGCTGCTCGATCCGACACATGCGCGCGAGATCTTCATCCGTGAGGCGCTGGTCGCGGGAGAGTTCGACACGCGAGCGCCGTTCTTCGCGCATAACCAGCGCCTGGTCCGAGAGATCCGCCAGCTGGAGCACAAGACGCGCCGGCTCGACGTGCTCGTCGACGACGAACTGATCTACGCCTTCTACGATCGCGTGCTCCCGTCCGACGTCGCGACCGGCGCGGGTTTCGAGAAGTGGCGCACCGAAGCCGAGCAGAGCCAGCCGAAGCTGCTCTACCTGTCGCGCGACGACCTGATGCGCCACGAGGCAGCGGGGGTGACGACGGATCTGTTCCCCAAGGAACTTCAGGTCGGCAGTTCAGGCGACCTCCGGCTCGCTCTGAGTTACCACTTCGAGCCCGGAAGTCCCCGCGACGGCGTGACGCTGACACTGCCGCTCGTCGCGCTCAACCAGATCGACGCGTTCCGCTGCGAGTGGCTGGTGCCGGGAATGCTGAAGGAGAAAGTGCAGCATCTGCTCAAGTCGCTGCCGCAGAAGCTGCGGCGGCACTGCGTTCCGCTGCCCGAATACGCAGCGGGTTTCGTCGAGCGGTCCGACAGCGCGCAAGCTGGCGGGCCACTGATTGAAGCGCTCATTGCGGATCTGCGCACGGAACGCGGCATCGCGAGCCTGCCGACCGATTTCAAGCTCGAGACGCTGCCCGCCCACCTGACGATGAACTTCAAGATCGTCGACCAGCATGGCCGGCAGCTCGCGATGGGCCGCAACCTCTCACAGCTGAGGGCCGAGCTTGGAGCCGAGGCGCAGAAGCAGTTCCGGTCCATCGCTCAGAAGGACGTTCCTGCGGCTCAACTTGCGCCCGGTGCGAGCGAACACATCAGCGACTGGGATTTCGGCGAACTGCCGGAACTGCTCGAGCTGCGGCGCAACGGCGCTTCGCTTGTTGGCTATCCGGCGCTGGTCGACCATGGGACGCACTGCTCGATCGAGGTCTTCGACCGGCCGGAGGATGCCCAGCAACAGCACCGCGCCGGCCTGAGAAGGCTGTTCCGGCTGCAGCTCAAGGAGCAGGTGCGGTTCCTAGAGCGCAGTCTGAGCAACCTGCAATCAACTCAGATGCAGGCGTCGACGGTCTCGGCGCTGGCCTCGGCCCTGCCCAGTTTCGAGGAACTGCGCGGCCAGGTCGTGACGGCCGCCCTTGATCGCACCTGCATGATGTTGCCTTGGCCGACCGACCGCGCCGGATTTGTCGCCCGCAAGGACGAGGCGCGCGCCAAGCTCAGTCTGGTCGCGCAGGAAATTGCCCGTCTGCTGGCGACGATCGTCGCGGACGCGGCTGCATTGCAGAAGAAGCTCAACGCCGCGCGCACATTCGCGCCGGCGGTGGCCGACATCGAACAGCAGCTGGCCCGGCTGTTTGCGAGCAATTTTCTGGTTGATGTACCAGCCGCGCAGCTCGCACACTATCCGCGCTACCTGAAGGCCGTTGGACTGCGGCTGGACAAGCTGAAAAACGATCCGGCGCGCGATGCGCAGCGCATGCAGGAGGTCGGCGCGCTGCAGGCGCCCTGGCTGCGCGAGCTCGCGGCGCGCAAGGGCGTGCACGATCCGCGCCTGGATGAATTCCGCTGGATGATCGAGGAACTTCGCGTAAGCCTGTTTGCGCAGGAACTGCGCACGCCGATGCCGATCAGCGCGAAGCGCTTGCAGAAGGCGTGGGACGCTCTGCGGCGGTAGCGAACGCCACCGCGCAGCGCCGGGCATGCTCGCTCACCGTCCGCGTTCGATCAGCCGCTGCAGCCGTGCGGCTTCACCGCGCGCGAAGGCCGGGTCCTTGCCAAGTTCCTCGGCGGCGCGGGCGTAATACGGCTTCGCATCCGCAAGGCGTCCCAGAGCGTCGAGGTTTTCGGCGATCTCCTCGAAGACATAGCCGTCGACTCCGCCTGCGTTCTGCCACTCGCGCTCGAGTTCCCGCTGCAGCGACAGTGCCTCGTCATGGCGCCGCAGCGAGCGCAGGCAGCGGGCGACCGACCAGGTCGCGATCCGGCCCTGCGGCTGCCGCCCAGTGCGACGCCACTCGGCCTCCGCCTCGCGGAATACCGCAAGGGCGTCCTCGTAGCGGCCCGCATCATGCAGGTTCCAGGCGTGGTTGTTGAGGAGAGCCGGCAGCAATGCGCGCGCCTTCGCATCGTTCGACCCGCGCGCAAGCGCGAGGCCGTCCTGCGTCCAGCGCGCGGCCTCTTCATGCGGGGTCACGATTGCGAGCATGTGAGCCGCGTCCACGGCAAGGCCGTTCAGTCCGGCCGCCACCGCCTGCTCCCAGGCACGCTTGAACAGGCCGAGCGACCGTGCTGGATCGCCGGCCGAGTTGTAGGTGCGACCGCGCTCGAGCAGGTATCGCACCTGTGGCGCAGCACCCGCGTGCGCAAGTTGCGGTTCGATCTCGTCGAGCAGTGCATGCGCGTCGCTGAACCCGCGGCGCAGGCTATAGGTGCGGGCGATCTGGGTCTGCAGCTCGAGTCGGCGGTCGGTGTCTGAGCCGGCGAGCGCAGCGCGAAAGCGGGCCTCGCTGGCCACCGGATCGGAGTACTCCCAGTAGTCGTCGACGTCCATCGGCGCGGCGGACGCGCCGAGCGCCGCCAGGAGCAGCAGGGCCGAAGCGCCCGCCCGCAAAGTCAGGTCGATGACTTCGAATCGCTGCCGCGATGCGGAGTGCGCCGCGGGCCGCGCTGATCCTCCGGACCCTTCTCGATGCTGAAACTGAACTCGCGGATCAGCTGGCCGTCGATGTACACGCGCATCTTGTGAGCGCCGATCGGATCGCCCGGTGCGTAGCGCCACTCATTGGCAATGAATCCCAGGCGAGTCGGAATGATGCGCTCGGTGACCGCTGTCTTGCGGTCGGGCGAAATCGTATAGATGCCCATCGCCTCGCCAGGACCCCAGGTCGGCGGCGCTTCCGGGAGCTCGAACTCCTCGCGCCAGATCACCGTCGGCTTGTCGGACTTGAACAGGATGAACCAGCCGTAGGGTGCCGCAACGATCGCTGGAAACTTGTTGGTTTCGTAAAGGACGCGGCGGCCGGTGGGATCCGCACCGAAGATGCCGAACTGCGCAGTGACGACCTCGATTTCGGCGGGCGTGCGCGCACTCGGAACCGCGGCCGGAGTTGGAATCGCAGTCGCCGCGGCGGGCGCTGTCTTGTCTTGCGTCGCACAGCCACCGAACAGCACCGCCGTCGAAAGCAGTATTGCGATCGTCTGAACGTTCGGTTGCATGCCGACCTCCGCAACGACTGCGACCCTGCACAGCGGGTCGCACGATCAAATTAAATCACGAAAAGCCGCAGCAGGAGCGGGCGGCTCGCTCAGCAACAGCTTGAGCGCCTAATCGTTGATTGGACCGCCAAAATTAGCGTGCGTTGCACTGCTTACTCTATCGGCAAGCTTGCATTCGCCGATTAGAATCCAAAGGCTTCGCACGGCATGCACCGGACAGGCTGAAGATGGGTATCAACGAAACGCGCTTCGGACTGGTGATCGTCGGCGACGAGATCCTGTCCGGAAAGCGCGAGGACAAGCACCTGGCCCAGGTGATTCAGCTGCTCGGGCGGCGCGGCCTGCAACTGGCATGGGCGCAATACGCTGGCGATGATCGCAACGCCCTGATCGAACTCTTCCGTCGGACCTTCGCAGGCGGTGACGTCGTTTTCAGTTGTGGCGGCATTGGTGCCACGCCGGACGACCATACAAGGCAGGCGGCGGCTGCAGCGCTCGGCGTTCCGATCGAGCTGCATCCCGACGCCGGGAAGCTGATCGCCCAGCGCTGCGCCGACATGGCGCGCGAAGGGCGCGGCAGCGCCGACATGACGCTGCCCGAGAACCGCCAGCGGCTGAAAATGGGCGAGTTCCCGGCGGGGGCGGCCATCATTCCGAATCCGTTCAATCGCATTCCCGGATTCTCGATCCGCCGGCACTGGTTCATGCCCGGTTTTCCGGTGATGGCGTGGCCGATGATCGAGTGGGTGCTCGATACGCACTACTCGGATCGCTTCGGCAGCGCCGTCAGCGTCGAGCGTTCACTGATCGTCTACGAAACGGCGGAATCCGCGCTGGCGCCGATCATGGAAGAAATCGAGCAGCGTTTTCCGGGCGTGCGCTCGTTCAGCCTGCCGTCGATCGGCGATGGGCACGACGGCAAGCGGACGCGGCGCCACGTGGAGCTCGGCGTCAAGGGCTCCGGGAGTATCGATGCCGCATTCGAAGCGATGCGATGCGGCGTCGAGCTTCTGAACGCGGAGTACGAGATGGTCGCGCCGGGCAGTGACGTCGGAGGGGCGAAAAAAAGCCCGGTTCAAGAACCGGGCTTGAAAAGCACCACCTAAGGAGGAGACAGAAGGGGGTTTGGACTGGCGTCCAAACAGTGGTGCCAAGGAGACAACCGTTACCCGTAAGGCCCGAACACAAAGTACCTGAGCCCGACTTCGGCCCATAGTTCATTGTCCACGGGCCCGGCTACGAAAATCTGACAAAAAGCCATCAAATGGCGAGGCTCTTCGGTTCATGCGGCGCCTCGGCCGCCGGGGGCCATCGGGAGCGTGCGCTCCCGATCGCTCTCGAATTCGACCTTAGGCGGCCTTGCGCTTCGACGTCTTGACCGTGTCGTTGGCGGCAGCGGCAGCTTTCATTGTGGCCGAAGTGGCCGCGGCAACATTCGACTCCGCCAGCTCGACAGCCTGCTTCGTGGCCTTGGCAAACGTGTCATACGCGGTGTTGGCGGCGGCGACTGCGCTCTTGAACACCGACACTGCAGGCTCCGAACCCGCCGGCGCGTTCTTCGCGGCGAAGTCGATCAGCTGCGCAACTTTCTTGTTGCTTTCGGCGATCTGGGCCTCGACGATGCGCGAGACTTCGGCATTGGCGCCATTCGCGATACCGTAGACGGTGCGCGAGTAGCTGACGACTTTTTCCAGCGTCGGCTGGGTCAGGCCGCCCGACAGCGCGAGGAATTCCTGGACATCCTTGACGCCCAGCATCGCCTGGGTCTTCTCGACCGACTCTTCCAGCGTCGCCTTGGCGGCGGCAAGGTTGAGCTCGAGCAGGCGCTCGGTGGCGTCGAAGAAGGTCTGGCTCAGAGCGACAGCTGCGTCCATCTGGCCCTTCTGGATTTCGGTGAATTGCGCCGGGGTTGCAAACATTCGATGACTCCTCAAGTGGTGGTACGAAGCTCATCCCTCGGGTCGAGGGGATCTGAATTGGGCGGCGCGTGGATGTTGCGGCGCACAATCGACATTTTATGGATCGGCGAGCAAAAGTCAAGCTGAATTGGTGCGGTGCAGCAAGCAGACGGCGTCCGGGCCTGTTTCAGAAAATAATTGAACATCAATGACTTGAGCAGAAGCGCGTTGGCAAAACTGAACAGAAACTCTAGAAAAATGGCGCAACGCGCAAGCTGGTTCGATTGATCGATCCAGACGCCCGGCTTCTTCGATCCTCTCACTGGAAACGAGTCTTGCAGGCCTTCTACAGCGACCACTTTGTGCTTCCCCTGCCCGATGGGCATCGATTCCCGATGTCCAAGTACCGCAGGTTGCGCGAGCGTGTCGCGACGGATCTCGAAGGAATAGCACTGGCCGAACCGCTTGCAGCGACGGACGGGCAGCTTGCGCTCGCTCATGCACCCGAATACATCGACCGCATCAGCAAAGGCCTGATGACACCCGCGGAGCAACGCGCGATCGGGTTCCCTTGGAGCGAGGCAATGGTGGAACGATCGCGAAGATCGGTGGGCGCGACGATCAGTGCCTGCCGTGCTGCGCTCGCTGAAGGGGTCGCGCTCTCGCTGGCTGGCGGAACCCATCATGCGCAACATGCACGCGGGGCCGGCTACTGCGTGTTCAATGACGCGGCGATCGCCGCGCGCCAGCTTCAGGCAGATTCGGCGAGGTCCCGGCGGCAGCTGCCCGTGGCCATCATCGATCTGGACGTGCATCAGGGCGACGGCACGGCGCAGATCCTCGCCGGCGACACTGCGATCTTTACGCTCTCGCTGCACGGGGCGACGAACTTCCCGTTTCGCAAGCAGACGAGCTGTCTCGACATCGGCCTGCCCGATGGAACGGCCGATGCCGACTACCTGGCGCAGCTCGATGCCGCCCTCTGTGAGTTGCAGCGCCGCTTCGAACCGCAGTTCATCCTCTATCTGGCCGGCGCCGACCCCCACGAGGACGATCGTCTCGGAAAACTGAAGCTCTCGATCGACGGCATCGGACGCCGCGACCAGCGGGTATTCGAATTCGCCGAGCGGCTGCGCGTACCGATTGCAGTGACGATGGCCGGTGGATATGGGCGCGATATCGAAACGACGGTCGCAATCCACTTGCAAACGGTGCGCTTGGCGTTTCAGTCGTGGCAGCGAAGGCGGGTGGCCGTGGGTGAACGCGAGGTGAGAAGTGCCTGAACCGGCAGACGCCGCGCGCCGGACCTGGCTTGCAGCCATGCCGCTGCTTTTCGTCCTGATCTGGAGCACCGGCTTCATCGTCGCCAAATACGCGGCGCCGCATGCGCCCCCGCTCACATTCCTGCTTTACCGCTTCGCTGGGGTCATCCTCGTGTTGCTTCCGCTGGTCGTCATCACGGGGGCACCGTGGCCGCGCTCAGCCGCGCAATGGCGCGATGTCGCGGTCGTGGGGGTCCTGCTGCAGGCGACCTACCTCGGTGGCGTCTGGGTGGCGATCGCGCTCGGCGTGCCGGCCGGCGTCTCGGCGCTGCTGGTGGGTACTCAGCCGCTGCTGACTGCGTTCTTCGGATTCACCGTCGGCGAGCGGGCAACCCGTGTGCAGTGGATCGGCCTGTTTGCGGGGTTCGCCGGCATTGGTCTCGTGCTGTCCGACCGCCTGACGCTGTCCGGCGTTGGCCCCCTTGCGCTGGGCGTGAACCTGCTGGCACTGGCGGGAATTACCGCTGGCACGCTGTACCAGAAGCGGCACGGCGCCGGGGTCGACCTGCGCACCGGCAGCCTGATCCAGTTCGCCGCGTCTTTCCTGGTCTTGCTGCCGTTTGCTTTCGCATTCGAATCGCTCGCCGTGAACCCGTCGCTCGAGTTCTGGCTGGCGCTTGCATGGTCGGTGCTGGCGCTGTCACTGGTCGCGATCAGCCTGCTGCTCGCTATGATCCGCCGCGGCCGTGCAACCGAAGTCGCCAGCCTGATGTACCTGACTCCACCTGTCACCGCGTTGATGGCGTGGCTGGTCTTCGGGGAGCAGCTGGGTCCGCTGGCATGGACCGGAGTGATCGTGACAATGGCAGGGGTCGCACTGGTGTTGAAGAAGAGGAGATCCTCGTCGTGAGCACGTCCCGCGAGCCCCCGCATCGCCGCGCCGATTACCGGCATTTCCACCGCATCGTGACACGCTGGATGGACAACGACGCATACGGCCACGTGAACAATGTCGTTTACTACAGCTGGTTCGACACGGTCGTCAACGAATTCCTGATCCGCAGCGGCGTACTCGACGTCGGGTCGAGCCCGGTCATCGGGTTGGTCGTGGAGACCCAGTGCCGTTACTTCAGCGCGCTCGCGTTTCCGCAGCCGGTCGAGACCGGATTGCGCGTTTCCAGCATCGGAAACTCCAGCGTGCGCTACGAGCTCGCTGTCTTTGCCGACGGCGCCGAGACCGCGAGTGCGCAGGGGCACTTCATTCACGTCTACGTCGACCGGGCAACGCAGCGGCCGGCCGCGCTGCCGGCGTCGTTGCGGTCGGCACTCGAGAGGATCCGCGCATGAAGGACCGTTCACCGATCGGCCCGCACGAGGTCGTCGACCACGCGATCGCGACTCGCCAGTCGATGCGCGCGTTCCTGCCGACACCGGTTCCGCGCGCGACGATCGAGCAGATCCTTGCGGTCTCGTCGCGCGCGCCATCCGGAACAAACACGCAGCCGTGGAAGGTGACCGTGTTGACCGGGGCGGCCAAGGAACGCCTGAGCAATTCGATCCTGGCCGTTTACAACGATCCCGAACTGCGCAAGCAGCACACGGAGGAGTACGCGTACTACCCGCGGAACTGGATCGATCCCTATCTCGCGCGGCGCCGCAAGATCGGATGGGATCTGTATGGCCTGCTCGGCATCGGCCGCGAAGACAAGGCGCGGATGCACGAGCAGCATGGCCGCAACTACACGTTCTTCGATGCCCCGGTCGGCATGATCTTCACGATCGACCGCATTCTCGAGCAGGGGAGCTGGCTCGACTTCGGCATGTTTCTCGAAAACATCATGGTCGCGGCGCGTGGACGCGGGCTCGATACCTGTCCGCAGGCAGCGTTCACCCAGTTCCACAGGATCATTGGCGAAGTGCTGGGACTGCCCGCCAGTGAAATGGTGGTGTGCGGCATGTCACTCGGTTATGCGGACATGAGCCGGGTCGAGAACTCGCTTGTGACCGAGCGCGAGACGGTGAGCGGTTTCGCGCGCTTCATGGAGTGAAACGGCGCGGAGGGGGCGCGAGACGCCTTGGCAAGCCGCGCCAGCCGAACTAGATTTCAGTATCCGGAGAGTCTGAGGAGCGAAGCATGTGGATCGCCCGCACCCGCGAACGCCTGACCGAGCGCGTGATGCATGCCGGGATTGCCCGGCTGGCCGACACCCTGATCGCTGGCGGAGGCGCGCCGCTCGAACTCGTGTTGCCCGATGGCGGACGGATTGGATTCGGCCAACCTGCCCGCGTGCAGCTCGCGATCCGCGATCCGGAGGTGCTTACCCAGCTGGCAAACCCGACTCTTGCATCCCTGGCAGAGGCTTTTGTGCAGGGGCGCATCGACCTGAACGGCGAATTCCTCGAGGCGCTTCCGCTGGTGGAAAAACTGGCGGCGGCTGGCGGCTCGAGTGTCA
Organism: Burkholderiaceae bacterium; assembly: GCA_036732825.1. Taxonomy (GTDB): domain Bacteria; phylum Pseudomonadota; class Gammaproteobacteria; order Burkholderiales; family Burkholderiaceae_F; genus DAINBQ01. Next base: position 2,078 of record DAINBQ010000035.1, on the reverse strand, counting down.
CTCAGCGCCTGACAGACGTCCTGACGCGGCACAGCGCGCGCCAGGACCGGCAGGCCATCAGCTACCACTACGACGTCGGCAATGATTTCTACCGCCTGTGGCTCGACGATCGAATGGTCTACTCGTGTGCCTATTTCCGGACTGCTGATGAGTCGCTCGAGGCGGCCCAGGAAGCGAAGCTCGATCACATATGCATCAAGCTTAGGCTCGCGCCCGGCGAGCGCCTGCTCGACATCGGATGTGGCTGGGGCGCGCTGCCGATTCACGCGGCGCAGCGCTACGGCGTGCGCGCAGTCGGAATCACTTTGTCGCGCAATCAGTTCGAGTACGGGCGCGATCGGGTGCGTGAGCTCGGCCTGGCCGACCGAGTGGAGCTGGAACTGCTCGACTATCGCGAACTGCCTGGGCGTTATGGCGCTGCGGCGTTCGACAAGGCGGCCAGCATCGGGATGTTCGAGCACGTCGGGCTCGCAAACCTCAGAGCGTATTTTTCGACGATCGCAACCGTCGTGCGCGACCGCGGACTGTTCCTCAACCACGGCATTACGTCGAGCGATGTCGAAAGCCGGGCGGTCGGTGGCGGCGTCGGCGATTTCATTGGCAAATATGTGTTCCCGCACGGCGAAGTGCCGCATCTGCATGTCGCGATCCGTGAGATGTCGGCCGCCGGATTCGAAGTGGCCGACGTCGAGTCACTGCGTCCGCACTATGCAAAGACGCTGGAACACTGGTCACGCCGCCTCGAATCGCAACTCGACCGGGCTGCGGCGGTCGTTGCTGACCGGACGTTGCGCATCTGGCGGGCCTACCTCGCTGGCTGCTCATACGGCTTCGCGCAGGGCTGGGTATCGATTTACCAGCTGCTCGGAAGTTGCCAGCGTTCTGCAGGGCCGACCGACCTGCCGCTGACTCGCGACTGGATGTATCGCTGACGCGATTTCTGCAGGACGCGTCGGGCCCCGAGCGGCCACTTGTCGACTCTGCATGAAGACCGTGAGCCAAGTTCGCGCCGAATAAGCGGTAATCCCGATGACCCTCGGTTAAAACCTTCCTACATTGCGGAAGGCGCAGGTAGAATCGCCCGCGCCAACAGGAGGATGGAGACGGAACGATGATCAAAGGGATTCGGCAATTGGTGGCGTGCGCGGCGGCTGTCGTGGCCGCCAGCGTTGCGGCCCAGGCCTTCCCGACCCGGACTGTCACTATCGTGGTTCCCTTCACGGCGGGTGGACCGACGGACACGGTGGCGCGGTCACTGGCGCAGGCTATGACCAAGCCGCTGGGCCAGACCGTCATCGTGGAGAACGTCGCAGGCGCCGGCGGAACTGTCGGAGCGACGCGGGTGAAAAATGCGGCGCCGGATGGTTACATGGTGCTGCTGCACCACATCGGCATGTCGACGGCGCCCGCGCTGTATCGGAAACTCGCATACAACCCGCAGACGGATTTCGAGATGGTCGGTCTGATCGTCGATGTGCCGATGACGATGATCGCGCGTTCGGATTTTCCTGCGAAAAACTTCAGCGAATTCGTAACCTACGTCAAGGCGAACAAAACCAAGCTCAACCTGGCCAATGCCGGGCTCGGTGCGGCGTCGCACTTGTGCGGACTGATGTTCATGAGCGCGATCGATGCCGACGTCACAACGGTCCCGTTCAAGGGCACGGCGGACGCGATCAACGCGCTGCTCGGCAAGCAGGTCGACTTCCTGTGCGACCAGACCACGAACACGACCGGACAGATCAAGGCCGGCACCGTCAAGGCCTACGCGGTAACGAGCGCCAAGCGCGTGCCGACGCTGCCCAATCTCCCGACGATGCAGGAATCCGGCCTGCAGGGTTTCGAGGTCGGGATCTGGCACGGCGTTTACGCGCCGAAGGGCACACCGAAGGCTGTTGTCGATCGTCTGACGGCGGCGATGCAGGTGGCGGCCAAGGACCCGGATTTTGTCAAGCGGATGGCCGATCTCGGTGCGACCGTATATGGGCCGGACAGGATTACACCGGCCGCGCATGCCGCTCATCTGAAGGCGGAAATCGAGAAGTGGGGCCCGGTCATCAAGAAAGCCGGCGTTTTCG
>DAINBQ010000034.1:7440-19255 GCA_036732825.1 Burkholderiaceae bacterium | reverse complement strand
GTTCATCGCGCGCGACATCCCGAGCGCTGACGAGAGCATGGTGATCATCCGCTTCACCAATCCGAAGGGCATCGACTTCCCTTACCTGCTGTCGATGCTGCACGATTCGGCGATGACGCGGCCGAACACGATCATCGTCCCGGGCGGCAAGATGGGACTGGCGATGCAACTGATCTTCACGCCGATGATCCTGCGGCTGATCGACCAGAAGAAGCGCGCACACTAGGGCAGACACCGCGGAGCGGACCATGGCAGCACAGTCGACACCCCCGGCGATCGGAACGCTTGCGCCCGACTTCGATCTTCCCGGCGTCTGCGGCCAGCGCTGGACACGCGAAGCCGCGGTCGGGCCCAACGGCCTGCTCGTGATGTTCATCTGCAACCACTGCCCGTATGTGCAGGCGGTGCTCGACCGCATCGTGCGCGATGCGCGCGAGCTGCAGGCGCTCGGAATCGGAGTGGTTGCGATCTGCAGCAACGATGCCGCGGCCTATCCGGAAGATGGATTCGATTCGATGCGGCGCCTGTGGCTCGACCGGGCGCTGCCGTTCCCATATCTCCGTGACGAGTCCCAGGAAGTCGCGCGCGCCTACGGCGCGGTCTGCACTCCGGACTTCTTCGGCTACAACCGTGATCTGCAGCTTCAGTATCGGGGCCGCCTCGATTCGTCCGGCCGGCAGCCGGCGGTCGATGCACGGCGCGAGTTGTTCGAGGCGATGAAGGCGATCGCCGCCACCGGCCGCGGCCCGGGCGAGCAGACACCGAGCATCGGCTGCTCGATCAAGTGGAAGGAAACCGCGGCCGGATAGCGACGAGCAGTCGGCCGGGAGCGGTGGCGCAGCGCGGCGGTCACCGAGTGCGCATGTCGACATAACGCCACGCCCGGCCCCGAAATCTGGCGCGAAATTGGGAGTCGGGCGTGACGCAGGCCGGCGCGCGGCCATAATGCGACCCGCATGGCGAACCGGCTGTTTCGACAGGAAGCGATCGACGCGCAGCGCGAGAAGCTGCTGGGCGAAGTCTCGCTGGCGCGCCCGGTGCCGCTCGCGGCCTTCACCGGGGTCGCGCTCCTGTTCGCGGCCTTGCTCGTTTCGTTCTCCGTCTGGGGCGAGTACTCAAGGCGCGAGCGCGTCGACGGCTTCCTCGCGCTCGACTCGGGCGCAGCCCGCCTGCTGGCACCCGGCGCGGGGACGATCACCGACATCCTGGCCAAGGAAGGCGACGAGGTACAGGCCGGCCAGCCGCTGATCCGCCTGTCGTACGAACGCGGCACCGCGTCCGGCGCGACTTCCGGCGAACTCGTGCAGCGCGAAATCAGCGAACGCATCATCGGTCTGGAGCGCGAGCAGCAGCAGGTACGCACGCTGGGCGCCCAGCAAGCGGAAATCCTGCGCCGCAAGATCGAAGACCTGCAGCGCGAACTGGCCCAGTTCGAAATCGAGATCAAGGCCCAGCAGAGCCGGCTCGCATCGGCCCGCAACGAGTTCCAGAGGGCCGAGGAACTGTTCAAGGACAAGTTCTATTCCGAAAGCAAGCTGATCGAGTTCCGCAACAACGTGCTCGATCAGCAGGTGAAGCTGGAAGGCCTGCGCCGGCAGCGCGCCGGTGTCGAGCGCGAACTTTCCGCGACGCGCGCCGAACTGCCGACGATCGACATGAAGGTCGAGACCCAGATCGACCAGGTCAAGCGACAGATCAGCGAACTGCAGCAGGGCAGCGTGCAGGAAGAGGCCAAGCGCGAGAACGTGATCCGGGCCCCGATCGCGGGCGTGCTGACGAACATCGCGGCCAATCGCGGCGAAGCCGTGGCCGACGAAGCGCCGCTCGCGGTCGTCGTGCCCAAGGGCAGCGGACTGCATGCGCAGCTTCTGGTGCCGACGCGCGCGATCGGCTTCGTGCAGCCGGGCCAGGCCGTCGTGCTGCGCTACGACGCGTTTCCCTTCCAGCGATTCGGCCAGTACGGTGGCAAGGTGGAGCGCGTCAGCGAAACGGTCTGGTCGCCCGGCGAGAAAGTGGGACCGATGACGGTCCGCGAGCCCGTCTATCGCGTCGACGTCAGGCTGGATTCGCAGTACATCGCCACTGGTGGCCAGAAACTTTCGCTGCGCCCCGGCATGTCGGTCAACGCCGACATCCTGCAGGAGAAGCGCAAGGTCTGGGAATGGGTGTTTGAGCCAATCCTGTCGCTCAAGGGAAGGTTGCAGTAGATGCTCGGTAGACGCGTGCCGATGATCCTGCAGAGCGAGGCGCCCGAGTGCGGCATCGCCTGCGTTGCGATGGTCGCGAGCTACCACGGATTCCGCACCGATCTGTCCGCGATGCGGGTGCGGCTGGCACCGTCGATGAAGGGCGTCACGCTGAAGCACATCAGCGCGATCGCCGAGACGATGGGCATGGCGCCGCGCGGCGTGAAGGTTGCGCTCGAATCGCTCGCGCAGCTGAAGCTGCCGGCGATCCTGCACTGGGACATGAACCACTTCGTCGTGCTGACGAAGGTCGCCGGTGACAGGATCACCGTCAACGATCCGGCGCGCGGCCGGCGCGTGCTGACGCTGAAGGAAGCATCGGACCACTACACCGGCGTCGCGATGGAATTGACGCCGACGGCCGGTTTCGCGACGCGCGACGAGCGCGAGAAGATCAGCGCCTGGCAGCTGGTGCGCACCGCAACCGGGCTCAAGGGCGCGATCACGCAGGTGCTGCTGCTGTCGCTGGTGTTGGAGGTGCTGGCGATCGCATCGCCGTTCTTCCTCCAGCTGGTCGTCGACCGCGTCGTCGTCGGACGCGACCGCGACCTGCTCGCGATACTCGGCATCGGTTTCGGGCTGCTCGCGATGATGATCGCGATCGTGACCGCGCTGCGGTCGTGGCTCGGCGTCTACATCAGCACCCGGCTCAACCTGCAGCTGCTCGACACGTTGTTCGCGCGCCTGCTGCGGCTGCCGCTCGCGTGGTTCGAGAAGCGCCACATCGGCGACATCGTTTCGCGTTTTCGCTCGGTCGACGCGATTCAGCGCACGCTGACGCTGACGTTCCTGGAGACCGCGATGGACGGCGTGATGGTCGTCGTCACGCTCGCGGTCATGTTCTGGTACAGCTCGACGCTGACGCTGGTTGTCGTCATCGCAGCGGTGATCTACGGGTTGCTGCGCTGGGCGATGTACGGGCCGCAGCGGCGCGCGACCGATGAGCGCATCGTGCACGAGGCGAAGGCGGCAACGCATTTCATCGAGACGCTGCGCGGGATGATGGCGATCAAGCTGAACCTGCGCGAACCGGAGCGCCGCGCGGCCTACCTGAACCACGTCGTCGACCAGACCAATGCGGACGTCAGGGTGCAGAACCTGGCGCTGCTGCAGCGCGCCGCCAACGTTCTCGTGTTCGGGCTCGAGAATGTTCTCGTGATCTGGCTCGGCGCTTACGCGGTGCTCGAGAACCAGCTCTCGGTCGGCATGTTGTTCGCGTTCCTGATGTTCAAGCTGCTTTTCATCACGCGCGTCAACAACCTGGTCGACAAGGCGATCGAGTTCCGCATGCTCGACCTGCACGCCGACCGCGTCGCCGACATCGCGCTGGCGCAGCCTGAGGGCGCGATCGACCTGCCGGCAGTCGCGCGGGCCGATGCGCCGGCGGCGCCCTTCGTGCTCGAGGGCCGCGGCCTGGGCTTCGCCTACGGAATCGAGGGCTTCGTGTTCCGCGGTGTCGACTTCGGCGCCAAGCCGGGGGAGACCGTCGCGATCGTCGGTCCGTCGGGCGCCGGAAAGACCACGCTGGTCAAGGTTCTGGCCGGCCTGCTCGACCGCACCGAGGGCACGCTGACGGCGGCCGCGCGCGACGTGCGCGACTGGGACCGCGCCGCCTACCGCGGCCGCATCGGTGTCGTGATGCAGGACGACCACCTGTTCGTCGGGACGATCGAGGACAACATCAGCTTTTTCGACCCGCAGCACGACCCCGAGCGGGTCCGCACCTGCGCCCGGCTGGCGATGGTCGACGAGGAAATCGACGCGATGCCGATGCAGTTCAACACGATCGTCGGCAGCCTCGGCATGGCCCTGTCCGGCGGGCAGCGGAGTCGTGTGCTGCTGGCGCGGGCCCTCTATCGCCGCCCGCAGATCCTGTTCCTGGACGAGACCTTCGACCAGCTGGATCTCGCGCGGGAGCGAGCGATCACTGACGGACTAAGGACCACAGGGATTGGATTGGTGATTGTCAGCCACCGCCCGGAAACGGTCGGTGCGGTCGATCGCATCGTGCGACTCGGCGAGGTGGGAGTGGCCACCCCGCGGCGCGCCGCCTAGCGCACGTTCACGCTTTCGATGCCCGGTTGCTGGCGCAGGCGGCTGATACAGGTCTCGAAGTCCGGCACGCGTTGCGACGGCCGGACGCGGAAGCGGTAGGTTCGATCGGCTTCCGCGTGGCTGACGTAATCGATGTCGCAACCGGTGACCACACCCAGTGCGAGCGCGCCCTGCGCATCGGGCCGCACGACCGCCGGCTGCAGCTTGACGTCGACCAGTTGCCCGGCTCCAACCGGAACCGAACTCGGGGCGCCACAAGCGATGAGAGAGGATGTGATTCCAAGGCTCACCAATACGCGCTTCGCGGGCATGCGGGATGAGGCGAAAAAAACCGGACGAGCCCCGTCGGGCCGGTCCGGGTCTAAGTAGCGAAAGTAATCCTGCCGGGCTATGTTCTTATCGTCTGACGCGCCCGATGGAGTGTGCGAACTAGAAAATCACGCTGACGCTGCCGCCACCCACCATGTCGAGTTCTGAGAGCGACAGTTCGATCTGTTCAGCCTGTTCGGTGGTCTCGACAACCAGTTCTTCGGCCGCGACGTATTCGGTATTGGTGGTCATGTTTTCTCTCCGCTACGAGTATGTGGTTGGTCTGTTTTTCCCTGGATCCGCCGTGGCGTTCAAGGTGAGCGAATTGTGATCGTGACTCGAACAATTGCAAATCCCTGCTATTTGCTGTAGCGGACGTCGCCACAAACAGGCAGAATCCGGCGCCCCATTTCATAACAGGTCATTCACGGGTGGACGCAGTCGCCGAGCAATTGCATCAGCTGGAAGCCGAAGTTACGGCGAACCTCGCGGCGCCGCGCACCGATACCGTCGCGTTTCTGAACCAGTCGCTTGCGCGACTTCGCTCAATTCCATTCGATGTCGAGCCGCGCACGCGGATCGACTGCCTTTTCAGCATCGCACAGCAGTTTTATCACCAGGGCCAGAGCGTCTTCAGTGCGGTCGAACCGGCAGCGCTGGCGGTGATGCTTGCCGAACAACTCGGCGACAAGGCGCTGCTGCGGCGGGCGCTGAACCTGCAGGGAATCATCCTCTTCTCGACGAGCAATCCGGGCGATGCGATCCGGTCGCTGGTTGCTGCGCTCGAGATCGCTCAGACACTGGGCGACGTAGAAATGCAGGTGGGGACGTGGAACAACCTCGGGGCCGCGTTTTACGAAGCGGCTCTCTATGCCGATGCACGCGAAAGCTTTGGACAGGCGGCGGAACTTGCCGTCGGGGTCCCGAGCCTCCGTCGGCAACGCGGTATCGCGTTGTCCAACGTTGCGCTCTGTTGCCTCCACACTCGCGACTATCAAGAGGGGATTGAACGCATCCAGAACTCGATCTCCCTGATGCCGCCGCCGGCAACTCCGGCCGATATGCTCTCCCGGGTACAGGCCGAAGCGAATTTCACGCGCCTCCTTCTTGCGACCGGCCGAGTCCGCGAGGCGTCCGAGCGTGTCCAGCTTGCCAAGGAGTTCGCAGCCCAGGCGAAGTCGGTCCGCGCAGACATCGCTGCCGCGTGCGCCGAAGGCCTCGTCGAGGTTTATTCCGGGCTGGCTGACGTAGGCCTTTCGCGCGGCATGGCGGCACTGGAAAAGGCGCGCGTGATCAAGCCAACGCTGCGAGAAACGCTGCTGGCTCTGGTGCAGGCCCATGAAAAGGCCGGCCGCCCGGACCGGGCGCTGGCCTTGCACCGCGAGTTGACGCTGCATGTCCGCAAGGCGCAACAGGACAACATCGTCCGTCACCAGGAGTTGCACCTCAAGCAGCTGGAACAGCACGAGGGGGACGACCAATTCCCGGTTCGGCTGCTGGAGGAGAAGGACGCCGAACTGAGGCAGAAGATCGCCGCCTATTCGGTCGGCGCGCGTCAAGGGGACCTGCTCGAACAGATGGCCTTCACCGCCGAGATGCGCGACGACCCGACCGGTGAACACTGCTACCGCGTCGCCCGGCTCGCATCGTTGCTGGCGCAGGAACAGGGGACCGAGCGCGAGGTCTGCGAGACGATCGAACTGGCGGCGCGTTTGCACGACATCGGCAAGGTGGCTATCCCCGACACGATCATGCAGAAGGCAACCCCGCTGACCGACGGTGAGCGTCAGATCCTGCAGACGCATGCGACGACGGGCGCCGAACTGCTGGCCAAGGCCAAGGTCGCCTACGGCGAGATGGCCGAGGAAATCGCGCGCCATCATCACGAGCGCTGGGACGGCAATGGCTACCCGGACGGCATCTCGGGCTCGGCGATCCCGCTCGCGGCTCGGCTGGTTGCGGTCTGTGACGCGTTTGACGCACTGACCCACGAGAAGAACTATCGGCGGGCGCTCAGCAGCGACGAGGCGATCGCGGAGATACTGCGCGGAAGAGAGTTGCAGTTTGATCCAGCCCTGGTCGATTTGTTCGTGCCGTTCATCATGAGGTTGCGCGAAGAGCACTCCGATCTCGATGCCTTCCTTGGCGAGGCTGCTCGCAAGACTTCCCTCAACGTCGCGCGTCAGAAGATCTTCGAATCGCTGGCGCGGCCGATCGAAGGCAACGGGGTGCACGACCAGCCGGGTCAGCCGCAGCAGCGGCGGCTGCGGTCTCCGCGCACCCTGTAGTCGCGGCGGGGAACTAGATGGGGGCGGCGGACTGACGTGCTCAGACCCAGGCCGTCACAAGGCTGGGGCTCACGAAAATGCGCTTCGCGGACTTGAGGGAGGGGCGCAAAAAAACCGGACGGGCCCCGTCGGGCCGGTCCGGTCAACTCGTAGAGCGAAATCTGCGTGTGGCCTTATCTCTCTTATTCTTGTGCCGGCGTCGTGCCTGATTAGGCGAGGATAGAGCCGACGTTGCCGCCGCCGATCAGGTCCAACTCCGCCAGAGTCAGCTCGATCGACGCTTGTTCGGTTGTCTCAACGGTGGTCTCTTCGGTAACGATTTCGATCTTCGTCATGGTATTTCTCTCCGCTACGAGTCTGGTTAGTCTGGTTGTCGCTCCTGGTACTTTGAGCACCCGAAGTGAAACGAATTATGAAGGTCGAAGCCAAGTCTCGAAATCCCTGCATTTGGCACTAGCTAACATGGCGGCGAACCGGCAGAATCCTGCCGCCCAAGCCTAGGCCGGCCCCGTGCGGGCCACCTGATGTCCGATCCGCAGAGCGAAGAACTCGAGGTCATCGAGCGTGAGATCAAGGAAAACCTTGTTTCGCCGCGCGCCGACACCGTCGCATTCCTGAACGACGCCCTCAGTCGGCTCCGGTTCATTCCGTTCGATGTCGATCCGAAGCGACGCATCGGTTGCTTGATCGACATCGCCTCGCAGTTCTATCACCAGGGACAAAGCACTTTCAGCGGCGTCGAGCCCGCAGCGCTCGCGGTCATGCTTGCTCGAGATGCGAACGATCGCGCGGTCCTGCGCCGGGCACTCACGGTGCAGGCCGTGGTCCTGTATTCGACAAACAACCCAGGTGACGCGCTGACGTCGCTGTCGGAAGCTCTTGAAATCGCCGACGAAATTGAGGACGAGGCGGGCCGGGTAGCTGTCTGGAACAACCTCGGCTCCGCGTTCTACGAAGCGGCTCTGTACGCTGACGCAAGGGACTGCTACGAACGTGCGACACGCCTTGCGACCGGCTCCGCAGCCTTGCGACCGTTCAAGGCTGTGGCCCTGGGTAACGTGGCCGTGTGCTGTCTGCACATGCAGGAGTACGAGGCCGGTCTGCACAGCATTCGGGACGCGATCGCGCTTCGGCATACGCCAGATACGCCGGCCGAGATGCTGACCCGAGTTTTTGCCGAGGGGACGTACACGCGATTACTGCTCGCATCCGGGCGCGTGGCGGAAGCGGCCGAACGGGCCCAGATCGCGAAGGAACTTGCCGCGAAAGCGAAGTCCGTTCGGGCCGATGTGTCGGCGGCTTGTTCGGAAGGGTTGGTCGAGGTGTATTCGGGACTCGGGGACGTCGGCCTATCGCGCGGCATGGCCGCGCTCGAGAAGGCCCGCATTATCAAGCCCTTGCTGCGGGAAACACTGCTGGCACTGGTGCAAGCGTACGAGAAAGCAGGACGACCCGACCGCGCTCTCGCAATGCACAGGGAACTCACTCTGCACATACGCAAGGCCCAGCAGGAAAGCATCGTCCGGCATCAGGAACTGCATCTGCGTCAGCTCGAAAGCAGCACGGATCAGTTTCCGGCGCATCTCCTGGACGCAAAGGATGGCGAGTTGAGGCAGAAGCTGGCGGACCAGTCGGTGGGGGCCCGCCAGGGCGATTTGCTCGAGCAGATGGCATTTACCGCAGAGATGCGCGACGACCCGACTGGCGAGCACTGCTATCGAGTTGGACGCCTAGCCTCGCTACTGGCCACGGAGCATGGAGAACCGCCAGCAACCTGCGAGACGATAGAACTGGCTGCGCGCTTGCACGACATCGGCAAGGTGGCAATTCCGGACACGTTGATGCAGAAGGCGTCGCCTCTGACGGATGGCGAACGGCAGATCCTGCAGACGCATGCAGCCACTGGTGCCGACCTGCTGTCGAAAGCAAAGTTCTCGTACGGTGAGCTTGCCCAGGAAATCGCCCGCCATCACCACGAGCGCTGGGACGGTAACGGCTATCCCGATGGCATTTCAGGCTCGGCGATACCGCTTGCGGCCCGCATCGTGGCCGTGTGTGACGCTTACGACGCGCTGACGCACGAGAAGACTTACCGGCGAGCTTTCAGCAGCGACGAGGCGATTGCGGAGATCCTGCGGCAGAAGGAGCTGCAGTTCGATCCGGCACTGGTGGAGCTGTTCGTACCGTTGATCATGCGGCTGCGTGACGAGCACGAGGATCTCGATGCCTTCCTCGGCGAGGCGGCGCGCGGCACGGCTCTCAATATTGCGCGCCAGAAGATCTTCGAATCGCTGGCCCGGCCGGTCGACGGCATCTCCAACCCGCAGGCAGGTCTGCCTCAGCAGCGGCGCCCTCGGTCTCCGCGCACACTGTAGTCGCCGCGGCCGTGCTGCCGGGTCGGACCGAAAGCGTGCGAGTTGGCCGCCTTCGGTGCTTCCGCTAGCCTACGCGGGCTGCGATGCGCCGGACCGCAGCGTCCGGCTTCCAGAACAACACTTCAAGCAACGTACAGAGGAACCTCGATGAATTTGCTCCGGATCATGCTGGCCTTTGCGCTCGCGCTCGCCATGACGCCTGTCCTCGCCCAGGAAAAGCCCGAGAAGGAACTGACTGCGGCCGAATGGCGGGCGCGGATCCAGGCCGACAAGAAGAGCATCGTCGAGCGCGGCATGAAGCTCACACCGGACGAAGCGAAGAAATTCTGGCCGCTTTACGAGAGCTTTCAGCGCGAGCTCGCTGTGCCGCAGCGCGAATACACGCGCGCGGTCATCGACTACGTGGCTGCCGAGAACTCGATGACCGATGCCAACGCGAAGCGACTGAGCGAACAGGTGCTCGCCGCATCATTGCAGGAAGCCCAGCTGCACCAGAAGCACTTCAAGAGGCTACTCGGCGTGCTGCCGGCGAAGAAGGCCGCACGCTACATGCAGATCGAGAACAAGATCCAGGCGGTGCTGCGTTACGACGCGGCGCGCGAAATCCCGCTGGTCCCCTGAGTCCAGAGGCGCTGGCAGCGGGTCAGGCGCGGCCGGCGCGCCAGCGTTGCCAGCCTTCCGCGCGCAGCTCGCAGGCCGGGCATGCGCCGCAGCCGGCGCCCCAGTCATGCAGGGTCGTGCGATCCCCGAGGTAGCAGGTGTGCGTCTCGGCGCGGACCAGGTCGACGAGCTCGTCGCCGCCGAGCTCCTGTGCGAGTTGCCAGGTCTGGGCCTTGTCGAGCCACATCAGAGGCGTCTCGACCGTGAATCTCTGATCCATTCCGAGCGACAGCGCGACCTGCATTGCCTTCAGCGCGTCGTCGCGGCAGTCCGGATAACCGGAGTAGTCGGTCTCGCACATGCCGCCGACCAGCACCCGGATGTCGCGCCGGTAGGCGACGGCCGCGGCATAGGTGAAGAACAGCAGGTTGCGACCCGGCACGAACGTGTTGGGCAGGCCGCGCGCCGTCATCCGGATTTCGGCTGCCTGTGTCAGCGCGGTGTCCGACAGCTGCGCCAGCTCGCGCATCGACACGAAATGATCGGCGCCCAGCCGATCGACCCAGCCTGGAAATCGGCGCAGGCGGTCGAGCACGCGCGGGCGGACGTCCAGCTCGATCGCATGGCGCTGCCCGTAGTCGAAGCCGATCGTCTCCACCTGCGGGTAGCGGGCGAGCGCCCATGCCAGGCAGGTGGTCGAGTCCTGGCCCCCGGAAAAGAGGACGAGCGCCTTCGGCCGAGCACTCATCCGAGCTGCCCCTGTTCGGCCAGCGCGCGGATCCGCACGACCGTGTCGAGATCGGAGCTCTCGTAGGCCCGCTCGCGCAGTGCGAGCGTGACGCGGTCCAGTTCGTCCGGGCCGACGACCTCGTCCGATTCATAGACAAAGCGCAGGAACAGCAGCTCGGGCTGCGGCTCCTCGATCGAGATCGTCATGCGGCTGGCCGGCCAGGTCGGGCCGGGCGCCGTGTGAATCTCGCTGCGCTCGCCCGGGACGAGCCGTACCCGGTCATCGACGCGGAACGACCCGAAATCCAGCGTCCGCTCGAGTTCAGTGATGCCCTGGTCTTCGTGCCGCGAGCGTATTTGCGCTCCTTCGAGGCCGAGGATGAACTGGGTCGGATCTTCGGCCCGCAGCACGAGGCCCCGCCACAGCTGCTCGCGCGTCAGGGTGTCCAGCAATGGCATCAGCGGGTCGTTGATCTGGACCAGGTGTTCGAAGCGCATCGACGAATTGTGCCCCGATGGCGCTTAACCCCTTTCGGAGGGCCGCTCCGTTCATAGGCGGGTCGGCCAACCGAAAGGAGAAAACGATGCAGATCCGAACCCTGGCTGCGGCAGCCGCCGTCGCCCTGCTCTCGCTGTCCACCCCGGCCCGTGCCGTCGGCTCGCTGGTCGATGTGCACGTGATCGACCGCCTATCGGGCGCAACGCTGCCGATGTACTGGCACAACGGCCGCTGGTGGGTTCCGGGCAAGCCCGGCAACCGCTACGCGGTGGCGTTGACGAATCGCAGCGGAGGCCGCGCGCTCGCGGTCATTTCGGTCGACGGTGTCAACGTGGTCTCGGGCGAGACCGCGGCGCATGACCAGACCGGCTATGTGCTGAGCCATGGCCAGTTCGCGCAGATCACGGGCTGGCGCAAGAACCTCTCCCGCGTCGCTGCGTTCGAATTCACGTCGCTGCCGGACTCCTACGCAGCGCGCACCGGACGCCCCGAGAACGTCGGTGTCATCGGTGTCGCTGTCTTCCGCGAGAAGCCGCGGCCGGTCTCGCCGCCGGTTCTTTCCGGTCGCGGTGCGCGCGACGAGGCGGCGCCGGCCGCCGGCGCAGCGGCCGAATCATCGAAGACAAACGAAGCCGACGCCTCGAGTGCGGCGCCCGGCAGGCTCGCTCAGCGCGAGTCCCGGCTGGGCACCGGCCACGGTCGCAGCGAACATGC
>DAINBQ010000034.1:2009-7340 GCA_036732825.1 Burkholderiaceae bacterium | reverse complement strand
GGCTCGCTCAGCGCGAGTCCCGGCTGGGCACCGGCCACGGTCGCAGCGAACATGCGCCGACCAGCTATACCGACTTCGAGCGCGCACAGTCGCATCCGAACGAGACGATCGTGATTCACTACGACAGCCGCGAGAACCTGCTTGCGATGGGCGTGATTCCGCGGCCGCGCCATGCGCCGAATCCGTTTCCGGGTCCGGTCGGATTCGTTCCCGATCCGCCCCGGCCTTGATCGATATTCGGAGTGTTGCAGTCGAAAACAGCTCATTCGCGGGCAAAATGGCCGCGAATGAGCGATGCGGCGAGCGATGAGAACCTGCTGGCAGCCTATGCGGCCGGTGATGCGCGCGCTTTCGGCGAGCTGTACGACCGCCACGAGCGCGCCATCTATCGCTTTTTCCTGCGGCAGGGCGCGGTTCCGTCGATCGCCGACGAACTGTTGCAGGAGACCTGGTTGGCAGTCGTGCGCAACGCCGCGAACTTCGAGCCGCGCGCGAAATTCACGACCTGGCTGTACACGGTCGCGCGCAGCAAGCTGGTCGATCACTGGAGGGCACGGGAGCCGACGCTGAGCCTTGACGACGCCGCGAACGATCCGGATGACCCGCCGCTCGAGATCGCGGCGGGCGATGCGCATCGGCCCGACGTCCAGGCGCTGTCGCGGGCCCAGGCGCGCGCGTTCGTCACCGCGGTCGAGGCACTTCCGGCCGCGCAGCGGGAAGCGTTCTTGCTGCAGGTGGAGGGCGGACTGTCGCTCGAGGAGATTGCGGAGGTCACGAACTCCGGACATGAAACAGTGAAGAGCCGGCTGCGCTACGCGATGACGAAACTGCGGTCGGCGATGGAGGTATGGCAATGAACCCGCAACGCGACGACGAACTGTTGCGTCGCTATCGCGAGGCGAGTGGCGCACTGGACGAGCGTCCCGCAGCGTCGGCGCGGGCCACGATCCTCGCGGCCGCCGCTCGTGAGATTGGCGCGCGCCCGGTCGACGCCGGGAAGCCTGCTCCGCGGCCTCGACTGCGCTGGCCTTGGGCTGCTGCCGCCGCCGTGATGCTGTCGACGCTGGCTGTGCTGCTGGCGACGCGGACCGAGCAGGAGCAGCCGAGCTTCACGCCACCGGCCGAGCCGGCGCGCGAAGCCGCGTCCGTGCCGGCCGCACCACAACCGATAACGCAGGCGGAATCGGTGGTGCCGCCGATCGCAGCAGGCAAGCCGGCCACTCCGGCGGCGGAATCCAGGCGCAGCGCTGCCGCCGACTCAAAGGCCGGCGCTGCGCTCGCACCGCCGGCCGCATCGCCCGCGCCTTTGCGCAAGGAGAACCGGCAACTCGCGGCGGCCGAGGAGTCTTCGGTTGCGCGCGAGAAGACTGAGGGGACGGCCAAGGCCGAGGCTGATGTCGCCGATGCCCGAAGGCGCATGCCGATGGCGCCTCCGGCCGCGTCGCAACCTCCGGCCTCCGCCGCGGCGACTTCGGAAGCAGCGGCGGGGACCGTGGGCGGCCTGCAGGCTCCTGGAGCCGAGCAGCAGGGCCGGATCGGCGAGCGCAGTCCATCCCGGCCCGATCAGGCGTTCAAGCCGCAAGCGATGACGGCCAAGCAGCGAGCAGAGGCCGCGGATGCAAGCAACGAAAGCAAACTCGATGCAGTCGAGCAGCGCCCCGAGGACTGGCTGAAGAAGATCATCGGGCTTCGGGTCGACGGCCGTCACGACGAGGCCGAGGCCGAACTCAAGCGCTTCCGCGAGCGTTATCCGCAGTGGCAGGTGCCGCCGGCCGCGCTGGCTCCGAGCGGTACTCGCTGATCAAGGTGGGTTAGAGCGCGTTCATCACGCGCAACAGGCGCTCGCGGACTTCGCCGGCGATCGCGCCGAGCGCGGGACTCTGGGAAAGCTTCTGCATCGCGGCCGGATCCATGAACTCCACCTGCACCGCACCGTCATCGGACTCGCGCACGACGACATTGCACGGCAGCAGCAGGCCGATCGTGGGTTCGGCTTCCAGGGCACGCTTCGCCAAGGGCGGGTTGCAGGCGCCCAGGATCTTGTACGGCCTCACGTCGTGATCGAGCTTCTTCTTCAGCGTGGCCTTCACGTCGATCTCGGTCAGGATGCCGAATCCTTCCTTCGCCAGTTCCGCGTTGACGCGGTCCACCGCCGCGTCAAAGCCCAGCTTGACTGTCTTGCCGAATCCGTAAGCGTTTTGCATCGAGGTCTCCTAGGGGCTTTGGCGGCCGTCGCGTCGACAAACCACCCACAACATTCACTTTAGGTCGCCGCCGTGAATTGCAATTGATGCTCGATCAAACTCCGTGCCCGGGATCACGGTTAAGCAGCCAGATCGACAACCTCGACCGGCCAGGGAGGCGACGCCGACAAGGCCTGCACCGCGAGGCGGGCAGCATCGGCCTCGAAACGGCGGTCGGCGCAACGCGCCAATGCAGTGGCGGCGTCATGGGACTTGACCGTCCCAAGCCAGCACCAGCGATCGAAGACATGCCAGTCCTCGCGCAGGCGCTCGGCGTTGCGCTCGACCAGAGCGACCGTTCCAGTGCGCGGCCACGCCGGCAGCAACCAGGGCGCGAGCACTTCGTGGAGCCGGGCCGTGTGTTCGGAGCGCGGCTCCTGGCCGATGCACGCTCCGTGGCACTTCCGCAGCTGCTGATTGAAACACGGCGTGCCATCGACCGCGGCCCTGCGTCTTCCTTCCAGGCCCATCGTCTTCAGGCAGAGCCCATGCTCGGAGGCGAGGCCAACGAGAAACCGGCGAACCGACGCGCGTGAACCGAATGGGCCATAGCACGTGCCCAGCCGCGCCAGGTCGAACCCGATCGCAGGGGTCGTGCTGACCCGGCCGTCGTCATCGATCGCGAGCAATACCTGGTTGAGCCGGCGCCGCAGTGCGACGTTGTGCGCGGGCAGCTGCGTCTTCACGAGTTCGGACTCGCGCAGCAGCGCTCCGAGCTCGCCGGCGGTCTCCTCCCATTCGAGGCGATGGATCTCCTGGGACAGGCGCAACTCGCGTGGCGCGCGATGTTCCGCGTTGAAATGGCCACTGACCCGCGCCCGCAGGTCGATGCTCTTGCCGATGTAGATCGGATGCCGGTTGAGCCCGTAGAAGAGGTAGACGCCGGGCGCGTGCGGCAGCGCTTCGATCGCGTCAGGGGGCAGGTGGGCTGGCAGGCTCGGCCGCTTGAGCAGCGTACCGACCGCGAGTTCGAGCTCGCCGGGCGGGTGTCGGTCGCCGAGCTTCTGCAGCAGCCGCCACAACACGCGCGCATCGCCCAGCGCCCGATGGCGTTGTTCGCCGCCGAGGTCGAAGCGTTCGATGATCGCGTCGAGCGTGTGCGGGCTCCGGTCCGGATAGAGGAAACGGCTGAGCCGCACCGTGCACAACGTCTTCGCGTTGAACGCAAGGCCGGTGCGCGCGAACTCGGCGCGCAGGAAGCCGTAGTCGAAGCGTGCGTTGTGCGCAACGAACACCGCCCCTTCGAGCCGGTCATACAGCGCCTGCGCGATCTCGGCGAACGACGGCGCGGCACGCACCATGTCGTTCGTGATCCCGGTCAGCCACTGGATCTCGGCCGGGATCGGAATGCCGGGATTGACCAGCGTCGCCCACTCGTCGACCCGCACCGCATCGCCGTCGAAGTCGACGCGAACCAGGCCGACCTCGGTGACGCGCTCGCGCCCGGGGCTCGAGCCGGTGGTCTCGACGTCGACGAAAGCAAGGCGCGGAGCGAAGGCGGGGACAGTCATCGTGCAGGATCGCTGAGCGGATTATCGGGCAGTGTCCTGCCGGCTTCCGGAGAGCGGGAAGGGCATACTTCCGGCTTGCAAAGAGGGCGTCGCCGCTGACCGGGTGCTCGCTCGACAAGAAGGAGACACACGATGGCCAGCACCCTTGAGGCGGAAAAGAAGGCGCGCCTCGACGCCGTAGTCGCGCTGATCAACGAGCGCGTCGACAAGGGCGAACGCAAGTCCGTCGAGACCTTCGCCCGCAGCTATTACCAGCGGGTCGATCCGGAGGACATCGCGGCCCGGGGGATCGAGGATCTCTACGGTGCGCTGCTGTCGCACTTTCACTTCGCGCGCAAGCGCGAAGCGGGCAAGGCGAAGATCCGCGTCGTCAATCCGGTGGCCGGCGAGCATGGCTGGTCTTCACGTCATACGATCGTCGAGATCGTCAATGACGACATGCCCTTCCTGGTCGATTCCACGTCGATGGAAGTGAACCGGCAGGGCCTGACGCTGCACCTGATCGTGCATCCGATCTTCGCGGTCGAGCGCGATGCGAACGGCACGCTGAAGGGACTCTGGCCGCGCGAGGAGAAGCCGGACGCTGCGCGCGAGTCATACATGCATTTCGAAGTCGATCGACTGGCCGATCCGACGGCGCGGGCTAGCCTTGCCGAAGGCATCGAGCGTGTGCTCGGCGACGTGCGCTCCGTCGTCGCCGACTGGAAGCCGATGGTTGCGCAGCTGCGCGCGGTGATCGAGGAGATCGACCGCCAGCCTCCGCCGCTGCCGCGCGAGGAGGTCGCCGAAAACCGCGACTTCCTGCAATGGCTGTCGGAAGACCACCTTCTGCTGCTCGGCTATCGCAAGCACGATCTTGCCGGCTCGGAGGACGACATCGTGCTGCGGCTGGTTCCCGGCAGCGGGCTCGGCGTCCTGCGCGAGGCGGAGAGCGGTCCCGCGGTGTCGAGCAGTTTCGCGGTGTTGCCGCCCCAGGCGCGCGCGCTGGCGCGGGCACCGTCGCCGATGCTGATGGCGACCAAGGCGAATTCGCGCTCGACCGTGCACCGCCCCGGCTACATCGACTACATCGGTGTCAAGCGTTACGGTGCGGACGGGCAGGTTATCGGCGAGCATCGTTTCGTCGGATTGTTCACGTCGACCGCGTACAGCGCCCGCGTGTCCGAGGTGCCGCTGCTGCGCGGCAAGGTGCAGCAGGTCGTGGATCGCGCCGGGCTCGCGCCGGGAAGCCACCTCGGCAAGGCATTGATGCATGTCCTCGAGACCTATCCGCGCGACGAACTGTTCCAGATCGCGCCGGACGAGCTGTACGAGATCGCGAACGGCATCGTGCAGCTCGGGGAACGTCAGCGCTTCCGGCTGTTCACCCGGGTCGATCGGTTCGAGCGTTTCGTCTCATGCCTGGTCTTCGTGCCGCGCGAGAACTACACGACCGAACTGCGACGCAAGTTCCAGACGATCCTGCTCGAGGCCTTCGACGGTTCGGCGGCCGACTTCGACGTACTGCTGACCGACGCCGTCCTCGCGCGCATCCACATCACGGTCCGAACGACGCCGGGCCGGATCCCGGCCTACGA
>DAINBQ010000034.1:0-1909 GCA_036732825.1 Burkholderiaceae bacterium | reverse complement strand
CGGCCGCTGGAAGCGGCGCACGGGCGGCTGGGCTTCAAGCTCTTCCGCGTCGGCTCGCCGGTGGCGGTGTCCGAATCGCTGCCGATGCTCGAGCACATGGGCGTGCGCGTGCTGGCCGAGCATCCGTACGAGATCTCGGCCGAAAACAGCGAGCCGCTGTGGATACATGATTTCGAGCTGGAACTGGTCGGCGTCGACGACATCGACGCCGAGATGATCGCGCCGCTGTTCGAGGACGCGTTCGCGCGCGTGTTCGAGGGGCGGGTCGAGAACGACGACTTCAACCGCCTGGTGCTGCGGGCCGGCCTGACGGCCGACGAGGTGGCGGTACTGCGCGCCTATGCGAAGTACCTGCGCCAGATCGGCTTCGCGCTGTCGCAGACTTTCATCGAGGCGACGCTATCCGCCCATCCGCGCATCGCGCGCATGCTGGTGCAGCTCTTCAAGCTGCGCTTCGACCCGGCACACCGCGCGGCGGGCGACAGCGGGGCGGCGGCGAGCCAGGTCAACGCGATCGAGCAGGCGCTGGAGAAAGTCTCGAACCTGAGCGAGGACCGCGTGCTGCGCCAGTACCTGGCGCTGATCGTTGCGACGCTGCGCACGAACTACTGGCGCACTGGCAAGGGCGCCAGTGGCGAGACCGGCGCGCGCCGGTCGTTCATCTCGTTCAAGTTCGATCCGTCGCGGGTCCCGGGACTGCCGGAGCCGCGTCCGATGTTCGAGATCTTCGTGTATTCGCCCCGCTTCGAGGGCGTGCACCTGCGCGGCGGCAAAGTGGCACGCGGGGGCCTGCGCTGGTCCGATCGGGCGGAGGACTTCCGCACCGAGGTGCTGGGCCTGGTCAAGGCGCAGATGGTGAAGAACACGGTGATCGTGCCGACCGGCAGCAAGGGCGGCTTCGTGCTGAAGAAGGCGCCGCCCGCGACGGATCGCGAAGCGTTGCTGAAGGAAGGCATCGCCTGCTACCAGGACTACCTGCGTGGCCTGCTCGACCTGACCGACAACCTGGTCGCGGACAAGGTGGTGCCGCCGCCGCAGGTGGTGCGACACGATGGCGATGATCCGTATCTCGTCGTCGCCGCCGACAAGGGCACCGCGACGTTCTCGGATTTCGCAAACCAGGTCAGCCGCGAGTACGGGCACTGGCTCGATGATGCCTTCGCTTCGGGCGGCAGCGCCGGCTACGACCACAAGGGGATGGGGATCACCGCGCGCGGCGCCTGGGAGAGCGTCAAGCGCAACTTCCGCGAGCTGGGCATCGACACGCAGTCGACCGATTTCACGGTCGTCGGCATCGGCGACATGTCGGGCGACGTGTTCGGCAACGGCATGCTGCTGTCGCGCCATATCCGGCTGATCGCCGCGTTCGACCACCGGCACATCTTCCTCGATCCGAATCCGGACGCCGGCAGGTCCTTTGCCGAGCGTGACCGGCTGTTCGCGCTTGCGCGCTCCTCGTGGGCAGACTACGACAGCAAGCTGATTTCCGAGGGCGGCGGCATCTGGGCGCGGTCGGAGAAGTCGATCCCGATTTCCCCACAGGCGCAGGCCGTGCTCGGGATCGAGTCGGCGCGCCTGACGCCGAACGAACTGGTGACCGCGATCCTGAAGGCGCCGGTCGACCTGCTCTACAACGGCGGCATCGGCACTTACGTGAAGGCGATGAGCGAGACTCACGCCGACGTCGGCGACCGGGCGAACGACGCGCTGCGCATCAACGGAGCAGAGCTGCGCGTCAAGGTTGTCGGCGAGGGCGGCAACCTCGGACTGACGCAGCTCGGGCGCGTCGAGGCCGCGCTCGCGGGCGTCAAGCTCTACACGGACGCGATCGACAATTCGGCCGGGGTGGACACCTCGGACCACGAAGTCAACATCAAGATCCTGCTTTCCCTTCCGATCGCCGACGGCG
>DAINBQ010000033.1:16533-19360 GCA_036732825.1 Burkholderiaceae bacterium | reverse complement strand
TGATCAAGAAAAAATCCGGCCGGTCAAATGTCGGCCGATTTCTTCTGGCCATTGCGTCCAGGCGGGGCTAGCTTGCGGCGCATGAAGAGGTGACGCTTATGAACACTCAATGTTGCGATCCGTTTGCTGCGATGGAGCCCGCACGTCAGGCCGAGTATCTGACGTTGCTCGCACAGGAAGCACGGGTGTTGGAGTTCGCGCTGCAGGGCGACGGAATCGAGGCCCGGAACGCCGCGTGCGAACTGCAACGCGCGCTGGAGCAGGCGATGGACGCCGATGAATGCGATTCTGGCGTTGCCTGCAACGGTCTTGCGTGCGCGTTAGGCGATGTCTACGACGCCGGGCTGCGGTTGACCGCGCGCCTGAATGAAGTCGCGGTCGACGGCATCCTGGGCAAGATGAAGTTCAGCGTACTGACTGCCGTTCTCGCTCCCGCCGCTTAAGGTTTCACCTCTTCCTGGCGGATCGGCTCGGGCGGCGGCTCGCCGCCCGGGAGATGTGCAAGCACGCTATCCCAGACCTCGTCGTTCTTGTCGGTGAATCGCAGTCTCACCGGCAGCCACTGGTACTCCGGCGCCATCCAGATTTCGACGCGGCGGCTGGCGTCCGGACCTCGCTTGCGGTCGATCTTCACCGCTGAAATCTCCTTGCCATCGACGCGCACGCCTTCGTAGCCTTCGACGACGAATGAATACTTCTCGACGCCGCGCCGCGCGACCGCAAAGCTCACTTCAGAGCCCGGCTGGAAGCGCCACGGGTATGCCTGCGCCAGCAGAGGCAGATGGAACTGCAGGGACAGCGGGTCCTGCACACCCTCGCCGAACTGCGTCGGCTGCCCCGCCCCGCGCCCGACAAAGCTGACCACGTTGTTCGGCCAGTCGAACTCGGCTCTGAGTTCCCGGTTAGCGATTTCGACTCGTTCGACGTATTTCTCCGGCGCGATTCCGAACGGCCGCAGCCAGCCTGTCGACTTCAGGTCGAGCAGGCCGGCCGGATCGACGGTCCGCAGCCAGAGCTCGTACCGTGCGTTGCCCGGGTCGACCGCGAAGTCGACATACGTGAGCGCCGTGATCCCCGCCAGGCGCGTGTAAGTGGTCTTGTAGGCGATGCGTCCCTTGGTGGGCAGATCCTGGGCACCCGGCGGCAGCTGGGATGGCTCGGGTGGAGCGGGTACTGGCTCGGGAGGTGGAAGCGCCGGCTCGGGAGGCGGAGGTTCCGGCGCCGGGATCGGCTCTGGCGTTGGCTCTGGCGCAGGTGCAGGCGGCGTGGGCGGGACGATGGTCGGCGCATTCGGTGCACGGGGGCGCGGCTTTGGCGGCGGTGCTGCTTCCACGCTTGGTGCAGGGGCAGGAGGAGGAGTCAAAAGCGCAACGGTCAGTGTCCGCTGCGTCACGTCTTCGGGATTGAACATTGCAAGGCTGGTCGCAATTCGATAGAGCGCCCAGACGTGCATGAACGACACGGCTGCAAACACGAACACGGCCCGTCGCAGCGTTCCGCCGCGCCAGGGCTGACCGAGGAAAGACGTCGTCATCGAAAATTGACCCCTTCGTGCGCCGGCACGCGAGGGCCGGCCTCTAAGATACAGAGAACTGCGGGGTCCGATCCTTCAGGTTGTTCGTGGGTTGCGCGGCTCGCGAAGCACCAGCAGACTGCGGTCGTCCGACCGCATGGAGTGTCCGATGAAATCCAAGAGGGCCATGAGCGCGCTTCCGTTTTCGAACACGGTCGGCGATAGCCTCGACCTGATGAAGAAGATGTGGGGCATGGCGGGACTCCCCGGAATCCCCACCGCGGGCAACCTGGCATCGATGGCGGTGCGGTTGCCGCAGCAGCTGCCGAGCATGCTGGCGCCAACCCTCGATGTGAACGAACTCGAGCGGCGCATCAATGACCTGCGCGCGGTCGAGCAGTGGCTGGAACTCAACGCCAGCATGTTGCGCACGACAATCCAGAGCCTCGAGGTCCAGCGCGCGACGATCTCGACGCTGAAGGGGATCAGCGGCGTCGTGTTGTCGCCGATGAGCTACATGAACGGAGGGAAACTCGCAGCGACGCCGCCCGAGACCCCACCCGAGGTTGCGCTGGGCATCGCCGCCATGCGCGAGCAGGAACAGGCCGCCATCAAGCGGCGCAAGCGCGCCGCGCAGAAGCGCGCGAAGGCCGCACACCCGCCGACGGTGGCCGACGCGCCGCTGAATCCAGCAGCCTGGTGGAACACGCTGCAGGATCAGTTCACGAAGATCGCGAGCGCGGCGACGACGACAGCGGAAGCGGCCGGCGAGAAGTCGGCTTCCAGGCCGGCGCGCAAATCAACTCGCTCGCGCCGCGCACCGAAACGAGGCAAGGCAGGCTCCGAGTCCTGAGCCGCCACGCCGAGTTTCGGCGGTACGCCTCAGACCGTGTAGTTCAGCGCAAGCCGGCCGCCGTCCGGATACAGCGTCGTCCCCGTCAGATAGGACGCATCGTCGCTGGCGAGAAAAACGGCGACACTCGCAATCTCGTCGGGCTCGCCAAGGCGACCCAGCGGCGTGCGCGACATGATTCGCTGCCGCGCGGCCTCGTTCGTCAGCACGGCATTCTTCAGCATTTCGGTTGCGATCGAGCCCGGGCCGATCGCCATCACGCGGATCCCGTGCGGTGCCAGCGCGAGCGCCATCACCTTCGTCAGCTGATTCAGTCCACCCTTGCTCACCGTGTAGGGCACCTGGTTCGGAATCGCCAGCACCGCGTTCACGCTCGACATGTTGACGATGACGCCGCGCCCGCCGTCAGCGCGCGGATCCTGCTTCACCATCTGGCGCGCCGCCGCCTGACCGCAGAGAAA
>DAINBQ010000033.1:6916-16433 GCA_036732825.1 Burkholderiaceae bacterium | reverse complement strand
CCGACTTCGTTGACGTCGGCGACGACAACCTTCGCTCCCTCCTCCGCGAAGCGGCGCGCGCAGGCGGCGCCGATGCCCTGCGCGGCGCCCGTGATGATCGCGACCCGTTGCTCGAGCTTCATCGTGTCCTCCGCTGAGTCCGACGCATTCCGGATTGTCGTTGTCTTAGCGCACGACCGCACGCCACTCGGCCAAAGCGGGTGCGATGTCATCCAGCGTGCGCAGCACGCGAACGCCCGGCGGCGGCCGCCTCTGCAGCACCGGATTCGTGCCACCGGCCCAGACCTCGACCGCAGGCGCGAGCCGACCGCGCAGTTCCGCGAGGCCCGCGAGCACCTGCCGGGGGCCGACGACGGCTGTGAAGGACAGCGCGACGATGTCGACCTGCTGCGCCTCGGCCGCCAGCAGGATGTCTCTGACAGGTGTCTGCACGCCGAGGGAGACGCAGCGGGCTCCGTCAAGGGCCAGCATCGCTTCCGCCATCAGGATGCCGATGCCGTGCGCCTCCTGCGGCAACGTTGTCAGAAGGACGCGCGGGCGGCCATTGGGTGCCGGAATCGACCTGATCGCGCTGCGCAGCACGACCTGCGCGGACTCCGTGTACAGGTGCTCTTCGAAGACTTCGAACTGCCCGCGCGCCCACGCCTCGCCCACCGCATGGTTCAGCGGCGCAAGTAGATCAGCGACGAACCGGGCCAGCCCCATCCTCAGCAAGGCTTTCGCAAGTCCACTTCGCAGCTCGGCGATGCGATGCCGCTTGATCAGGTCGAGCATTGCCTGCAGACCTTCGTCGGCTGGCACACTCTCCGTTCCGCGCACGGCCGCAGCAGGCCGATAGACGAGGGCCTCGAGTTCGGCGACATCGGAGGCGATCAGCTTGCCGGGCCGGTGACCCTGATCCAGCAGCCGCTTCACCAGCCGCAGCTTGTCGATCTGTGTGGCCGGGTAGACCCTCTCGCCGTGCGGGTCGCGCAGCGGCCGCGGAAATCCATAGCGGCGTTCCCAGATGCGCAGTGTGTCCTTTGACAATCCGGTGTCGCGTTCGACCGCCGCGATCGGCAGCGACGGACCGGACGGCGCTCGTTCGCCGGCCGGCGAACTGCGGCGGGAACGGGCAGAATGGCGGCTCGACAAGATCAATCTCCTGCGCGATTCTGTCCTAGACAAACGATTGACTCAAGGAAGCGATTCTTTGACGATCGGCGGCGAGCGGCATCCGCCGGATCGCGCCGCGCTGGAAAGCTCAGGAGTTCGCTGAAATGAAGACCTATCTCGACGTTCGAGTTCTTCGGCCCCTGCGGCGCTCGCTCGTCGGCGTCGCGCTTGGGCTGGGTGTGCTGCTGAGTGTGCTGCTGTGTGCGCCCGCCGCTGCCCAGGACTGCCCGGCGACGTTGAGCCATACCTTCCCGCGCCTGCAGGACGAGCAGCCGCAGAACCTTTGCCAGTACCGGGGCAAGGTGCTGCTCGTCGTCAACACCGCGAGCTACTGCGGCTTCACTCCGCAGTACGAGGGACTCGAGAAGCTCCATGCGCAATACGCACCGCGCGGCTTCACGGTGCTCGGGTTCCCGTCCGGCGACTTCGGCAACCAGGAGAAAGCGGACAACAAGGAGATCGCCGAATTCTGTTTCAACACCTACGGAGTCAAGTTTCCGATGTTTGCGAAAAGCTCCGTCGTCGGGCAGACTGCCAACCCCTTTTTCGCCGCGCTGGCGAAGACGACCGGCCAGCCGCCGAAGTGGAATTTCCACAAGTACCTGATCGACCGTGACGGACGCGTCGTTGCCGCCTTTCCCAGCACCGTCACACCGCTGGATCGGCGGGTCACCGGCCGGATCGAGGAACTGCTCGGATCCCGCTGACCGGCGTCACGCCGGCAGCCGACAGCTTCGGCGACAATATCGATTCAAATGAATGCTCCTGACAAGATGTACCTGCCCGATGTCCAGGCGAGCGCCGACCGGCGCAACCTGGCGATCCAGCGCGTCGGCATCAAGTCGCTGAAGCACCCGGTCACAGTGGCTTCCCCGCGCGGGCCGCAGCCGTCGGTCGCGTCGGTCGACATGTACGTCGGGCTCGCGGCGGACCAGAAGGGCACGCACATGTCGCGCTTCATCGACACGCTGCAGAACCACCGCGAGCCGCTGTCGATGTCTTCACTGACGACGCTCGTCGGCAGGATGCTGCAGCGGCTCGACGCCACGAGCGGTCGCATCGACATGCAGCTGCCGTTTTTCGTGATGAAGTCCGCGCCGGTTTCGGGCGTCGAGAGCCTGATGGACTACCAGCTGGCGTTCTCGATCGAGCGCGACGGCGACGCGACACGGTTCACGCAGACGGTCGTCGTGCCGGTCACGAGCCTCTGCCCGTGCAGCAAGAAGGTCGCCGACTACGGCGCGCACAACCAGCGTTCGCACATCTCGATCACGGCCGAACTCGCCGGCGAGATGGCGGTCGAGGAACAGATCCGCATTGCCGAGAACGCGGCGTCGTGCGAGCTCTGGGGCCTGCTCAAGCGCACCGACGAGAAATTCGTCACCGAACGGGCCTACGACAATCCGAAGTTCGTCGAGGATGTCGTGCGCGATGTCGCGCTGGCGCTGAATGCCGATGCGCGGGTCGTCGCCTACCGGATCGAAGCCGAGAACTTCGAGTCCATCCACAACCATTCGGCCTACGCGCTGATCGAGCTCGACAAGCGCACTGGCAACAGCCGGTAGCGTCGCCGAACCCGCGCGTCAGGCGGCCCGGCGCAGGGGTTGCGTCTGCCTGATCCCAGCCGCGACCGCGAGGCCGGAACTCAACCCGTCCTCGTGGAATCCGTAGCCGGTCCACGCGCCTGCGAACCAGACTTGCCGCCGGCCCTGGATCTCCGCCAGCCCTTGCTGCGCGTCGATCGCAGCCTGGTCGAAGATCGGATGCATGTAGTCGAATTCCGCGATCATCGATTCCGGCGCGGGCTCGGTCAGCGGATTCAGGCTCAGCAGCAGCGGCGTCCTGAATGGAAGCGGCTGCAGCTTGTTCAACAGGTAGGTGACCGAGACCTGCGGATCGTCCGCTCCGTCACTCATGTAGTTCCACGCCGACCAGACCCGGCGTTCGCGCGGCATCAGCCGCGGGTCGACATGCAGCAGCGCGCGGTTGGCCTGGTAGCGGACGCTCGAAAGCGCCGCACGTTCCTCCGCATCGGCGTCGGCGAGCAGCGCCAGCGCCTGGTCACTGTGACATGCCAGCACGACCTCGTCATACATTGCGACGCCGCCGCGGCTTCTCACCAGCACCCGTCCGGATCCCGGCTGGCGGCGCACCTCCAGCACCGGATCGCCGACGCGCACATTGCGCAGGCCGGAAGCGATCCGGCGCACGTATTGCCGCGCGCCGCCGGCCACCGTGTACCACTGCGGCCGGCCGTTCACCTGCAGCAGCCCGTGGTTGTGGCAGAACCGCACGAAGGTCGCCAGCGGGTACTCGAGCATCGTGGCCATCGGGCACGACCAGATCGCGGCCGCCATCGGCAACAGGTACCAGCGGCGGAACGCAGGACCGTAGTTGTATCGGTCGAGAAAGGCCCCGAGCGACAGCGCCTCCGACAGCGGCTCGCCAAGCGCGATTCGCGTGGCCTGGCGATTGAAACGGACGATGTCGGCCAGCATCGAAAGGAACCTCGGCGACACCAGGTTGCGGCGCTGCGCAAAGGTTGCGTCGAGGTTGGTCCCGGCCCATTCCAGCCGCCGACCGTTCGCCAGCGCCACGCTGACCGCGAACGACATGTCGCTCTTCGCGGTCGGTATTGCGAGTTCGTCGAACAGCCGAATCAGGTTCGGGTAGGTCCGCTCGTTGAAGACGAGGAACCCGGTGTCCACCGGGTGACTGATTCGGTCGACCGTGACGTCGACCGTGTTGGTGTGACCGCCGAGGCGCCCTTCCGCCTCGTACAGCGTGACGTCCGCGTCACGCGCCAGCGCATGGGCAGCGCCCAGTCCGGAGATCCCGGCACCGACAATTGCGATCCTCATGGCCGGCCCTCCGCGCCCTCTGGCCGTGCCGCGAGTCCCGCGAAGCAGGTCGTCGTGATCAGTTCGACGATTTCGTCGTCGCTGTAGTTGCCCGACAGCTTCAGGTAGTCGCACACCGGGTCGCAGGCGCGCGCGAACATCGTGTAGAGCACGACCTCGGGCGGCAGCTTCCCGATCGCGCCGGCTGCCTGCGCGGCTTCGATCCAGCGGCCGAGCTGCTCGCTCACCTCGATCAGCCGCTCGATGTAGCCGCTGTGCTTCACCAGCGCGTCGCGCAGCGTCGATCGGGTCGACGGCAGCGACGGCATCGATCCGTGCAGGTGTTCGCGCAGTGCCCAGCGGACGATCGATTTCAGCTTGTCGAGCGGGGCAGCCGATTCGGGCTGCGCATGGATGATCTCGAGGGTTCGATCGAGCAGGCGAACCATCGCGGCCGCCGCCAGCGCCTCCTTCGATTCGAAGTGCTTGTACAGGCTCGCCTTCGCGATGCCGACCATCGCGGCGACCTCGTCGACCGTCATCAGGTCGTAGCCCTTCTCTGCGAGCAGCGTGTTGACCGCCTGCAGGATCACGTCCTCACGCAGGCGGTTCTGCTGTTCCTTCAGGTTCAGTCTCTGCATTTCCTACCCAGTTGTGACTGATCAGTCTAAGGCGACGTCGATGGCATGAGTGCTGTTTTCGCTCTCAATGGAACCGCGCTCGACCCGCCTACGCTTGCCGAATCGTAATAATACTACCACATCGTATGTATTTGAACTCTTTAGTTCAAATGATGTACTATTCGGACTTTAAGCCAGATCCCCTCTCGGTCGCCCTGGATGAGTAGCGAGAATTTCCCTGCAATCGGCTTCGGCCAGGTACTTCATTCACGCCTGCGGCCGGCGCCCAACCGCTTCCGCTATCCGGCGTATTTCCTGCGGCTGCCGTTGCGTTCGCTCGCGGCGCGCCCGTTCGCGTTGCGCTGGCTGAAGTTCAACCGGCCGGCGCTGTTCGCGGTGAACGATGCCGATCACGGCGACGGCCGGCCGCTGCTGGACTGGATCGACGGACTGCTCCGACGCGAAGGAATCGAGGACGCGACCGGCGAGATCTGGCTGCACACGTTTCCGCGGGTGGCGGGCTATACGTTCAACCCGGTGAGCTTCTGGTTCGCGCACCGGACCGACGGCAGGCTGCGCGCCGTCGTCTGCGAGGTCAACAACACGTTCGGGGAGCGGCACAGCTACCTGCTCGCCCACGCAGACGGCCGCCCGCTTGTCTGGGGCGAGGAGATCACCGCCCGCAAGGCGCTGCATGTGTCGCCCTTCTGCGCGGTCGAGGGTGGTTACCGGTTTCGGCTGATGCTCACCGCCGCCGACGGCGCGCAGGCGGCGCGCTTCGTCGCCCGCATCGACTACGACGACGGCGCCGGTCCGCTGCTGCAGACATCGCTGTCCGGTTCCCTCACGCCACTGACGGACCGCTCGCTGCTGCGCGCTTTCTTCGGCTACCCATTGTTCACGTTCGGCGTCATCGCCCGCATCCACTGGCAGGCGCTGAGGCTCTGGATCAAGCGCGTTCCCTTCCACTCGAAGCCGGCGCCGCCGGCGCAAACCGTCACCCGATAGATGAACGATTTCGCCCTTCCCTACCGCACGATCGACCCCGACACAAAGCGCTATCCGGCGCCAGCGCGAGCCGCGCTGCGCCTGCTCGCACGGCTGCGCCACGGCCGACTCGACGTCACGTTTCCCGACGGCCAGCGGGCCTGCTATGGCGATGCCGAAGCCGAGCACCGCGCCGACTTGCGTCTGGCGAACTGGAACGTCTTCGGCGCCGCGCTTGCGAGCGGCGACATCGGCTTTGCCGAGTCGTACATCGCCGGCGACTGGTCGACCAGCGATCCCGCGCAGCTGCTGAGCTTCTTCATCCGGAACCGGGACACCGCCGAAAACGCCATCTACGGATCCTTTTTCGGACGCCTCGTTTATCGACTCAGGCACCTTCTGAATCGCAACACGAAAGCGCAGGCGCGCAGGAACATCCACGCGCACTACGACCTCGGCAACGACTTCTATGCGCTCTGGCTCGATCCGACGATGTCTTATTCGAGCGCGATGTTCGCTCGCGAGGCGGATCCGCACGCACCCGCCGACGACGTCGAGCTGGTCGCTGCGCAGCACGCAAAGTACCGGCGCGTGCTCGACGAACTGGAGCTGCCGGCCGGTGCCAACGTGCTGGAGCTGGGCTGCGGCTGGGGCGGGTTCGCCGCGATCGCCGGCCATGCCGGTCACCGCGTCACCGGTCTGACGCTGTCGCGGGCCCAGCTCGAGCATGCGCAGGGCCGGCTCGCTGCCGAAGGCATCACCGCCGATCTGCGGCTGCAGGATTACCGCGATGTGCAGGGGCGCTACGACGGCATCGCCTCGATCGAGATGTTCGAGGCAGTGGGCGAAGCGTATTGGCCGACGTATTTCGCGACGCTGAAGCGCTGCCTGGCGCCCGGTCGCCGTGCCTGCGTACAGTCGATCGTCATCGCCGACCACCTGTTCGATCGCTATCGCACCGGCACCGACTTCATCCAGCAGTACATCTTTCCCGGCGGCATGTTGCCGTCACCCGCGAGGTTTCGTGCCCAGGCCGAACAGGCGGGACTTGCGATCGTCGCCGAATACGCGTTCGGGGCCGACTACGCGCGCACGCTCGCCAGCTGGCGCCAGCGCTTTCTCGCGCGGCTCGGTGAGGTCCGCGCCCTCGGCTTCGACGAGCGCTTCATCCGTACCTGGGACTTCTATCTCGCCTATTGCGAAGCCGCGTTTGCCTGCGGCAACACCGATGTCGTCCAGTACACGCTGGTTCACCGCTAGGCGGGCACGCGAAGTGCGCGCGCTGCTCGCGATCGCGCTGCTCGCGGCCGGGATGACGGTCGGCGTCAGCGCGTCCGAGCCCGCGCCGCCGCATGTCGCGCGCTACATCGCCGATGCACGCGCGGCCGGCAGTGGACGGCTGACCTGGTTCGGCCTCCATGTCTACGACGCGCGCCTTTACGTTCCGCAGCGCGGCTTCGATGCAGCGCTGCTGGGCGACCAGGCCTTTGCGCTCGAACTGACCTATGCACGAGCACTCGACGGCCGGGCGATCGCCGAACGTAGTCGCGACGAGATCGCGCGACTTGGACTCGGCAGCGAAACGCAGCGCAGTCGCTGGCTGAGCGAAATGACGCGGCTGTTCCCCGATGTGAGTCCGGGCCAGACGATCGCCGGCATCCACCTACCGGGCGCGGGAACGCGCTTCTATCTCGACGCGCGCCCGTTGGGACGCA
The DNA here is from genome assembly GCA_036732825.1 of Burkholderiaceae bacterium. Taxonomy (GTDB): domain Bacteria; phylum Pseudomonadota; class Gammaproteobacteria; order Burkholderiales; family Burkholderiaceae_F; genus DAINBQ01. Next base: position 9,116 of record DAINBQ010000033.1, on the reverse strand, counting down.
TCGACGACCCGGAATTCGGTCCGGCCTTCTTCGCGATCTGGCTCGATTCCCGCACCCGCGAGCCCCAGTTGCGCGCGAGCCTGCTGAAGCAGGCCGCCCGATGAGCACCATCGCCGACCCGGTGAACGCGCCGCTCGACGCACCGGCTCCGCTGGCAGCGCGTCCGCTGTTCGCCTACGCGGTGTTCGGCATGCCGCTCGCGATGGTGGCGCTGCCGGTGTACGTGCTGGTGCCGAAGTTCTACGCCGATCTGACCGGACTGGCGCTGGGCATCATTGGCGCGATCCTGCTCGGAGCCCGGCTGCTCGACGCGTTCGTCGACCCGCTGCTGGGCGCCTGGGTCGACGCGGGCAGGCGCCACCGGTCATACCTGCGTCCGATCCTGATTGCGCTGGCACCGCTCGCGGTCGGCTTCACGCTGTTGTTTGTACCTCCCGCTGACCTGACGGGTACGGCCGCGGCAATCTGGCTTGCGGCAACGCTCATCGCCGCCTACCTCGGCTACTCGCTCGCCAGCATCGCGTACCAGGCCTGGGGTGCCGAGCTGGCTCACGACGACGCCGGCCGCGCCCGCGTGACGACCTGGCGCGAAGCCGCGGGCCTGATTGGCGTTCTGCTGGCCGCGATCGTGCCGTATGCGTTCGGCATGCGCGGCCTGATCGCGCTGTTGGCGCTGGCACTGCTGCTGGCCGTAACGCTGCTCGTTCACGCCGCGCCACGCCCCGCACCCGCACGTGCGTACGAATCCGTTAACCCCTGGCGCGCTGTCCTGGTCCCGCTCGGCACGTCTCGACTTCGCTGGCTGCTCGCGGTCTTCATCGCGAACGGCATCGCCGCCGCGATACCGGCTTCGCTGGTGCTGTTCTTCATCGCCGACCGGCTTCAGCTCGAGTCTCAGTCGGGCGTCTTCCTTGCGCTCTATTTCCTCGCGGGCGCCCTCAGCATGCCGGCCTGGGCGTGGCTCGCGCGCCGCTGGAGCCTGCATGCGGTCTGGCTGGTCGGCATGGTCGCAGCGGTCGCCGCGTTCGTCTGGGCCTATCGGCTCGGGGCCGGCGACTTCACCGCCTTTGCGGTGATCTGCGTGATGTCCGGTGCGGCGCTGGGAGCCGACCTCGCGTTGCCGCCGGCCCTGCTGGCGCGCGTGATCGACGCGAATGGTCATGGTGGATCGCGCGAAGGCACGTATTTCGGCCTGTGGAACCTCGTCAACAAGCTGAATCTGGCGCTGGCCGCAGGCATCGCGCTGCCGGTGCTCGAGTCGCTCGGCTACCGCGAGGGATCGCGTGATGCGGCCGCACTCGATGCCCTTTCGATCGCATACGCGCTGCTGCCTTGCGCGCTGAAGCTGGCGGCCGCCGCGCTGCTTCTCTTCGCCTGGCGCAGCAAGCGTTTCTAGGAGATTCGATGATGTCCCGCTTCCTCGCCGCCTGTGCATTCCTGTTGCTGGCCGGCTGCTCGTCGGTCGATCCGCTGGCCTATCGCAGCGAAGCGCCGGCGCTCGATCTGCAGCGCTACTTCAACGGCAGGCTCGAAGGTCACGGCATGGTGCTCGACCGCAGCGGCCAGGTCCAGCGCCGCTTCGTCGTCACGATCCAGGCCGACTGGCAGGGCGATACCGCCACGCTCGACGAGGAGTTCGCATGGTCGGACGGCAAGCGCGAACGCCGCATCTGGACGCTGCGACGGGCCGGCAACGGCCCGGCTGCCCGCTGGACTGGAACGGCCGCCGACGTCGTCGGCGAAGCGAAGGGAGTCGTGTCCGGCAATGCGCTGAACTGGACCTACACGTTCGACCTCAGGACCGAAAGCGGCCGCAATGTCCACGTCGACTTCGACGACTGGATGTTCCTGATCGATGACCGCGTGATGCTGAACCGTGCGGTGATGTCGTTCTATGGCGTCCGCGTCGGCGAAGTGCTGATCTCGTTTCGAAAGCTGTCGTGAGCCTGAACCGGAAGATCCCGAGCTGGGCCGGCAGGCGCGTCTGGGTGATCGGCGCCTCGTACGGAATCGGCGCCGCGCTAGCGCGCGAGTTGATCAACCAGGGCGCGAAGGTAGCGCTGTCCGCGCGCACGCGCGACCTGCTCGACGCGATCGCCGAGGCGACCGACGCGATCGTCGCGCCGCTCGATGTCACCGATGCCGGATCGGTCAGGAGTGCGGCACGCTTCGTGCTGGATGAGTGGGGAGAAATCGACCT
>DAINBQ010000033.1:0-6816 GCA_036732825.1 Burkholderiaceae bacterium | reverse complement strand
GCGCTGATCAATCTGGCGGAATCGCTGTATCTCGACCTCGCGCCGCGCGGAATCGGCGTCTACCTGGTGAACCCGGGATTCGTCGACACGCCGCTGACGCAACGGAACGACTTCACGATGCCGGCGTTGATGCCGGCCGACGAAGCGGCGCGGCAGACACTCGCCGGCATTGCGGCCGGCCGCTTCGAGATCCATTATCCGAAGCGGTTCACACGCTGGCTCAGGCTGCTGCGCACGCTGCCGTATCCCGCGTATTTCGCCGCCGTCCGCCGCTTCACCGGGGCCTGACCGATGGATCCGCGCGTCACGCGGCTGAAGCAGTTCTTCGAGACCCTCTCGCCCGCCAGCGTCGAACGCGGGCTCGAGGCCGTCTACGCGCCGGACGCGCGCTTCAAAGACCCCTTCAACGACGTGCGCGGAATCGACGCAATCCGACAGGTATTCGCGCGCATGTACGAACAGGTCGATGCACCGCGTTTCGTGATCACCGAGGCCGTCTGCGAGGGCGACCAGGCGTTTCTGACCTGGGATTTCCGGTTCCGGCTGCGCAAATGGCGTGACGGCGAGCAGACCATCCGGGGCGCGACTCATATACAGTTCTCTCAAGATGGCCGCGTCGCCTTGCATCGGGACTACTGGGACGCCGCCGAGGAACTGTACGAAAAGCTGCCCGTCGTGGGCAGCCTGATGCGCTGGCTCAAACGACAGGCGTCCTAGACGCGGGGCGGCGCAGGGAGAAGCCAATGACACCCATGCTGTATCCGGAACTGTTCAAGTCACTGGAATCGGTGCGCTGGAACATGGAGACCGATGTTCCCTGGAACGAGTTCGACCCGAAGCGGCTGTCGGAAGACCAGGCGCGCACGATCAAGATGAACGCGATCACCGAGTGGTCGGCATTGCCGGCGACCGAGATGTTCCTGCGCGACAACCGCGGCGACTCGGACTTTTCAGCCTTCATGTCCGTGTGGTTTTTCGAGGAGCAGAAGCACGCGCTCGTGCTGATGGAGTACCTGCGGCGCTTCCGTCCTGACCTGGTGCCCAACGAGGACGAACTGCACGCGGTCCGCTTCGAGTTCGACCCCGCACCGCGGCTCGAAACGTTGATGATGCATTTCTGCGGCGAAGTCCGGCTGAACCACTGGTACCGGCGCGCCGCCGAGTGGCACACCGAACCGGTGATCAAGGCGATCTACCGGCTGCTTTCGCAGGACGAGGCGCGCCATGGCGGGGCCTATCTGCGCTACATGAAGAAGGCACTGGTGGAACTGGGCGACAGTGCGCGCGCGGCCTTCGCCCGGATCGGCGTGCTGATGGCCTCTGCCAAGCGGACCGACAAGGCGCTGCACCCGACCAATCTGCATGTAAACCAGTCGCTATTCCCGAACGACACCGTACAATCGCGCCTCCCGGATCCGGGCTGGCTCGAGCGCTGGCTCGACGAGCAAATAAGATTCGACAAGGAATGGGAGACCAAAGTCGTCGAGCGGATCCTGCACAACCTGTCGCTGCTGTTCGAGCGCACATTCGGGTCGGTGCAGGACCTCAACCGCTACCGCAAGGAGATCGCGGCGCGGTTGCAGGCGGCCGCCGGCGCATTGCCGCAGGCCAGCTAGCAACGGCGCGGCCTGGAGCCGCGCAGTGATTCCCCGGCACGTTCCGCTGGTCGAAACGACGCGCGGCGGTACTCCCGAATGCGTGCACTACGGCTCGATTGCCGTCGTTGATGCCTCCGGCCAGTTGGTCGCCGCGGCAGGTGACCCCGACTCGCTCAACTTCACGCGTTCCGCCCTGAAGCCGCTGCAGGCGCTGCCGTTCATCGAAGACGGCGGGATGGAGCGCTATGGGTTCACATCGCACGAACTTGCGCTGATGTGTGCGAGCCACAGCGGCGAGGCGGTGCACGTCGCGATCGTGCAGCGCATGCTCGCGCGCGTGGGGCTTGACGAAGCGGCGCTGCAATGCGGCTGTCACGCGCCGAGCTATTACGTCGCGAACGGCCTGGCGCCCCCTCCCGGCGCGAAGTGGAACGCGCTGCATCACAACTGTTCGGGCAAGCACGCGGGCTTCCTCGCGTATTGCGTGATGAACGATCAGCCGTTGTCGACCTACCTCGAGTCCGGTCATCCGCTGCAGCAACGCATTCGCACGACGGTGGCGCGCTTCGCGCAAGGCGACGGCATCGCATCCGGCATCGACGGCTGCAGCGCGCCGAACTACGCGATGCCGCTGAAGCGGCTGGCGCAGATGTACGCGCGCCTGGCGGCCGAGGACACCGCGGAGATGCGGGCGCTCTACTTCGCGATGACGCGCCATCCCGATCTCGTCTCAGGCACCGGTCGCACGGATTTCGCGATCATGCAAACCGGCGGCGGCGACTGGGTCAGCAAGGCAGGCGCCGATGGCATCCAGGCGATCGGAATCCGTTCCAAGGGCCTGGGCATCGCGATCCGCATCGCCGACGGCAGCCCGCGCGCGCTGCACGCCGCCACGGTCGCGGCGCTCGAACAGTTCGGGCTGCTGGACGACTCTTCCGGGACGCCGCTCGCGGCCTACGATTGCCCGCCGATCCGCAACTATCGCGGCATCGAGGTCGGCGCCGTTGTCCCGGTGCTGAAGCTGCGCCGGGCCTGAGCGCCAGTTAGCATCGTGTCCATCCCGCGGATGAGGGGCCACGAGATCAGGTGACCCCCATAGAGTTGGCATCGCCATTGCGCGCAGATCGTTTACTCTGAAACACGTCCGCGCGGTTCGACGGTGGACCCCGGATGAGCGAGATGTGAGGTCATCATGGCTGCGACAACTGTTCTGCGCTGGCTTCTTCCCAGGTCGGACCCGCCGATGGTTCAGTCGGTGATCGTGGAAACCGAGGAGCAGCTCGCGCTTCGCAACCAGCAGAGACTGGAGCAGGCCAAGCAGACCCTGGGAGGGCGTTACCTTCTGCACCCGAGCAACCAGGTGAGTCGACAACGGGAAGAGCGGCCACGCACGCTGGCCGCCCGCGCGCCGCTGCCGGACAAATTGCGCAAGTTGAAGCCGGGAAATCCGATCGATCGCCACGCCTGACCGCACCCGTTGCGGATCGGCGGTCCTCAGTCCCCGATCAGGTGCAGCGCCACCTCGCGCGGTTGGCCGCGCAGCCGGTGTTCGACCACGTAGATCCCCTGCCAGGTCCCGAGCAGCAGCGCCCCGCTTTCCAGCGGGATCGACAACTGGGTTTGCGTCAGCGCGCTGCGCACGTGCGCGGGCATGTCGTCGCGTCCCTCGGCCGTGTGCTCGAACAGCGGATCGCCATCGGGCACGAGGCGGGCGAGGAAGCGCTCCAGGTCACGCTGGACCGCGGGGTCCGCGTTCTCCTGGATCAGCAGGCTCGCCGACGTGTGCCGGATGAACAGGGTCAGCAGACCGTCGCGCAGTCCGGTCGACGCCACCCACTCGCGGACCGGCCGTGTGATTTCGACGAGACCGCGCCGCGGAGTCTCGACCTGCAAGCGGTGTTGCGCCTGTCGCATGCGCGAAGGCTAGCAGTCGTGATCCGGAGACCTTCGGCAGAAGGCTGGCACCTGGCGACCAGCGAGAGTTGACCTCTGGCCTGACTCAACTGAGGACCTTCTCGCCGCTCGGCGTGCGGATCGTCGCGGCGAGTTCCCGCGGCCCCGGCTTCAGGTCCACCGGCCCGAGGATCCTCAGTTCACGGAACAGCGCGACGATGCCGCTGGTGCCGAGCACGGCCGCCGGGTGCGACAGCTGCAGTCCGGCCAGTTCGCAGCCGCTCGCGGGCAGCGAGTCGCAGGGATGCCGCGCGACGCCGTCGTCACCGGCCAGCCACTCGATCGCCGCCGGCAGCACCCCGCCCCACGGCAACGCGCCGCTTTCCGGCACCGCGATCTTCCAGCGGAAGTCATTGCGGCTCATCGACAGGATCTCGCCGAGGTCCGGCACGCGCGCGCAGGCGGTCGCGAGCGATTCGGTGCGCACCACCCAGGTGATCAGCGCCGGCGACTGGGCGCGCCGCGCCCGCATCTCCGGTTCGTCAAGAGCGAACCAGCGCGGCCGCGGCGGGGCTGCTGCCTCGGGATCGATCGCGATCACTTCGAGATAGGTCCGGGGTCCAAGTTTCAGCAGCGCGTTGTGCGTGCCCATCGCGGCGTGCTGCCCGCCGGGCACCGGGCGGACGCCCAGTTTCTGTCCGACCCAGTCGATGCCTGCCTCGAGGCTCGCGCAGCCGATGACGAGATGGTCGAGTTCGCTGCGGGCCATCACCAATCTTACGAAGCTTGGGTCGCAGCCCGCGAGCGTCCGTTTCGGCTAGCGCCGTCGCGGGCCGCATGGTTACGGCCCGCGTGGACTGTTCGACGATTCAACGGCCTAGGATGCCGCGCAGGATGTTGACCGGATCGAGCGGTTTTTCCTCTTCTTTCTTCTCGGCCGCCGGTGGCTGGTCCGCCGGGCGGCCCGGCGCGCCGGCGGTGTCGCGTTGCATCGCGGGCATGTCCATGCCGAGCATCGCGTTTGCGACGCTCTTCACGCGGATCTTGGTCGCCCACTGCGGTTCCCAGGGAACCTTGGGGTCTGACGGACGCGGCGGATGCGCGAGATTGAGCTCGCTGCCGTAGGCGATCATCCGCAGCATCGCTCCTCCGCCTTCGCCGAAGATGCCCGCTGGAACCGCGCAACGCGTGACCGACGGCGCTAGCAGCACCTTCTCCCTGAGCCAGCGATCGACCGCCGGGTTCGTCTGGTAGTCGACGAGCCCCATGCCGATCTCGGGCACTTCGCTCGAAGACCAGAACACCACCTCGGTCTCGCCGCCGGGTTTTGCTCCCATTGCGGCGACGAAGTAGGCGCGCGCCGTCGGCAGTGCCTGCCATTCGAGCCGCGTGGCACCACCGCTTGCGGTCTGCTTCAGTTCGATCGGCGGCATGAGGTCCTGCGCGGCGGGGATCGTGAAGCGGAATCCGTCCGGGACGCCCTGGCCGCTGAACGCATGCTCACCGACCAGCGACGCATTCGCCGGAACCATGCGCGAATCGGCCTCGCTCGGCCACAGCGGGCGCCCCGCAGCGCTGTGCGTGCCGCGCTGCGTCGCGCGCCGCGCTACGAAGAACTTCTGGTAGTCCTCGGGCCGCGCGGTGGCCATGTCGAGCACCACCGGCTGCCCGGCGCGCACGGCATCGCCGCAGCCCCAGTAGAGATACATCTTCCCCTTCGGCCGCTCGTATTCCTGGGGCACGACGGACTCGTCGCCCGGCGGCGGGGGTGTTCCCCGCTCCACCTTCGGTGACACCAGCTTCAGCATCGGCGCAAGCTGGGTTCCCGCCGGCACCGCCTGCGTCGCCTCGGCCAGCGATGGGTTTCGGCTCGTGTACAGGGTCACGTCGACCCAGCGGCCGGCCGATCCGGTCTGCGTCATGCCGAAGGTGTTTTTTTCTCCCGCGCTGCCGCCGAACATGCCACCCATCATCGACATCGGTGACACGCCTGGACCCATGCCCGGTCCGCCCATCCCGGGCACTCCCATGCCGGCGTAGGTGGCGACATCGATCCACGCCTGCGACACCGGGGGCTTGACGACCTGAGCCGGTGCCTTGCCAGCCTGTGCCCAGGCGGGTCCCGCCGCGAGCGCAACCGCCGCTGCAATCGCAAATCCCGATTCCGAGAATCCCCTTTTCATTTTTTCTCCTCTCCGATGCCGGAAACCAATTCTCCACTCCCGCTGCCCAATCTGCACGGGTTTGAGGAACCATCGGTCACTCCGGACTTGTTGACCGGGGTCACGAGGAGGCCGGCGTCGGTTCCTAGGCTGAAATACGTTTGCAACGGAAGGAATTCACGATGAGAGCGCCCAGCCTGCTTGTCCGGGATGTTGCAGTTCACACCCCGGTGACCGCCCTCGCGGACGAATCGATCGCCGATTGCGCGAAACGCATGCACGCCGAGCATGTCGGCTGTCTCGTCGTCGTCGAGGAAACCGACGGCATGGCACTGCCGGTAGGCATGCTGACCGACCGCGACATCGCGATCGAAGTGGTTGCCTTCGGGCTCGACCCGAACGCGTTGACCGCGGGCGACGTGATGGCAGAGAAGCCCGCCGTCGTCGAGGAGGACGATGACCTGCTCGATGCGCTGGCCCGCATGCGTGAACGGGGGGTACGCCGCCTGCCGGTCACGCGACCCGATGGCGCACTGGTCGGTGTCATCGCGCTCGACAACGTGCTGGAGACGCTGGGCGAGGAACTCGACGCGATGGTCGGCGTGATGAAGGCACAGCGGACGCGCGAACTGCGGACGCGGCCCTGAAGTCCGGCTCCGCGCCAGTATGGAGAAACGGACGATCGGCAACGCGCAGATCGCGGCGGTCTTCGAGGAAATCGCCGACCTGCTCGAAGTCCAGGGCGAGAATCCGTTCCGCATCCGCGCCTATCGCAACGCGGCACGCACCGTAGGCCAGCAGGGCCCCGCGTTCGCGGAGACCGCAGCCCGCGGCGAACCGATCAGCCACCTGTTCGGCATCGGCGCCGATCTCGAGCAGAAGATCCACGAGATCGCGCGCACAGGCAGCTGCGAGCTGCTGCGCACGCTGCGGCGCGAAGTCCCGCGCGGCACCGCGGCCTTGCTGCACGTGCCCGGCCTCGGGCCAAAGCGCGTGCAGGCGCTGGTCGAGCAGCTCGGCGTTCATACAGAGCGCGACCTCCTGAAGGCCGTGAAGTCAGGCCGTGTACGCGAACTGCCGGGATTCGGTGCGCGCACCGAGCAGCGGCTGCTCGAGGCGCTCGGCGCCGGCCGCAGCAAGTCGCAGCGATTCCCGCTCGCGGT
>DAINBQ010000032.1:4834-19636 GCA_036732825.1 Burkholderiaceae bacterium | reverse complement strand
TGAGCTGGAACCAGTCGCGGCAGGTCACGCGGTTGCCGGTCCAGTTGTGGAAGTATTCGTGGCCGACGATCGACTCGATGCCCGCGAAGTCCGCATCGGTGGCGACGATCGGATCGGCCAGAACGTACTTCGCATTGAAGATGTTCAGGCCCTTGTTCTCCATCGCGCCCATGTTGAAGTCGTTCGACGCGACGATCATGAACCGGTCGAGGTCGAGTTCCAGGCCGTAACGCTGCTCGTCCCATGTGATCGCGCGCTTCAGGCTCTCCATCGCGTGCAGCGTCTTGTCGAAATTGCCTTCTTCAACATGAATCTGCAGCAGCGCCTCGCGCCCGCTCGCCCGACGATGGCGGTCCTCGCGCACGACGAAGCGCCCTGCGACCAGTGCGAACAGGTAGCTCGGCTTCGGATGCGGGTCGTCCCAGACCGCAAAATGGCGGCCGCCTTCCAGCGGGCCTTCGGCGGTGAGGTTGCCGTTGGCGAGCAGGACCGGATAACGCGCGCGGTCGGCGCGAATGACGACCCGGAACCGGGCCATGACGTCCGGACGGTCCAGGAAAAACGTGATGCGCCGGAAGCCCTCGGCTTCGCACTGGGTGAAGAAATTACCGTTCGAGACGAACAGCCCCATCAGCTCCGTGTTCGAAGCCGGGCTGATGCGATTGACGAACTTGACATTGAAACGCTCGGACGGCGCCGGGATCGTCAGGCCGTCCGCACGCAGTTCGTAACCGGCCGCCGGCAGCGCGCGGCCGTCAAGCTCGACCGACACCAGGTCGAGGTCCTCGCCGTCGAGCTGCAAAGGCCCGGCCGGCCCCGCCACCTGCGGATTGCGGCGCACGGCCAGCGTCGTGGTCACGTGCGTCGTCAGCGGGTCGAGATCGAACTCGAGCTGGACCTGGTCCAGAAGGAAGCGCGGGGCGCGGTAGTCGGCGCGGCGGACCGTGACGACCTGTTCGTTTCGCATCGGGTTCGGATCGTGAGGCCGGCCGGCGCAGTGCAGGCGGCGAGGCGGGCGATTGTAGCGAGCCGCGGCGTGCCGGGGCGATTCAGCCCGACACGCCGCTCGGCCGATTTGCAAGATGGATGCCGACGAGTATCAGGGCACCGCCGACCAGGTGATAGGCGCCGATCGGCTCGGAAAGGAACAGGTAGGACAGCAGTCCCGCGAATACCGGCGTCAGGTTCACGAAGTACATCGGCAGCACCGCGCCGGCGCGGACCACGCCGCGGTCCCAGCAGTAATACGCGACGAGCGACGGCAGCAGTGCGACGTAGACGAGCGCTCCCAGATTGGTCCAGGTGGCGGCCGGCAGCGACGGCGCCAAGGCGAGCTCGAGCAGATAGAAGGGCAGGATCATCAGCGTTCCGAGACCGATCTGCACTGCGAGAAACGCCGTCATCGGCAGCGGCGGCCGACGGGTCCGCAGCAGCCATGTGTAGACGCTCCACGCGAGCGTCGCGACCAGCATGATCAGGTCCCCGGTTGCGAGCTGCAGCCGCAGCAGCGTGTCCGGATCACCACGGACGATCACCCACAGCACGCCGGCCAGGGACAGCACGGCGCCGATCCACTGGCGCTGTGTAATCCGCGACGAGAAGAAGGCGGCGCCGATGAGCAGCGTGACGACGGGCGCCGACGCGCCGATCAGCGTCGCGTTGACGGCGGTGGAGGTCTGCAGTGCAAGGTACTGCAGCGAGTTGTAGCAGGCGACACCGAGCAGGCTGGTCCAGGCGATGACCGCGAAGTGTTCTTTCATCACCGCGCGGTGCTTCCAGAGCGAAGCTGCCGCAAACGGCGCGAGCAGCGCAAAGGCAAGCGCCCAGCGCCAGAAAGACAGCGCGAGCGGAGGAAAGGCACCGACCAGTGCCCGTGCGATCACCGCGTTGCCGGCCCACAGGAGCGGCGGCAGGATCAGCAGCGCGGCGGTCGAGGTGCGCAGGATCATCCGGCCGCGATCGTACGCGCCGGAGGGTTGCTCACCGACCGCGATCGGGGACGAGCGCTACGGCCGGTTTCAGAATTCGAGATCGTCGCGGATCGCCGCGATTCCTGCGCGCGCGCAGGAATCGTCGGCTTCGCCGGTCGGTGCGCCGGAGACTCCGACCGCACCCACCGTGGTTCCGCCGGCCTGGATCAACACGCCGCCGCCGACGGCGATGACGTTCGGGATCTGCCTGATGCCGGAGCTGGCCGCGCCGGGCTGCGTGAGCTTCGCGAACTCCAGCGTATCGGTGCGAAAACTGATCGCGGTGTAGCCCTTGTTGATCGCGGTCGACACCGTGTGCGGACCGGCGAAGCGGTCGCGGATCAGTGTCTGGGCGTCACCGGCACGATCGACGACGGCGACCGCGACCTGGTAGCCGCGCTTGCGGCAGTCCTCGAGCGCAGCGCGTGTTGCCTTCAGGGCCGTTTCCGGAGTCAGCTGGCGTGTCGAATAAAGGCCCGACTGAGCGGCCGCGGGAGTCGCGCTGAAGATGCAGGCGACGGAAGCGATGGCCGCGAGTGCGATTTGCCGATTCATTGTCTCTCCCTTGTTGTCCGTCATTGACGTTTGCTCAATCTCGACGCCGCGCGGTTGCAGACAGTCAGCCTCACCTGCACCGCTGTCAATGCCCAAAGGGTAGGCAACCGGATCCGCCCGCGGTTGACCGCGCGCAACGCTTGCTGACGCCCGATCCGGTCGCATCAGAGCAAATGGTCATGCCAACCGTGGCAGCGCTGATTCCTGCGCATTGTTGACCGATTCGGGCCGGCAGCGCCCGGTCCGCCTTGACGTGTGTCAACGGCCGCAGGTCGCACCATGTAAAACTGCCTCTCCGAATAGCGGCGCAGGCGCCGAGCCTCCTGGGTGCGTCGCCCGGCGTTCCCGCTCGATGTTCGACGTGCAGGCGAACCATGCCACTTACTTTCCCCATCCAATCGCTATCAGCCCTGGTCATTGTCCTTGCGGCAGCGTTCGCCGGTCCGGTATCTGCGCAGACTGCGCCCCCCGCGGCCGACCCGAACGAGTCCTGCATGATGTGCCACAGCGACCCCGCAGCCAAGGGGTCGAGCGGCAAGTCGATCGGTGTCGACGCCAAGGCATTTGCCGGCTCGGTGCACGGTCAGATGCAGTTCAAGTGCACCGACTGCCACAGCGATGTGTCGGCCGAGAAGCTGCCGCATGCGCCGACGCTGAAGCCGGCCAACTGTGCAAGCTGCCACGAGGTTCCGGTCAAGGAGTACCTGGAGACGGCGCATGCGAAGGCGCGCGCCAAGGGCAACACGGTTGCCGCCAGCTGCGGCGATTGCCACGGCACGCACGACATCCAGAAGTCCAGCGAGCCGACCTCGCGCACGAACTTCGCCCGCCTCGATGCCACCTGCGGCGCCTGCCATGGCAATGAAGCGGTCATCAAACAGGCGAATCTTCCCGGAGGTAACGTCGCCAGCCAGTATCGCGACAGCATTCACGGCAGGAAGACTCACTCGACCGGCTCCGACGCGGCAAAGGCGCCAAGCTGCGCGGGATGCCACGGCGCCCACAAGATCCTGAGCAAGACCGACGAGGCGAGCCGGGTCAACCGCGAGAACATCGCGGCGATGTGCGGCAGTTGTCACATGCAGGTGCTGAGCCGCTTCAACGGCAGCCAGCACGGAATCATGCGACAGGCCGGAAACTCGGCCGCGCCGACCTGCATCGACTGCCACAGTGCGCACCAGATCCAGCAGCACAACACAGTGCAATGGCAGGTCGATGTGATCAAGGAATGCGGCGGCTGCCACGCGGATTTCATCAAGAGCTACCGCGACACCTACCACGGCCAGGTGACGCAGCTTGGTTACACCCGCGTCGCGACCTGCGCGAGCTGCCACGGCGCGCATGAAGTGCTGCCGGCGTCCAATCCGAAGTCGATGATCGCGCCGGAAAACCGCGTGACAACGTGCCGTGCCTGCCACGCCGGGGCGAACGCGAACTTCGCCGCCTACAGGCCGCACGGCAACGCACATGACCGGGAGGGCGACCCGATCCTCTATTACACGCGCATTTTCATGCAACTGCTGCTGGCCGGCGTGTTCGGCTTCTTCGGTCTGCATACGCTGCTCTGGCTGGTGCGTTCGCTGGTAGAAGTCCGGTCGCGTCGCGGCCGGGGCGGACATTGAGGGGAAGGCGATGCCGAACTCGATCACGATGACGAAAACGATGACGCCGTCCCACGCAACCTCAGGTCGCTACTACCACCGCTTTGGCCCGATCGAACGCGTGATGCACGTGTTCCTGATGCTGACTTTCATCGGCTGCGCGATCACCGGCGTTCCGCTGCTGTTTGCCGACCACACCTGGGCAACGGTGCTGGTCAAGTTCATGGGCGGCTTCCGCGGTGCGGCGCTGATCCATCGCATCTGCGCGGCGATCATGATCGTCGTCTTCGTGGGACACGTGCTGCGGGTCTTCGTGAAGTCGTTCCTGGCCGAGGACTGGCTCAGCGTGTTCTGGGGACCTGACTCGATGGTGCCCAACCTGAAGGACGGGCAGGACATCGTCGGCCAGATGAAGTGGTTCCTCGGCATGGGACCACGGCCGCAGTTCGACCGCTTTACCTACTGGGAGAAGTTCGACTACTGGGCGGTCTTCTGGGGGATGTTCATCATCGGTGGCTCGGGCCTGATGCTCTGGTTCCCGCACTTTTTCTCGCTGTTCCTGCCGGGCTGGGTCTTCAACGTTGCGACGATCGTCCACGGCGAGGAGGCATTGCTCGCGGTGGGCTTCATCTTCACGATCCACTTCTTCAACGGGCACTTGCGGCCCGAGAAGTTCCCGATGGACCTGGTGATCTTCACCGGGCGGCTGCCCGAGCACGAACTGAAGGAGGAGCGGCCGGTCGAATACGCGCGCCTGGTGCGCGAAGGCCGTCTGGCGGCACTCGAGACCGATCCGCCGCCGGCGGAGACCGTGATGTTCGGTCGAGTGCTCGGCAGCATCGGACTGATCCTCGGCGTGCTGACGATCATCGCGATCATCTACAGCGTGCTCTTCTGAAGTAGCATCGAGCTCACGGTTCGCGGGCTCCGCCCCCAGGGGCGGGGCCCTTTGTGCAAGTGCAAGGGGGAGTCAGGATGAAGCTGAGCTTCGGCCGCAAGACCATGATGGGGGCCATCGGCACGCTGGTGGCCGTCGGCATCGGCCTGGCTGTGATCGGTGCAGTCGGCATCGTCGGTTGGGAGTACTCGAACAGCGACGCGTTCTGCGCGAATGTGTGCCACCAGGTGCATCCGGAAGAGTCGATCATCCACAAGCAGTCGGTGCATGCGCGCGTGCAGTGCGTCGAATGCCACATGGGGCGGTTGTCAACGCTGCACCTGATGGCGCTGAAGCCGACTCACGTCAACGAGCTGTGGGGAATGATCGTCGGCTACGAGCGGCCGGTCGGGTCGCACACATTGCGCCCGTCCAGCGACAACTGCGAGGCCTGCCACTGGCCCTCGGCCGAGCACCACGACAGCATCGCGCTGAGGAAGCGCTATGCGAGCGACGTCGAGAGCAGCGAGCAGACGACGCGCCTCACGCTGCACACCGCGACCGGCGTGCTGCGCGAGAAGGAGGCCAAGGGCATCCACTGGCACATCGAGAACGAGGTCCAGTTCAAGACGCCGACCGCGCAGGCGCGCGAGATTCCGTGGGTGCAGATCAAGTACAAGGACGGCAAGACCAGTACCTACGTCGATCCGACGTCGAAGGTCACCGCCGACGAACTCGCCAAGCTCGAGCCGCGCCGCATCGAGTGCTACGACTGCCACAACCAGATCGGGCATCCATTCCAGAGCCCGTCGCGCGCAGTCGACGATGCGATCGCCGCAGGCCGGATCGACCGCAGCCTGCCCAGCACGAAGGCGCGCGCCGAAGCGCTGATCGCCACGGTTGGCGACATCTCCGGGCCGCGCAAGGAGCGCGAAGCCAAGATCGACGAGGCGATCTCCGCCTGGAGCGCGAAGGCATCCGTCAAGCCGGACGATCAGGCGAAGGAGAAGCAATTCGCGGCCGAGATGCGCAGGCTCCTGCTGAACACGTCGTTCGACGCGAACGGCATCACCTGGAAGTCGTTCCCGATCCACACCGGTCACCTCGACGCGCCGGGCTGCTTCCGCTGCCACGACGGCAAGCACCTGAACGAGCAGGGCGAATCGATCCGGCTGCAGTGCACGCTGTGCCACGACCTGCCGCAGGTGAAGCTCGAGAGCGGCAAGGGCTCTGTTGCATCGACGATCGTCGCCGGCGTCACGCCGCCGGCCAGCCATAGCGAAGCGAACTTCATGCACGACCATCGGTTCAAGCTGGACGAGAGTTGCACGATGTGCCACGGCAAGCTCGAGTTCGGCCGCGAGGGCGGAAACTTCTGCGCGAATCCTGCATGTCATGGGCGTAGCTGGCCGGCGGTCAACCTGAACGTCGAGACGAAGAACAACGCTGCGACGCCGCCTCCGGCGGAGGCAAAGCCGGCGGCGAAGAAAACTGCGGCCAAGGCCGGCAAATAGCAGCGCTGCTCGACGGGAAACGGCCGCGGTTCCGCGGCCGTTTTTTTGTTGGGCCGGGAATAAACTTGAACTTTCCACTGCAATGCGACACCGCCGATGAATCTTGCCGATCTGCTTCCGTTCATTTCCCGCAAGTGGGATGAGGACCTCGTCGCCCGACTCGTCGAGTACGTCCGTGTCCCCGCCAAGTCGCCGATGTTCGACGCGAGCTGGGCCCTGCATGGGCATCTGCACGCAGTGGTCAAGGCGGCCGAGGCCTGGAGCCGCGCACAGGCGATCCGCGGCCTGAAGCTCGAAATCGTCGCGATCGACGACCGCACGCCCTGTCTCTTCTTCGACGTGCCGGCGACGCACGGCCTCGGCGACGACCGCACGGTGCTGTTCTACGGTCATCTGGACAAACAGCCGGAGATGACCGGCTGGCGCGCTGACCTCGGGCCGTGGAAACCGGTGATCGACGCCGGCCGGCTCTACGGCCGTGGCAGCGCCGACGACGGCTACGCGATCTACGCAGCGTTGACGACGATCGCTGCGCTCGACTCGCACTCGGTGCCGCGTCCGCGCTGTGTCGGCATCATCGAGACCTGCGAGGAGAGCGGTAGCCCGGACCTGCCTGCGTACCTCGATCTGCTCGCGCCCCGTTTCGGCGACGTGCAGCTGGTGGTCGGGCTCGACTCGGGCTGCCGCAACTACGAACAGCTCTGGGTCACGACCTCTTTGCGCGGGCTGGCGGGCGGGACGCTGACCGTAGAGATCCTGTCCGAGGGCGTGCACTCCGGCCACGCGAGCGGGATCGTTCCGTCGTCGTTCCGGATCGCGCGCCAGCTTCTGAACCGGCTCGACGATCCCGCGACCGGGCGCGTTCTGCTGCCCGAGCTGCACCAAGCGATTCCGGCCGAACGCGTCGAACAGGCGCGCGCGGCCGGGGCGATTCTCGGAGACCAGGTGTGGAAGGAATTTCCCTGGGTCAGCTGCGATCACGCAAGCGGGCACGCGCATGCGATGCCGACGACGACCGATCCGGTCGAGGGGATCCTGAACCGGACCTGGCGTCCCGCTCTCGCGGTGACCGGCGCTGCGGGCTTCCCCGAGATCGATTCGGCGGGCAATGTGCTGCGTCCGAAATCGAGCTTCAAGCTCAGCATGCGCCTGCCGCCGACCGTCGACGGGGAACGCGCAACCGCGGCGATTCGAAAAGCGTTGACCGCCGACCCGCCCTACCAGGCGAAGGTGAGTTTCGATGCGGATGTCGGTGCGACCGGCTGGAACGCACCGGCGACCGCACCGTGGCTGTTGACGGCGCTCGCCGACGCTTCAAGGCGCGCGTTCGGACGCGACGTCGCCTGGGTCGGCGAGGGCGGGACGATTCCCTTCATGAACATGCTGGGCACCAAGTTCCCGCGCGCGCAGTACTTCGTGACCGGCGTGCTCGGCCCGCAATCGAACGCGCACGGTCCGAACGAGTTCCTGCACATCGGCTATGCGAAGCAGCTGACGGCTGCGGTCGCGAGCGTTGTCGCCGCGGTTCGCTGAGGTTCAGCCCGGGCTCGACCCGCGTTCGCGCCACGCTTCAGTTGCCGCACGCAGAAAGGCGCCGACCGACGCTGCGCCGATAGCGAGGCCAAGGTGCTGCGCCGCGCGTTCCAACTCCGCGAGAGGGCGCGTCTCGTCGAGGGCTGTTGCGCCGGATTGCTTCGACAGTTTCTCTCCCGCCGCATTGAGCACAATCGGAACATGCAGATAGCGCGGCGTCGGCAGTCCGAGCGCGCGTTGCAGGAAGATCTGGCGCGGCGTGTTGTCCAGCAGGTCGGCGCCGCGCACGATGTCGCTGATGCGCTGTGCGGCATCGTCGACGACCACCGCAAGCTGGTAGGCCCACAGTCCGTCGGCGCGCCGTACGACGAAGTCGCCGACATCGCGGGCCAACCGCTGTTCGTAGCGTCCGACCGCTCGATCGGCGAAGCCGATCACCTCGTCGGGCACGCGAATACGCCAGGCCTGCAGCGGTCGCGCCTTGCTGCGGCCGCTTGCGCAGGTGCCCGGATAGACGCCGGGAGGCCAGTCCGGGAGCGCCGCGATCGCACGCTCGATGTCGCTGCGTGAGCAACTGCACGCATACAGGGCGTCGGCGGCCTGCAGCCGGGCAAACGCCGCCTCATAGAAGTCCCCGCGCCGGCTCTGGAACAGCACGGCCTCGTCCGACTCCATTCCGAAACGCGCGAGCGTCTCGAGGATGTGCCGCGCGGCTCCCGGCACCTCGCGCGGCGGATCGATGTCCTCGATGCGAACGAGCCAGGTGCCGCCTGCGGCGCGCGCATCGAGCCAGCTTGCGAGTGCCGCCGCGAGCGACCCCGCGTGCAGCGGCCCGGTCGGGGAAGGAGCAAAACGACCTCGATAGGCGGTCACTTCCGAATTAGCCCTTCGGCGGCAAGGATTTCGACCCGATCTGCCCCGCATTTTTGCGTTCAGGCGGGCCCCTAATCAACCGATTATGCGGTGAGGCCTCGCGGCGATCACTGCGGCGGCCGCCTGCCTGCACTGCGCTCACTTGGCCAAGCTCACCGTCACCGCCGAACTCTTCAAACTCTCCGTCAATCTCGGCCGGACGACCTGGTTTGCGACGCTCGCATTCGGGCTGCTGCTCGTGCTGCTGCTCTGGCGCGAGGAGCGGTTGCCCCCGGCGCTCGCGTGGTGGTCTGCGCTCGCGGTCGTCGTCGGCACGCGCGCCTGGTTCTGCCAGTTCATCGTCAGCCGCCTGCCTTCCACGCCGGGCTACCTGCCGCGAGCGACCCAGGTGTATACGGCGCTGGCAGCGATCGAAGGCACTGCGTGGGCCCTTGCCCTGGTCCTGCTTCCGGCATTCAACCAGCATGCGTCGTTGCTGCAGCTGGCACTCACGATCGTCGTCGTGCTGGGCATGTTGCTCGTGTTCGGTCCGGCCGGCCTGCCGTGGGTCGCGTTTGCAGTGCCCATCGGCTTCGCGCAACTGGTCTTCATGCTGGCGCGCGAAATGCCGCTGCGCGAGATCACGCTGCTCGCATGGGCGCTGACGATGATCGGTGCCGCGATGTCGTCGCGCTGGCTGCGCAAAGCGTTGTCGAACAACGTCGCGATGCGGGCCCGCGCCGACTCCTCGGCCCGGGCGCAGGAACACGCCAATGCCGAACTCAATCGCAGCCGCGAGCAGCTCCGGCTCGCACTCGATGCGATCGACGCCGGCATCTCGGAAACCAACCTGATGACGGGCGAGCGCTTCTTCTCGCCGCGCTACTGCGAGATTCTCGGTTACCCGGACCGCGATTCCTTCCTGCAGGTCTACCGATTCACGGAGTCGCTGCATCCGGACGACCGCGACCGCGTGCGCGCGGCGCGCCGCCGCCATGTCGAGCACGGCGCTGCGCTGCGCGAAGAATGCCGCATGCAGCGCGCCGATGGCAGCTATGTCTGGGTCATCCTGCGCGGCCAGTCGGTGCGCGGGACCGACGGTCGCGCGACCCGCCTGGTGCTTTCGATCGTCGACAACACCGAGCGTCGCGACGCCGAGCACCGGCTCGCCGACAGCGAACGGCGCTACCGTGCGCTGGTCGAGGCGTCGCCATCGCTGATCTGGGTCTGCGATGAGCGCGGGCGTCTCACGTTCGTTTCCGATCGTGCGTGCCGCGACCTCTATGGCTATGAGCCGCGCGAGATGATCGGCCGCCATGTCTGGGACTTCAGTGCGCCCGAGTTCACGCGACGCGAGTTTCTGCGCCGTTTCGCTCCGGTGCTGCATGGGCGCCCGGTGTTCGACATGGAGGTCGTGCACCGCTCGAAGCGCAGCGAGCCCTTGTATCTGACTGTCAGCGCGCTGCCGATGATCAACGACGCCGGTAACGTCGAGTCGGTGACCGGCATCTGCAGCGATATCACCGGCATCAAGCAGCGCGAGCGCGAGCTCAACATCGCGCTGCGCAACCAGCAGGCGATCTTCGACGCTGCCGGCGAAGGCATCGCCTTCGTGCGCAAGGGCCGGATCGAAGGGCCGAACGGCGCGCTCGCACGAATGCTCGGCGTGACGCGCGAAGCACTGCTGGGACAGCCGGTCGAGGAGATCCTCGCCAACCGCGGCGACTGGGAAACGATCGAGCAGGCCACCAATGCCGCCGGCGTGCGCGGCGACGCCGCAATTCACGAGGTGATGCTGCGCGCACGGGACGGCCGGAGTGTCTGGTGCCAGCTCGCGTCGCGCCAGGCCGGCGACGGCCATTCGCGCATCCTCGTGCTCACCGACATCACCGCGCTGAAACGGCGCGAGGAGATCGCCTGGCACCAGGCGAATCACGACGATCTGACGGGGCTTCCGAACCGGCGCCTGCTGGTCGAACATGCGCGACGACTGCTCTCGGTGGCCCTTCGACAGCGCCGGTTGGCCGCCGTCATGGTGCTCGATCTCGACGGCTTCAAGGAGATCAACGACCTGTTTGGTCACCAGTACGGAGATGCGTTGCTGCGCCGGGTCGCGCAGAGGCTGTCGAGCGTGCTGCGCGACTACGACGTCGTCGCGCGCACGGGGGGCGACGAATTCGTCGTGCTGCTGCCGGAGATCGAGGACCCCTCGGTGGCAGTGGTTGTCGCGGAGAAGCTGATCGCGGGCGCAAGCGAAAACGTCGAAGTTCCGGGCCGCACGGTCCGCATGCACGCGAGCGTCGGCATCGCGCTGTTTCCGAGCGACGGCCATGACTTCGACGTGTTAATTGCCGCTGCCGACAATGCGATGTACGCAGCCAAGGCAGCCGGCAAGAATCGTTACCAGTTCGCCGGCGAGCTGGAGGCGCTGCGCGCGCCTTGAGCTGGTTGTAGATCATCCGTTCGGCCTAAGCGCGCATCCCCCGACAGTCGGCGATTGCTGGCGCGACCGCGCGGCCGCTACGATGCCCGCTTGCCCGAGAGGCACGCCTGATGCCGTCTCGGCCCTTCAGGCATCGACGCCCAGCCGTGACGATGGACAGCGGACCAGCAGCGATGACACGCCGCCCGGGAACCCGGCGACTGGAGCCACGCGGGCGATTCGACCTGCGAGTTGCCTTCGCGGCCGAGCGACGACTCCTGCCGGCGCTGCTGCTGGTCGGACTCCTCGCAACGTTTGCTGCGATGTCCGCCGGTGCCGACGCGCTGTCACTGGGCTGGCTGGCTTTGTTCGGCGTCAATGCGGCCGTGCGTTACCTGGTCGCGACCGAATATGCGAGTGCACGCGGTCCTGTGTATGCAGAGTCGGCCGGCGCGCGCATCTACTTCGGAACTGCTGTCGCCGATCTCGTGCTGTGGGCCGCACTGCTCGCCTGGGTGCCGCAGTCGGCGGTCTTCCTTGCCGGACCGGGCGCATTCGCTGCCGCAGGCGCCGTCCTTCTCGCGGCACTCAGCTACGGCGGCTGGCCGCGGGTCTGGACGTTCTATGTGGGCGCCTGGGTCGGCGTGTTTGCCATCGGCGCCTGGCGCGCGCAGGGTGACATGCCGAGCTTCGCGCTGGTGTTTCCGCTCTGGCTGCTCGCTGCATGGTGGATCGGCCGTCAGCAGCCACTCGCACGCCATGCGAGCCGCAGCGCGCACCACACGCTGATCAGTAATCCCACCAAGTTCGGCTGGCAAGCTGCAATCCACGCGATTCCGACGCCGGTCATCGTCGTGCGTAACAGCCGGATCATCGAAGTCAACCGGTCGGCCTGCGAGTTCGTCGGTCGCGGTGAGCGAGCGATCGTCGGCACCGTCGTGGGCGAGTGCCTGATCGCCGATCCGCCGAACGCACTCGATCCAACCCAGCATCCCTCGCAGTCGAGCGTTGCGGTCGAAGTCCGGCCGGCCGGACGGACGTTTGAAAGCGCACTTTGGAGCGGGCGAGTGCGGTTCATGGAGCCCGGCCGCGCCTCATCGATCATCGTGATCGCGCTGACGAAGGCTGCGCAGGAGCCATTCGGGCCGGCGCGCCTGCTCGAGGACGCGCGCCGCTTCGCGGAGTGGATCGGGGGACTGCAGGGCCTGCCGTGGTATCGCGACGAGAGCGGTCAACTCGTGCTGCCGCGCGAATTTCCGGCACCGGCCGACCCGGCGATTGCAAGCGACCCGACCGGTTTCCCGCTCGCCTATCTCCTCGCGGAATCGGAACGAGCGCGGATCAATGGTCTGTATCGCGACTTCCTGCGCAGCGGCACCGTGTTTGACGAGCGCATGAGCCTGCGCGATGCAACGGGAGAGGCGCGTGATGTGCGCGTGGTCTGCGTGACGCGCCAGGCAACCGGCGAAAGCCTGCCGCCGGTCGTGGGCACGATCGCGGCGGCCAAGGCATTGGCAGAGCGCACCACCGAGCCGACGACGGACCTGCTTGCGCGACTACCGGTGCTGGTCTGGCTGGTTGATGCACAGGGTCGAGTCGTGCACGCGCAGGGCGTCGAGCCGCGCCGTTGGGGACTGAAAACGGACACGCGGCTGCGGCCGCAATGGGACCAGGCATTCGAGTTCAAGGCCGAGTCGCGGCCGGCGGTCGTCGAGGCGCTGCAGAAGGCACTGTCAGGCCACCCCGTATTCGATGTCGTGAATTCCCGGACCAGCAGCTCGGGCGGACGCCTGCACCTGCGCAGTCATTTCGTTCCGTATGCGAGCCAGAAGCTGCAGGCAGTGCTCGTGCTCGACACGATCGCGTCGCCTACTGAGCTGATCGAACTCGACCGGATCAAGCGCAGCAAGGGCCAGTACAAGTCGCTGGTCGAAGCCTCGGCCAGCCTGATTTGGGCCTGCAACGACGAATTCATCCTGACCTTCGCAAGTCGCCGCGCGGCGCGCGAGATCTACGGCTATGAGACGCGCGAGCTGCTCGGCCGCCCGGTCGACGTTCTGCTGCCCGCCGACGCCGAACAGCCGGCAGTTCGCAGCGCGTTCGATGGATTGCGCGAAGGCAAGTCGATCCGGAACCTCGAGGCCGTCCACATCACGCAGGACGGCCGGCGCGTCATCGTCTCGATCAGCGCAAGGCCACTGCGCTACCCCGACGGCCGCTTTGCGGGGGCGATCGGCATGAACGCCGACCTGACCGCGCTGAAGTCGCGCGAGCGCCGGCTGTCCGAGGCGCTGCGCGTCGAGCGCACCGTGCTCGACTCGGCCGGACAGGCGATCGCCGTCGTCAAGGAAGGCGTCGTGCAGCGCTGCAACGATGCCTTCCTCCGCATGGCCGGGCTGCCTCCTGAGGAGCTTGCGCGCACGCAGGTCTCCGAGTGGCTGCTCGAGCCGGCTGACTGGCACGATGTGACGGAAGCCGCGGACGGCGCGCGCCACCGCGACCAGGCCGTCGTGCGCGAGCTTCGAGTGCGGCGCGGCGGGAAGACCGAGCACGGCGAAGGCGCGGCCTGGTGCCAGGTGACGGCGCGATCGATCTCTCCCGGCGAGTTCGTCCTCGTCATCGCCGATATCGACACCTTGAAACAGCGCGAGGCCAGCGCGCTGCACGAGGCTCAGCACGATGACCTCACCGGGTTGCCCAACCGAAGGCTGCTCGCCGAACGGGCGGCGGCGGCACTCGCGACCTCCGAGCTGAGGAAAGTCAGCTGTGCGGTGCTGGCCGTGGATCTCGACGGCTTCAAGGAAATCAACGACCGCCACGGGCACGAGGTCGGCGATCTCGTGCTGCGCGAGATCGCGCTGCGCCTGACGCGGGTGATGCGGCCGCAGGACACGGTCGCGCGGCGCGGCGGTGACGAGTTCGCGGTGCTGGTGCCGGACGTGGGTGCGCTGATCGAGGTGGAGCGCATCTCGCTGCGACTGCTGCACGTGATCTCGCAGCCGGTCCACCTGCCGGGCAATCTGCCGACACTGACGGTATCCGCGAGCATCGGCGTCGCGCTCGCGCCGGAACAGGGTCGCGACCTCGAGCGCCTGCTGCAGCTGGCCGACCTCGCGATGTACGACGCCAAGCTGAAGGGCAAGAACCGGTTCTCGTTCGCCCAGGGCGCGATGCTGCCGGCCAACGTCACGCCGTTAGTGCCGCGCGTGTCGCGGAGTTCCTGAGCGCCGCGAGCCACCAGTCGAGCGCCTTGCCGCGGGCGTCGGTGCGCCACGCGTAATGCAAAGCGCTTTCGCGCCGCCCCTGGTCGGTTTCCTTCGCGATCAGTTCGCCGCGGTCGAGTTCATTACGTATGCGGTGCACTGGCAGGAAGCCGCAGCCGAGCCCGGCTTTCTGGGCAGCGATCTTCTGACCGATTGTCGAGACGGTCAGCGTGTCCTGCACTCCCAGCAGACCGGAATCCCGCGGCGCCAGCCGC
>DAINBQ010000032.1:0-4734 GCA_036732825.1 Burkholderiaceae bacterium | reverse complement strand
TCCCGCTCCCATCCTGCCGCCACGCGCTGGACCCGGCGGGCGAGATCGTCGACGGCCGCCAGAAGCAGGCGGCCCTCCTTCAGCAATTCATCACCCGCCGGCGTGAGCCGGGCGCGATAGCCCCGTCGATCGAAAAGCAGGACGTCCAGCTCCTCTTCGAGTTTCCGCGCGGCGTAGGTCACTGCCGATGGCACGCGCCCGAGCTCGGCCGCCGCGGCTGCAAAGCTCCCCTGGCGCGCGATCGCATCGACCAGCTGGAGCGCATCGATCGTGAGTCTCGACATGTTCGGATTAATTGAATGTTTCCGTCAGTCTATACCCGATGTTTTTGCTCGGGAATTCCCCCAACATCGCTGCTTCGGGAATCGACCCGCAATCCGCGGGGACCAAGGGAGCCACCAGATGTTTGTCGTACGTCGCAGTTCCGAGCGCGGTCATGCCGACCATGGCTGGCTGCAGTCGTTTCACAGCTTTTCGTTTGCCGACTACTACGACCCGCGTCACATGGGCTTCGGGCCGTTGCGCGTCATCAATGAAGATCGCGTGGCGCCCGGCCAGGGCTTCGGCACGCACGGCCATCGCGACATGGAGATCATCAGCTACGTGCTCGACGGTGAACTCGCGCACAAGGACAGCATCGGCAACGGTTCGGTGATCCGTCCCGGCGACGTGCAGCGCATGAGCGCCGGCAAGGGTGTCATGCACTCCGAGTACAACCACTCGAAGTCGCAGACGACTCACTTCCTGCAGATCTGGATCCAGCCATCCGTGCAGGGCATCGAACCGAGCTACGAGGAGAAGCGCTTCGAGCGCGCAGACAAACGCGGCCGGCTGCGGCTGATCGCGTCGGCAGACGGCGCCGAAGGCTCGGTCAGGCTGCATCAGGACGCGCGCGTCTACGCGGGCCTCTTCGACGGCGCGGAAAGCGCTGCGCTTGACCTGGCACCGGGTCGCAAAGGGTACGTGCACGTCGCGCGCGGCGCGGTCGAAATCAACGGTACGCGACTTGTCGCCGGCGATGCTGCGCAGCTGACCGAAGCCGACCGGCTGATCCTCTCACGGGGCGAGGGCGCCGAAGTCATCGTTCTTGATCTACCGTGATGCAGGCATGCTCACGAACCTGAAAGGGAAGTCTCAATGAGTCCAACGATGACGAACGCACTGGCGCTGTTCGGTCGCCTGCTGCTGGCGCCGATGTTCCTGCTCGCCGGCTATTCGAAGATTGGCGGCTTTGGAGGCACCGCCGGCTGGATCGCTTCGAAGGGGCTGCCGCTGCCCGAAGTCCTGACCGTGGCTGCGTTGGTCGTAGAACTCGTGGCGGGAGTGATGCTCGTGATCGGCTGGAAGGCGCGCTGGGCTGCGCTGGCGCTGGCGGCATTCACCGTGCTTGCGAACTATTTCTTCCACAACTTCTGGACGATGCCCGAAGCGCAGCAGATGACGCAGCAGCTGTTCTTCATGAAGAACGTTGCGGTAATCGGCGGACTGCTGCTGATCGCTGCGCTCGGACCCGGCGCGTGGAGCGTCGACCGGCGCTAGGAGCACCGGGCGCAACCGCAGTTTGCCGCCTCAGCCCAGAACGCGCTTGAGGAAGTGCGCGATGTCGCGGATCTCTTCTTCGCAGACGGAGTGCGGCATCGCGTACTCGTGCCACTCGACCGGATAGCCCATCGCCTGCAGCGCGTCGCGCGACGCCGCACCGCGCGCGATCGGTATCACGGGATCCGACGCACCGTGCGCCATGAACACCGGCGTCCCTGCGTTGGCCGCTGAACGTTCCTGAGCGACAGTAGCCGCGAGCGGCAGATAGGTGGATAGCGCGAGCAGGCCCGCCAGCGGCGCTGGCTGCCGCAGCCCCGTCTGCAGTGCGATCGCGCCGCCTTGTGAAAAGCCAGCCAGGACGATGCGGTCGGATGGCAGGCCGCGCCCGGATTCGCGCGCTATCAGTGCCTCGACCAGCGCCTGCGAACTGCGTATGCCGCGCTCATCTTCGCGCCGGACGAGATCGTTGCCGAGGATGTCGTACCAGGCGCGCATCACGTAGCCGCCGTTGATCGTCACCGGCATCGTCGGTGCATGGGGAAAAACGTAGCGCGCGGGAGGCGCCCCGAGCGCTTCGAGTTCACGCACGACCGGGACGAAGTCGTAGCCGTCGGCGCCGAGTCCGTGCAGCCAGATCACGCCGGCCGACGGCGCCGGGTGCGTTTGCAATTCGACGGCCGGCAGCAGTTCGCTCATCCAGGTGGCTTTCGCAGGGCGCTCTTGGGACGGAATGCCTTGACCACGGCTTCGTTGGTCTCGATGTAAGGCCCGCCGATCAGGTCGATGCAATACGGAACGGCGGCAAATATCCCGTGCACCATGGTCCGGCCATCGGAATTCAGGCCCTCGAGCGTTTCCGCGATCGCTTTCGGCTGGCCCGGCAGGTTGAGGATCAGCGCGGCATGACCCGCAGTCTCGCGCAATACGCCCACCTGGCGCGACAGGATCGCGGTCGGCACGAACTCGAGCGAGATGCGGCGCATCTGTTCGCCGAAGCCCGGCATCTCGCGTGTCGCGACCGCGAGCGTTGCTTCGGGCGTCACATCGCGTTGCGCGGGACCGGTGCCGCCGGTTGTGAGAACGAGGTCGCATCCCAGCTCGTCGACGAGTTCGATCAAACTGCGCTCGATGGCGCCTCTCTCATCGGCAATCAGACGTTCGTGAACGCGAAACGGGCTCTTCAGCGCGCGCCCAAACCAATCCTTCAGGCCGGGCAGCCCCTGGTCGGCGTAGACGCCTTTCGACGCGCGATCCGAAACCGAGACGAGCCCGAGGATCAGTTCGTCCGGATGTGAACGCTCAGGTTTCATCGGTGCGTAGTTCGCTTTCGAGACAGACATGCAACCAGCGATACAGTTCGCGACCATGCCGCGGCGGGCGCTGCATCTCGTGTTCGCGGCGCGCGGCGCGGATCGTCGTTCGCAGCCACTGCACGTCGGCGTCCGGGTGGTGGGCGACGAAGTCCGTCAGCGCGGCATCGTCCGCCAGCAGCCGATCGCGCCACTGCTCGGCGCGATGCATCAGCGTGACCGCGGCGCGCGATGCGCCGGTCACGCGGGCGAGACCAGCCCGGATCGCGTCGGCGTCGGTTCGCCGCATCAGCTTGCCCACGTATTGCAGGTGACGACGGCGGCCTTCGTGGCTGGTCACCTGCTGCGCGAAGAGCACTGCCTCGCGCAGTTCTTCAGGCAGTTGGAGCCGCGCGATCTGGTCCCGGCTCAGCTGTGTGAGCTGGACGCCGAGCGCCTGCAACTCGTGCATCTCCCGCTTGAGCTGGGTCTTGCTCGGGCGTTCGTTTTCGTTGCCGGAAGCGGCGTCGGCTGGATTCTCGATCATCGGCGTTTATGATACCGATCGCTACCCGTGCGCTGCGCCCGACCCTTCGATGACGATCTTCTCGATTTCCGACGACCGCCTGCGCGAGCTTGCGCTGGATGCCCTGCAGCACGCCCGCTCTCTCGGTGCATCCGATGCGTCGTGCGAAGTCAGCGAATCGACCGGTCTCTCGGTAACGGTCCGCAAGAAGAAGGTCGAGACGATCGAGCACACGCGGGACAAGGGACTCGGCGTCACTGTCTACATCGGGCAGCGGCGCGGCCATGCGTCGACGTCGGACTTCGCGGTCGACGCAGTGCG
Organism: Burkholderiaceae bacterium; assembly: GCA_036732825.1. Taxonomy (GTDB): domain Bacteria; phylum Pseudomonadota; class Gammaproteobacteria; order Burkholderiales; family Burkholderiaceae_F; genus DAINBQ01. The sequence continues at coordinate 1,056 of DAINBQ010000032.1, read as the reverse complement.
GCAGGCGGTCGAGGCGGCCCACAACATTGCGCGCTATACAGCGGAGGACGATGCGGCCGGATTGCCCGACCCGGACACGCTGCAGCAGTCGCCTCCGGACCTGGACCTCTTTCATCCCTGGCTGCTCGAACCCGAGGAAGCGATCCGGCTGGCGAAGCGGTGTGAGGGCGCGGCGTTCGCGGTCAGTCCGCAGATCGTCAATTCGGAGGGCGCCAACATCTACACATCGTCCGGCCACTTCGTGCTCGCGAACACGCGCGGATTCGTCGGCGGCTATCCCTACTCGCGCCATTCGATTTCCGTGTCGCCGATCGCGAAAGACTCGAAGGGCATGCAGCGCGACGACTGGTATTCGTCGTCGCGGGCGCCGGCCGAACTGGCGTCGCCGGAAGCCGTCGGCGACTATGCGGCGCGGCGCGCACTGGCACGGTTGTCGGCCCGCAAGCTGCGCACCCGCCAGTGTCCGGTGCTGTTCGAAGCGCCGCTTGCCTGCGGCCTGCTTGGCAATTTCGTGCAGGCGGCGAGCGGCGGCTCTCTCTACCGCAAGGCATCGTTCCTCGTCGATGCGCTCGGCCAGAAGATCTTCGCGGACCACCTGTCGCTGCATGAAGACCCGTACCTTCCGCGCGGGCATGGATCGAGCCCGTTCGACGAGGAGGGCGTGCGCGGTCTCGAGCGCGACGTCGTCGCCGGCGGCGTGCTTCAGGGATATTTCCTGTCGACGTATTCGGCCCGCAAGCTCGGCATGAAGTCGACCGGAAACGCGGGTGGCAGCTACAACCTGGAACTGAAGTCAAAGTTGACCGAGCCGGAGGACGACTTCGAAGTGATGCTGCGCCGGCTGGGAACCGGGCTGTTGGTCACCGAATTGATCGGGCAGGGCGTCAACTACGTCACCGGCGACTACTCGCGTGGAGCGAGCGGCTTCTGGGTCGAGAACGGCCGTATCCGCTACGCGGTCGAGGAGATCACGGTCGCCGGTAGCCTGAAGGACATGTACCGCAATATCGTTGCGGTCGGCACCGACCAGGTCGTGCGCGGCAGCAAGATCACCGG
>DAINBQ010000031.1:0-21088 GCA_036732825.1 Burkholderiaceae bacterium | reverse complement strand
GAACTGCCGATCGTCATCATCTCCGGCGAGGACGAAACCGTCGAGCGTGAGCGCGCGGCCTCGATCGGCGCCACCGACTTCATCCAGAAAGGCGTCGGCGCCGCCGAGCTGCTCGCGCGCATGGAGGTCCTGGTCCGCCTGTCGGCGACGCGCGAAGCGCTCGCGGAAAGCCAGGCCTCGCTCGAGTCTTCGCGCACCGTCGATGCGGACACCGAATTGCTCAATCCGCCCTTCTTCGACAAGCAGGTCGAGAAGCTGATCTCCTTCGCCCGGCGCAACCTCTCCGACGTTGCGGTGATCTGCGTCCGGGTCGAGCTGTCGATGCCGCAGACGGAGACCTGGGAGGGCGAGATCGACCAGCGCATCAAGCTGGTCGGCCGCGCGCTGGCCGCGTCGATCCGCCTGGAGGACCTGGGCACCCGCACGGACCGCTTCGAATTCTGCGTCGCGACGCCTTCGACCGGCCTGTCCGGCGTGCTGCGGTTCGCCGCCCGGTTGCGCAAGGTGCTGGAGAACGTCGAGGCCGCGGGCCCCGGCGTCGAGGTCTGGACCTGCATCGGCTTGTCCACGCTTTCGGAAGAATTACGGCGCAGCGCGGAGGAACTTCGTGCGCTGGCTCAAAAGCGGGCCGCGCAGGCGCAGCAGAATCGATCGCGCCGCATCATCCTCGGGACATCGGACGGGGCTGCCCCGGGCAGCATCGACCCGAAGCCCGAGGACGGCTCGATGGATATCAACCTGGCGCTGGCGCTGATTCGCGCCGGCCGGGCGGCCGAAGTGGTGCCGCATCTGCCGAGGCTGCTCGAGCAGATCGCACCGCTGCTGAAATTGGTGCGGCAACAAAAGGAATTACAAGCGACACCGGTTCAGGGAGGCCTGCATGACGACGTACAAGGAGTTCCACGCTAGGTCGATACGCGACCCGGAAGGCTTCTGGGGCGACCAGGCGCAGCTGATCGACTGGAAGCAGCCGTTCGACCGCGTGCTCGATTACTCCCGGCCACCGTTTGCGCGGTGGTTCGTCGGCGGCACCACCAATCTCTGCCACAACGCGGTTGACCGTCACCTGGCAACGCGCGGCGAGCAGCCGGCGCTGATCTTCGTCTCCACCGAGACCGGCGACGAGAAGACCTACACGTTCAGCCAGCTGTACCGCGAGGTCAACCGCATGGCGGGCATCCTCAAGGGGCTCGGCGTCGGCCGTGGCGACCGCGTGCTGATCTACATGCCGATGATCGCGGAGGCCACTTTCGCGATGCTGGCCTGCGTGCGCATCGGCGCGATCCACTCGGTCGTGTTCGGCGGGTTCGCATCGCACAGTCTCGCGACGCGCATCGACGATGCGCAGCCCAAGGTGATCGTCAGCGCCGATGCCGGCTCGCGCGGCGGCAAGGCGGTTCCCTACAAACACCTGCTCGACGAGGCGATCACGCTCGCGAAGTTTCCGCCGCAGAAAGTGCTGATGGTCGATCGCGGGCTGGCTCCGGCAGCGATGGTGGCCGGGCGCGATGTCGACTATGCGCAACAGCGCGCCGCGCACATGAACGATGAGGTCGCCTGCGAGTGGATGGAATCGAGCGAGCCGAGCTACATCCTGTACACGTCGGGCACGACCGGCAAGCCGAAGGGCGTGCAGCGCGACACCGGGGGCTACACGGTCGCGCTCGCGGCATCGATGCAGCACATCTTCTGCGGTAAACCCGGTGAGACCTACTTCGCCACCAGCGACATCGGCTGGGTGGTCGGACACAGCTACATCGTCTACGGGCCACTGATCGCGGGCATGGCGACCGTCATGTACGAAGGCACGCCGATCCGGCCTGACGGCGGCATCTGGTGGAAGATCGTCGAGAAGTACAAAGTGACGACGATGTTCTCGGCGCCGACCGCGGTCCGCGTGCTGAAGAAACAGGACCCTGCGTTCCTGAAGAAATACGACCTCTCGAGCCTGCGGCTGTTGTTCCTGGCCGGCGAGCCGCTCGACGAGCCGACCGGGCGCTGGATCGCCGAAGGTATCGGCAAGCCGATCATCGACAACTTTTGGCAGACCGAAACCGGCTGGCCGATCCTGGCGATTCCGCGCGGCGTCGAGGCGCTGCCGTCGAAGTTCGGCTCGCCCGGCGTGCCCTGTTACGGCTACGCAGTCAAGCTCTTCAACGAAGCGACCGGCGAGGAAATCACCGGTCATCACGTGAAAGGCGTGGTCGCGATCGAGGGCCCGCTGCCGCCGGGATGCATGACGACAGTCTGGGGCGACGACGAGCGGTTCGTGAAGACCTACTGGACCACCATTCCCGGCAAGCAGGTCTATTCGACGTTCGACTGGGGCATCCGCGACGAGGACGGCTACTTCTTCATCCTCGGCCGGACCGATGACGTGATCAATGTTGCCGGGCACCGGCTCGGCACGCGCGAGATCGAGGAGTCGCTGTCGTCGCACCCGAACGTCGCTGAAGTCGCGGTCGTCGGCGTCGCCGATCAGCTCAAGGGGCAGGTCGCGGTGGCATTCGCGATCCTGAAGGACCCGGCGAAGGCGGACACGCTGGAGAAAAAACTGGCGCACGAAGGCGAGATGATGAAGGTCGTCGACAGCCAGCTCGGCGCGGTGGCGCGGCCGGCACGGGTGCACTTCGTCAGCGTGCTGCCGAAGACGCGCTCCGGCAAGTTGCTGCGCCGCTCGATCCAGGCGCTGTGCGAAGGCCGCGATCCGGGCGACCTGACGACGATCGAGGATCCGACCGCGCTCGAGCAGATTCGGGCTGCTGTTCGATCCTGAGCCGGGCCGCTGCCGCCCCGGTATGCGGCGGCAGCGGTGTCCTGATGTCGTAAGCTCGCCGCGACCTGCGTCCGGTTCTTCGCGTGACACCCAGTTACATCCTTTCCAGCCTCATCCTGCCGCCGACGTCGCTCGTCCTGCTGACATTGGTTGGTTTGTTGCTGCTGAAGCGCAGCCGCGGCTTCGCGATTGCGCTGATCGCCGTTTCGCAACTGACGCTGCTGCTGCTTGCTACGCCCGCAATCGCCAATGCGCTGGCGCGGACGCTCGAGCCTGCCCCGCTCGCGGCCGGCGCGATGCTGGGCGCGCAGGCGATCGTCGTCCTGGGTGGCGGGCGGAACCGCGGCGCGCCGGAATGGGGTGGCGAGACCGTCAACAAGTTCACGCTGCAGCGGCTGCGCTACGCGGCGCGACTGGCGCGGGAGTCGGGGTTGCCGCTTTACGTCACCGGAGGTAAGCCCGACGGTGGCGAGTTCGCGGAGGGGACGCTGATGGGCACGGCGCTGGTCAGCGAATTCGCTGTGCAAGTCCGCTGGATCGACACTGCCGCGAATACGACCCGGGAAAACGCGTTGATGGCCGCGCAGGACCTGAAGCCGCAGCGCATCGAGCGCGTCGTGCTCGTCACTTCCGCGCTTCACATGCCGCGTTCGCGGCGGGCGTTCGAGCAGGCCGGTTTCTCGGTCATTCCGGCTGCGACCGACTACATGGGTCAACGCCCGTTTGCGCCTTATCAGCTGGTTCCGGGGCCCGATGCCCTGCATCAGTCGCACCAAGCGCTGCGCGAGTGGCTATCGGGTCTCTATTACACAATCCGCGGCAACTGACGCGACAAAGACAAGGAGTTGACATGCTGACGAAACCGATGCTGACGCTGGACGACGCGAAGCGGATCGCGGCCGCTGCGGAGGCCGAAGCGCGAGTGAACAACTGGGCGGTCGTCATCGCCGTCTGCGACGATGGCGGGCACCTTATCCTGCTGCACCGGATCGACGGCGTCGCGCCGATCTCCTCCGAGATCGGCCCGGCCAAGGCGCGCGCTGCCGCGCTCGGCAAACGCGAGACCAAGCTCTACGAAGACATGATCAACCAGGGGCGTGCGGCTTTCCTCTCCGCTCCGCTGGAAGGGATGCTCGAGGGCGGCGTGCCGATCATCGTCGACGGCCAGGTCGTCGGCGCGGTCGGCGTGTCGGGCGTCAAATCGAGCGAGGACGCACACATCGCGAAGGCCGGCATCGCGGCCCTGTAGCTCGCGCCAGCCGCAGCTGCCAGAGCGGCTTCCTACACGCTTCCGCGCACCTGGTAGACGAGCGCTTCGAGCGCACGCACGTCGCGCACGACGAGTCTGCGCTGGTCCTTTTCCAGCAGTCCCGCCTTTGCCAGCGCAGACAGTTCGCGCGTCACCTGCTCGCGATAAGTGCTGACCTGGCTCGCAATGTCAGCGTGCCGGGGCGCGGGATCGAGGATGGCCTGGTTCCCGCTGACACCGGCTTGCCGCGCCAGGCGCAGTAGCTCGCCGTGAATGCGGTTCTGCACGCCCAGGGTGCTGAGATCGATGACCCGCTCGGTCAGTCCTCGCACGAGGCCGGCCAGCCGCTCCAGCACGCGCGCGGCCACGGCCGGCTCGCCACGCAGCAGGCCGGTGAAGACGGTCGGCGTCATCGAAGCGACCAGCGAACTCTCGAGCGCGATCACATCGGCCGATCGCGGCATGCCGTCGATCGCGGCCATCTCGCCCAGGAAGTCACCCTGCTCCAGGTCGTGAAAAGTCACCTGCCGGCCCGCCTTCGAGTAACTGGTCACCCGGACCCGCCCGGACACGACGAAATACACGTTCCGGTCGTTCGCATCGCGCGTGATGATGTGCTGACCCGCAGTGAAGTTGCGCCATGCGCACTCGCGCGCGAGCGCGTCGAGGCTCTGCGTGGAGAGCCCTTGCAGCAGGGCAATCCGACGCAACCCGATTCCTGACGGTTCGACGCTCGAGATACTGGGCATGACAGAAGTGGGATCCTGCCTGCAGCCGCGCGACCCGACGCATGCGCATCGCTTTCCAGCTAAATCCAGGCTCGCCAGACCGTAGTCACCGCAACCCGCCGCGTCAAGCGCGGCCGCGCAAGATCCCGCACGATCCGGTGCGCGATTGCACATACGGCCTGCGCCTTTCTCTCTAGTTTCGGTGCTGTCGTCGCTGTCATGCGACTCAGCATCGGAGAGGAAGTGCCATGAGCCACCTGTCGCGCCTTTATGCCGCACTGGCATTGGCCGTGGCGCTCCTGCCGGCGGCGGATGCGGGCGAGCCGGTCCAGCCGATCCGGCTGCAGTTCGACCCAGCCCACATCCTGCAGGCGGTCGCGCGCCGCATGAACGTCACGCTACGCCCGGAGATCCCGCTGCCGACGATCCTGCTGCAGAGCCGGACGCCGCTCGCCCGGTTCCAGGACGCAATTGCGGTTCAATGGAAATTCCGGCCGCCCGTGTACTCGAATGCGTACGTTGTGGCCCGCAACGAGATCTACCTGATGGATGACCCCGCGTATTACGTACGCATCAAGCGCTCGCTCGACGAGTCGCTGGCGCACGAATTTGCGCATTACATCCAGGTCCACTACCTGAACGCCGACCTCGCGGATCCGTCCTGCGAAAGCGACGCCATCGCGGTCCAGGCGCTGTTCGCGACCCCCACGATCGCGGCAACCGCCGGTTCGCCGCAGGGCTAGGCCGGGCGACAAGAGAACAGACGGCTTCACTCGGCGCGGGCCGCTCGCCGGCCCCGCTCGACATTCATCGCCGCGATCAGGGCCAGGCCAACGAGGAAGAACACCCCCGTGACTCCGATGCCGAGCCGGTGGTTGTTGGCGGTCAGGTAGACGACGGCGCCATACGTGATGGGGCCGATGATCGCGGCAAGCTGCGTGGCTACTGTCCACAGTCCGTAGAACTCGGCGCGCCGGTTTTCCGGAGCGAACACGGCGACCATCGCACGGCCCGCGGACTGGCTCGATCCCATCGCCAGGCCCGCGAGGTTGGCCGCGACCCAGAACATCGCGCTGCTGGTCGCGATTCCGGCAAGCGTCGTCATCGCGAGCCACAGCAGCAGCGTCAACGCCAGCGTCCGGCGGTGTCCGAGCGCGTCCTGCACGTATCCGAAGGCGAACGCTCCGATCGCCGCCGTGATGTTGACCACGAGGATCAGCGTCATCGTCTGCACGAAGGTGAAATGCATCGCTTCCTGCGCGTAGATCGCGGCCAGTGCGATGACGACCGCGACGCCGGCCTGGTAGGACGTGCCGCACGCAAGCAGCACCGCGAAGTCGCGATAGCGGCCGATATGCCGCAGCGTGTGCATCAGCCGCGCCACCGACTCGTGCACCTGGTGACCGACTTCCACACTGCCCTGCGGGACCGCGCGCTCCCGCAGCACCAGCAAGGTCGGCAGCGCAGCCAGACCGAACACCGCGGCGGTGATCAGCATCGTGACCGGAACGAAGTGTTCGGCGGGTGCTCCGCGCTGCTGCGCAGCCAGCACGTAGCCCAGGCACAGCGCAAGAGTAAGCAGCCCGCCGACGTAACCGAAACTCCAGCCCCAGCCCGATACCTTTCCGATCGATTGCGGGCGTGCCAGTTCCGGCAGGAAGGCTGCAACGAGTGCTACTCCTGTCATGAAGAAGAAATTCGAGGCGATGATCGCGAGTGCCGCCAGCCATACATCGCCCGGTCCGACCGCGGCGAGCGCGGCCGTGCCCAGCACGCATCCGGCCGTCGACAGGCCGAGCAGCCGCTTCTTGCGCGCGCGCAGATCCGCATAGGCGCCAATCAGCGGCATCGCGAACATGACGAGCGCGTTGGAGACGCCGAGCATCAACGTCCAGGCGAGCGTGGCCCACTCCGCCTTCGCGGCGACGACGCCGACGAAATAGGCATTGAAGACAGCCGTCAGTACGACCGTCGTGTAGCCGGAGTTCGCGAAGTCGTAGCCGGCCCAGGACCACACCTCGCGCGGGCGCACGCCGGGGTTGAGCACGGTCGATTCGGGCAGCGGCATCGATTCACAGGAACTCGGCAGGACCGGCTGCATGCTACGGGAGCAGCAGGTCCCGCGTCGGATCCAATTCGTATACTGCGGCCATGGCTTCCCCGGATCTCGATCGCATCGACCGCAGCATCCTCGAAATCCTGCAGGCGGAAGGCCGGATCACGAACCAGGAACTGTCCGAACGCATCTCGCTCAGCGCCCGCGCGTGCCTCGAGCGGGTGCGCCGGCTCGAGCGCAGCGGCATCATCACCGGCTACATGGCACTGGTCGAGCCACGCCAGCTCGGCAGCCTGCTGACGATCATGGTCGAGGTCACGCTGAAGGACCAGACGCAGGCTACGCACACGCGTTTCGAGCAACGCATGCGCAATTCCGATGAAGTCGTCGAGTGTTTTCTCGTCTCCGGACCGTGCGACTACGTGCTGCGACTGGCCTGTCGCAACCTCGATCACTACCGCGAACTGACCAACGCCTGGACCGATGATCCGGCGCTTGGTGTCGAGAAGATCGCTTCCAAGCCTGAGTTGCAGACGATCAAGCCCTTCCGCGGCTACCCGTTGCCCTGATCGGAGGTGTTCTGCCGCACCGCCGATTCAGCGGTTTGGCGGCATATCGGTTTCCGATTCGGCGTCTCGCACTTCGCACTTCCGCCGTGCATTTCATGCCTCGGCAATACACTGCCCTGATCCATGAGGTGAACGATGAAAGCAGACGTCAACCGGTCGAAACTGGCCATTTCCCTCGAGCAGGGCGTTGCCGCGCCAAATTACGCGCCAATCCCGGTCGTGCTCGAGCGGGGAGAAGGCTGCTGGCTGTGGGACGCAGACGGACGGCGCTACCTCGACTTCATGTCCGCCTATTCGGCGGTCAGCCACGGTCACGCGCATCCACGGCTGGTCGCGGCGCTGATCGATCAGGCCCGTCAGGTCGCGGTCACTTCGCGCGCCTATTACTCAACGACACTCGCCCCGTTCCTGGCGAAACTCGTCGAAGTTGCTGATCTCGGGGTGCCGGCGAAAGCGCTGCCGGCCAGCGGCGGCGCCGAATCGGTCGAGACCGCGCTCAAGGTCGTTCGCCGCTGGGGCTATCGCGCGAAAGGCATCGCCGCCGACCGTGCCGAGATCGTCGTCGCAAACGGCAATTTCCATGGCCGTTCAACGACGATCGTCGGCTTTTCGACCGAACCTTCCTACCGCGCCGACTTCGGGCCTTTTGCCCCAGGCTTCCGCCACTTCGATTTCGGCGATATCGACTCGCTGCGCGCTGCGCTCAACGAAAACACCTGCGCAGTGTTGATCGAACCAATCCAGGGAGAAGCGGGCATCGTCGCGCCGCCCAAGGGTTTCCTCCGCGCAGCGCGCGAGCTGTGTAGCGAGCGCAACGTGCTGCTGATCATCGACGAGATCCAGTCGGGGCTCGGCCGAACCGGCGACTGGTTCGCCTACATGCACGAAGGCATTCGGCCGGACGGCGTCATCGTCGGCAAGGCGCTCGGGGGCGGTCTGCTGCCCGTGTCGGCATTCGTCGCGCGCGCCGATGTGATGGACCTGCTCGAGCCGGGCAGCCACGGATCGACCTTCGGTGGCAATCCGCTCGCAGCCCGCGTGGCGCTGGAGGCACTGGCCGTGATCGAGGATGAGCGCCTCGTCGAGCGCAGCCGGGAACTCGGCGCGCACCTGCTGTCGCGGCTGCGTCATCTGTCATCGCCGCTGATCCGCGCGGTCCGCGGGCGCGGTCTCTGGGTCGGCGTCGAGCTCGATCCCGCGGTTTCCGCGCGCGCCGTCGCCGAGCGCATGGCCGAACGCGGCGTGCTCACCAAGGACACGCATGAAACCGTGATCCGCTTCGCGCCACCCCTGACGATTCCGCGCGAGGCGCTCGACTGGGGCATCGACATCTTCGCCGCGGTGCTGGCGGAGTTCGATCCGCGCACGAAGACTCCCGATGAGCGGCGTTCGAAAGGGGCGCCGGCTGCAGCCCGTCGGAGCGGAAACGACGCTCACGCAAGCCCCGATGGGTCGGATCGATCGGTGGCGACCGCCCACCTGATGATGTGTTCGCCCGAACATTTCGAGGTGAGCTACACGATCAACCCCTGGATGGTGCCCGCGCAGTGGGCCGTCTCGGCCGAACGGCTGGCCGCCGACGCCCGGCGCGGGTGGACGCAACTGAAGGCGATCTACGAGCGGCTCGGCGCTCGCGTCGAGGTGCAGGCGCCGGTGCGCGGCCTGCCCGACATGGTGTTCACGGCCAATTCGGCATTTGTGCTCGATCGCAAGGTCCTTCCTGCCCGTTTCCAGTGCGGTGAGCGGCAGGGAGAGGAAATGCATAACCGTGCATTCTTCGAGGCTCTGCGCGCGCGTGGCGTCGTTGACGAAATTGTCGAACCGCCTGCGGGCCTTACCTTCGAAGGGGCCGGCGACGCGATCTGGGACGCCACGCGGCGGCTGATCTGGACCGGCTACGGACAGCGGTCGAGCCGCGACGTGTTCCGCACGATCGAATCGCTGTACGGAGTGCCCGCGATTGCGCTCGAACTGGTCGATCCGCGCTTCTATCATCTCGACACCTGCTTCTGCGTGCTGTCCGACGGCGACGTGCTCTGGTACCCGCAGGCATTTTCGGACAGCGCTGCGAGTGCCGTCCGCGAAATCGTCGGCGAAGACCGGCTGATCGAAGCCACCGAGGACGACGCCTTCCACCTCGGCGTCAACTCGGTCTGCCTCGGCCGCGACGTCGTCTCGTGCCATGCGTCCGCCGTCACGCAGGTGGAGCTTGCGGCGCGCGGCTATCGGACCCACATCGTGCCGCTCGATTCGTTCAATCGTTCCGGCGGCGCCGCCTACTGCCTGACGCTGCGTCTCGACAATTCGACGCGGATCCTCGCGCGCCCGGAGACGTTCCTCGAAGAGGACTTCGAGGAACTGCGCCGGGCCGCTTGATCCGGGCGCCCTGATTCGACGCCGCGGGAAATGAATCGCCAAAGCGGGTGACACGCGCTCGGACGGACGGCTGATGCTCCATCGACTGGCGGCTGGCGAAACTCTCCGCAGTTGATCCAGGAGCTCCGATGAAAGCGCTATCCAGTGTTGACGGCAGTGCCGACGCCGTGCGCAGGGCGGCCGACGCCGCTGCGTTGCCATCCGACGACAATCGCCTCGCGCTCGAACGCGAGCTCGATCGGCTGAACCGCGGAATCTATGGCAGCACGACGGCGATGATCCAGCACCTGAACTGGATGCTGCTGTCGCAGGCTTTCCTGATGGTCGCCTACCTGATCGTGCTGGTTGGAGGCTGGACCGTTCCACTGCCCGGCAAGCGCTGGCTGCTCACGTCGATCGCGGGATTCGGTACGCTCGTCATGGCGCTGGCTTACTTCGGAGTGAGAGGCAGCCAGGATCGTCTCGGCCCGCTGCGCGTCAGCCGCCGGACCATTGAGGAGGCTCTGGAGCGCGTGGCGGCACGGCCGGTCGTGTTCTCCCGTCAGGGAGCTCTGATGATGGTGCTGGCCGAGTGGTCGACCCGTGTTTTGCCGCTGCTGATGATCAGCGGCTGGCTTGCGTTGGCGCTGTACACGATCGCGGTGCCGATGCCGAGCGATTCGCGCGCGTTGCCTGCCGCGTCGCGCAGTGAAGCTCGGCCTGCGGCATCACAGTCGACCTCGCCGGCCAAACGCGCGGCACGTCCCGCGCCAGGCAAGGTCGAAGAGCCGGCCCCGGCCCCGGCCGCCGCAGTCGAGCCCGAGGCGGAAACCGAATCGCCGCTGGCCGGCTTTCTGCGGCGGGCGATCAATCAGCCTCCGGCGGCCGAGCCTTCCGAGCCCTCGGAGCGCATCACTCCCTGAGCATGGATACGCGCGGCAGCTAACGGCCGGGTGACCACTCCGGCTTGCGCTTGGCGATGAAGGCATCGATGCCTTCCTGCGCCACGGGGTCGATCAGGTTGCAGGCCATCGTCTGGCCCGCCATCTGGTAAGCGGCCTCGACGCCGCACTCGATCTGACGGTAGAAAAGCTCCTTGCCCATCGCGACCGCGGCGCCGGGCTTCGCGACGATCGCGTCAACCAAGGCCGCGACTTCGGCATCGAGCCGGTCAGCGGGCACAACGCGATTGACCAGCCCGCGCTGCTGGGCCGTCTTCGCGTCGATGAAGTCACCGGTGACCAGCATCTCGAACGCCTCCTTGGGCGCAATATTGCGCACAAGCGCGACCCCCGGGGTCGAACAGAACAGGCCGACGTTGATTCCGGACACCGCGAATCTCGCATCCTCGGCCGCGACCGCGAGGTCGCAACTCGCGACGAGCTGGCATCCGGCCGCCGTCGCGATTCCATGCACCCGCGCGATCACCGGCTGCGGCATGCGGCGAATCGTCAGCATCAGGCGAGCGCCCTGCTCGAAGATGCCGCGGTAATAGTCAAGAGACGGGTTCGACTTGAATTGCTTCAGATCGTGTCCCGGGCAGAACGCTTTGCCTACCGCAGCCAGCACGACAACGCGTGCCGAATCGTCACGCGCAACCGCATCGAGTTCCGCTTGCAGGGCGGTCATCATCTCCTCGGACAGCGCATTGAACTGCTGCGGCCGGTTCATTGTCAGCGTGACCACGCCGCGGGCGTCGCGCGCCACGTGTACATAGGGCTCGGCTACCGCTTTGGCCTCAGGCGCATTCATTGCTTCCTCCTGTGCATCGGGCATTTTCCCGGGTCTGCCTTCACTACAGCGTCCGCTCGGCGTCCGCGAATGCCAGTCCGCCCGCAGGCACATCGGCGCGGGACACCCGGATCCCGACGTAAGCCCGGCGGAATTCCCTGGTCGTGATCTGCAGAAACTCGACCGCTGCGCCAGACTGGGCGCCCTCTTCCAGTACAGTGTTCACCGCATCGAGCCGGATCCCTCGCAGCTCGATCCGGATCGACTGGGTCGCTTCGAGCAGCGCATCACGCACGATCTCGAGTTTCCTGTCGATGCCCTGTACACCGGCGCCCAGAGATTCCGTTGCCGCCGTCATCGCCGCCAGTTGCCGCTCGATTTCTGCGCGCTCTGCCGCAGGGTCGCCCGTTGCTTCGGCGTCGCCCGCCGCCCACGGTTCAAGGGTCGACTCGTTGGCATCTAGCATGCGTAGCCGCGCCTGCAGCAGCGCGCGCATAACGTTGGTATCTTCGCGCTGGCGATCGACTTCGACCAACCGGCCGGTCGCGGCCAGCAGTATCTGGTTGAAGATGCGAACACCTGTCGCCTGCTGCAGCAGTTCCGGCGTGGCAGCGACAATGCGTATGTGCTGTCCGCCGAAGCGGGCCTGCGTCATGGCGGCGTCCTGCCGGACTCGATCGCCTTCCAGCGCGGCGCCGAGTACGCGCTTCGCCTCGAAGTCCGCGCCCAATACGGCGTAGGCCTCGTCGCCTGTGTCGCCGGCGCGAAAATGCCGTTGCAGGTCACTCGAACGTTTGAGCACTTGCGTCAAATCCTCAGCGGTCGCAAACAGCGCTCGAATGACGGGATCGGAACTCCACGCGATCTCCGACGCGTCATGAAAGTCCTGCAGACGCATGGCGGTCGAACGCGCCAGATCCACCGCCGCTTCCACACCGGGCCGGAGCCGAGATTGCCAGTCGCGCGCGAGGGCGAGCTTCGGTTCAACCACCTCGACCGTGCGGCCAAGCGCGCGCGTCAGCAGTTCATCGGTCCGATCGCCGTCGGTACGTCGCCCGAACAGCCAGTCCAGCATGCCCATCGTCGGCAGCCCGTCTACTTCTCGTCGCCCAGTGCAGGCGGAACGACCTGGACCGACAGGCGACGATCCTTCCATTGCACGCCATTTATGCGCGGCTGAAAGCGGCGCAACACCTCTTCACCGAGGCCGGGATACGAAAGCGCAACGGCCGGACGCGAGCCGTCGCCCGGCACGCTCAGAATTTCCTCGAACCGCGGGAGCCCGAACTTCTCGAGGAAGGCAGCAAGCTCGTCCTCGTCGAGTTCGGGCGGCACGTTGACAATCCAGAGCTTGGCCATGCACAGGGTCTCCGCATCAGGAGTGAACCGAAAAGCTGCCGCTTTGGGCACGCCGGCACTAAAGCTGCGCCAGCGTCTTGACGTGCGCGCCGACACTTCGCGCCAGCGCGCTCAGGTTGTAGCCGCCCTCCAGTGAGCTGACCATCCGGCCTTCGGAGAACTCCGCGGCCACTTCCATCAAGCGCGTCGTGATGTAAGCGTAATCGGACTCGACCAGGCCCATTTGTCCTAGGTCGTCCTCGCGATGCGCGTCGAATCCGGCCGAAATGAAGATCATCTGCGGACGGAAGGACGTGAGCCTCGGCAGCCAGACCTCGTCGACGACCTGCCGCACGACGTCGCCCTTGGTTCCGGCCGGAAGCGGCACGTTCACCATGTTTTTCGCCGGGTTGTCGGTGCCGGTGTACGGATAAAACGGATGCTGGAAAAAACTGACCATCAGCACGCGCTCGTCGTTTGCCAGGATCTCCTCGGTTCCGTTGCCGTGATGAACATCGAAATCAACCACCGCGATGCGCTCGAGACCGTGCACCTCGAGGGCATGGCGCGCGCCGATCGCGACGTTGTTCAGGAAGCAGAAGCCCATCGCGGCGGCCTTGCGCGCATGGTGGCCCGGCGGCCGCACCGCGCAGAACGCGTTGGCGAGTTCCTTGCGCAGCACGCAGTCGGCCGCTTCGATCACCGCCCCGGCGGAACGCAGCGCCGCGTTCCAAGTGTGCGGGTTCATCGACGTGTCGGGATCGAAGGGCCGGTATCCCTGCTGTGGTACGCTGATTTGCAGTCGCTCGATGTACCGGATGTCATGCGCTCGTGCGAGCGCGGCGACCGAAGCGGGCGCGGCATCGAAGTGCTCCAGATGCGGCGCGATGCCGGTCGAGATCAGGTGATCGTGGATCGCGGCCAGACGCTCCGGGCTCTCGGGGTGCCAGGACCCCATCTCGTGTTCCGCGCAAGCGCGGTGCGTGAAAAGCCCGGTTTGCAGCATCTGTCTCCATCCTGCCCGTTATTCTTTGACGCCTGCTGCCAAACCAATAACCGGCGCCTGTCCTTCCAATGTTAGAGAAATTCCGCGCGACCGCCAGCCAGATCGGCACAATCATCGTCGGCAAGTCGCTGCAGATTCGTCAGAGCCTGACCTGCCTGCTGGCCGGCGGGCACCTCCTGATCGAGGACGCGCCGGGAGTCGGAAAGACCACGTTGGCTCATGCGATCGCGCTTTCCATGGGACTGCCTTTCCGCCGCATCCAGTTCACCAGCGATCTTCTGCCGTCGGACGTGATCGGGGTTTCCGTCTACGATCGCGGCACGGGTCAATTCGTGTTCCACCCGGGCCCGATCTTCACCGAGGTGTTGCTGGCCGACGAGATCAACCGCGCGAGCCCGAAGACGCAAAGCGCGTTGCTCGAGGCGATGGAAGAGAGCCAGGTCTCGACCGACGGCCTGTCGCGGCCGCTGCCGCAGCCGTTCTTCGTGATCGCAACGCAGAATCCCCTGCACCAGGTGGGAACCTTTCCGCTGCCGGAATCACAGCTCGACCGCTTCCTGATGTGCATCAGCCTCGGCTATCCGGATCGCGCGGCGGAGCGATCGCTGCTCGCGGGCGAGGCACGGCGCGACCTGTTGAAGTCGCTGCCCGCGGTCGCGCGCCCGGCCGATCTGCTTGGCGCACAAGCCGAAGTGAAAAAGGTCTACGTTTCGGCAGCGCTGCTGGATTACATCCAGGCGCTGATTGCACACACGCGCGCGTCAGGCAAATATGCGGAAGGCCTGAGCCCGCGCGGCGGACTGGCGCTGCTCGCCGCGGCGCGCGCCTGGGCCTGGCTCGATGGCCGCGAACACGTGATACCGGAAGACGTGCAGAACATCATGTCGTGCGTGGCCGGGCATCGTTTGCACGCGACCAGCCGGGAGAGCGGCCGCGCGCTGCACGGCAGGGAACTGGTGACCCAGCTCATCTCGGCCGTGCCCGTGCCTTAGGAAGGTTTGCAGTGAACATCACTGCCAACCCGCTGACGATCCGCATCACGAACTGGATCGCCGGGCGGCACGGGCCGGAGGCGGGCGACGTGCTGCTCGACCGGCGTCGCGTGTACATCCTGCCGACGATTCCCGGGCTGACGTTCGCCGCCATCGTGCTGATGCTGCTCGTCGGCTCGATCAACTACAGCCTGCAACTCGGCTACCTGCTGACCTTCCTGGTTGCCAGCATGGCGGTCGTCGGCATGCATCACACGCACTCGAATCTCGCGCAGATCATCCTGCGAGGCGTACGCGTCGAGCCGGTGTTCGCCGGCGATGTCGCTGCTTTCGAGATCAGCGCGACCAACTCGACGACCGCCGACCGCTTTGCATTGCGCTTTTCCTTCGCACCGAAGGTCGAGCGCTTCCGGTTGTTCAGGGAGCCGGTCGCGTCAAGCCCGCGACCGGTCGTTACGATCGAGCTGCCAGCGCGTGGATTGCGCGCGGTCGCGGTTGCATTGCCCGCACCGGAGCGCGGACGACTGCCGGCGCCGCGCATCACGATCGAGACCCGCTATCCATTCGGGTTGTGGCGGGCATGGGCATACCTGACGCCGGCGCTGACGGCAATGGTCTATCCCGCGCCCGAAATCGACGCCCCGCCGCTGCCGATGATGGGTGCGGGCGGTGGCGACGGCGTCGGCATGGCGGCGAGCGGCGAGGACTTCGCGGGCGTGCGCCCGTACCAGCCGGGCGATGCGCAGAAGATGATCGCGTGGAAGCTCGCCGCACGCTCCGATGATCTGTCGGTCAAGCAGTTCGAAGCGGTGGGTGGTGGCGAGTTGATGCTCGACTTCGATGCGCTGCCGGCAACGCTCGGCGTCGAGGCGCGCCTGTCGCGTCTCACCCGCTGGGTGCTGGACGCGGACGCCGCGCAGGCACGCTATGGCCTGCGGCTGCCCGACTCGCTGATCTTCATTGGCAGCGGTGCCGCGCATCGCGAACACTGCCTCACCGCACTCGCGCTCTGCAAAGGCTGAAGTGAAGGCCCATCACGCACATTGCTTTCGCTGGTCCCGGAGGGAACGCTCGTTGCCCTTCGAACAGTCGGGCGGAGTATGAAGCGCCCCCACGCTCACTTCGTTCGCTGCCCGCCGGCATGCAGGCTGGCGGTCCCTCGCCAGCCACTCGCGAGCGCGCAGGCGCTCGCTCGGCGCGGGCTCGGCCCCCGGAGGGGGCGTTCAGTGCCCTTCGGGCGGCCGGGCGGGTGCATGAAGCGCCCCCACACTCACTTCGTTCGCTGCCCCCGGAGGGGGCGTTCAGTGCCCTTCGGGCGGCCGGGCGGGCACTGAGATGGCGGCCGTCGCAGCGCCTCCGCCCGGCCGACGCGCGCGGCTCGCGAGCTTCTTCGCCCCGCTGACGCGGCTGTTCGCACCGCAGATGTCGAGCGCCGCGCGCGAGCGGCGCGACATGATGGTCCTGCTGCTTGCGGTGACGTTTGTCGTCGTGCCGCACTTCGAACATCTCGCCTGGTGGGCCACCGCGGTGCTCCTGCTGCTTCTCTTCTGGCGGGCGTTCCTGACGATCACGCAGCAGCCGCTGCCGGGCCGATGGCTGATGGTGCCATTGCTGCTTGCGGCGGGGGTCGGGGTCTACCTGCAGCACAGGACGCTGGTCGGCCAGCAGGCGGGCGTCACGTTCCTGCTGCTGCTGATGGGACTGAAACTGCTGGAAATGCGCGCGCGGCGCGACATCTTCGTCGTGATCTTCCTATCCTTCTTCATCCTGCTGACGCAATTCCTGTATGGCCAGGGCTTGCACATCGCGGCAATGGCCCTGCTTGCGGTGGTCGCGCTTTTTTTCGTGCTCGTCAGCGTCAATCTCGACGAGACCGACCTGCCGGCAGCGCGCAAGTTCCGGATTGTCGGTTGGACGTTGCTGAAGGCGATCCCCCTGACGATCGTGCTGTTCGTGTTTTTTCCGCGCATCCCGGGACCGCTGTGGGGAACGCCGGGCGACGGATCGACCGGCAACACCGGACTCTCGAACTCGATGGCGCCGGGTTCGATCAGTCGCCTGCTCGAGTCGGGTGAAATCGCATTTCGTGCCCGCTTCGATGGTGCCCCGCCGGGCAACGACAAGCTCTATTGGCGCGGACCGGTCTTCGGATACTTCAACGGCCGCGCCTGGTCGCCGTTGCAGCAGCGAACCGTCGATCCGGCGCCCTTGTCGATCGAACCCGATGAGCGCTCCGAAACAAGCTACACGGTGACGCTGGAACCGCACAAGCGCGACTGGCTGTTCGCATTGGAAGCGCCGGCGGCGATTCCAGTGGGCGGTGAGCTGCGGGCAAAGCTGACGCCCGAAATGCAGCTGGTCGCTGACGACCTGGTCAGCCAGCGCCTGCGCTACGAGATGCGTTCGTTCACCCGCTTTCGGTTTGGCGCCACGGCGAGCGAACTCGAGCTTCAGGACTGGCGGGCACTGCCGCCGAACTACAACCCGCGCACGCTGCAGTTCGCCTCTGAGCTGCGTGACCGTTTCGCGGCCGGCGCGGGAACTGGAAGCGACGGCCAGCTCGTCTCTGCTGTTATCGACCACCTCCGGCGCGGCGGCTATCAGTATTCGTTGGCGCCACCGCGGCTCGGCCGGCATTCGGTCGATGAATTCCTGTTCGACACGCGCGAGGGCTACTGCGAGCACTATTCGTCGGCATTCGTCGTCCTGATGCGTGCACTCGACATCCCGGCACGCGTGGTCACCGGGTACCAGGGCGGAGAACTCAATCCGGTCGGCAACTTCCTGACGGTCCGGCAATCCGATGCCCACGCCTGGGCCGAGGTCTGGCTGCAGGGCCGCGGCTGGGTGCGGATCGATCCGACGGCGGTGGTTGCGCCGATGCGCATCGATCGCGGCGCGGCTGAACTCGCGCGCCAGTCCGGCCTCGTTCTTCCGGGAGCGGCCGGCGACTTCAGTTGGCTGCGCTCGGTGCGCTTCAACTGGGAAGCCGTGCAGAACGCATGGAATCAGTGGGTGCTGTCGTACTCACAGGAACACCAGCAGGCCCTGGCCGACCTGCTCGGCCTGGCACCGACGCTCGAAAGCATCGCGCTGGTGCTGGCGGCCGTGATCGGGGTCCTGCTTGCGGTGATGGCGGCGCTTTCGCTGCGTTCCCGCGCCGTGCGCGATCCGCTCGGAGACGCCTATCGGCAGTTGCGCGACAAGCTCGACCAGGCAGGCGTGACCACGGCCGAACACCTCGGACCGCGCGAGCTCTACTCGCGCAGCAAGCGCGCGCTCGAGCGCGAAGACGTCCTGCGTGCACGAAAGCTGCTGTCGCGCTACGAGCGCATGCGCTACTCGCGCAGCTCCGAGGCCGTGTCAGCCGCCGATGTCCGAGCGCTGCGCCGCGCGATTCGAAGCTTCCGTCCCCGCGCAGCTGCAGCATGAAACGAGACCAGCATTGGCAGCGGGCTCTGCTCGCGGCTCTGCTCGCGGTACTGTCAGTGACGGCCGTGCGGCCGTCACTGGCACGTGAAGCTGCGCCTCCGCCGTATCTCGCGCGTAGCGAAGTCCAGCAGTTGATCGACGAACTGGTCTGGTATCACGGATTCGAGCGGGAGCTCGTCGAGCGCTGGATCGGCGCCGCCCGCTACTCGTCCAGCGCCGAGCGCCTGATGCAGCCGCCGGTGCCGTTCGGCCAGCGCAACTGGCTGGAATATCGTGACCGGGTCCTGCAGGACTCCCGTGTGCGTTCCGGCGCGGAATTCCTGCGCTCGCATGGTCCGGCGTTCGAACTGGCCAGAGAGAAATTCGGCGTGCCGCCGGAGATCATCGCCGCGATCATCGGCATCGAAACACGGTTCGGGCGCCTCACCGGGAACTTCCGCACGCTCGATGTGCTGGCGACGCTGACGTTCGACTATCTGCGTCGCGCCGATTACTACCGGCGCGAGCTCATCGAATTCATGCTGATGGCGCGCGAGCAGAACTTCGATCCGCTCGCGATCAAGGGGTCATTTGCAGGTGCAATCGGACTGCCGCAGTTCATGCCGGGATCGATCAGGCGCCACGCGGTCGACTTCGACGGCGACGGCCGCATCGACCTGACCTCGAGCCCCGACGACGCGATCGGATCCGTCGCGAGCTTCCTCGTCGCGCACGGCTGGCAGCCGGGACTTCCGATCCTGTTCGAAGTCGAAGCGAGCGAGGCGATTGTCGACTCGCTCGGCCGCGGCATCACAACCGCCGTCACCTGGTACGACGCGCTCGCGGCCGGCATCGAGGCGGAGCTCCCGCTCGAGGCCGACACGCCGGTCATCGTCATCGATCTGCCGTACACGACACCAGACGGCGCAGTGCAGCGGCAGTTTCGTGTCGGCACCGCAAACTTCAGCGCGATCCTCCACTACAACCGCAGTTACTTCTACGGGACCGCCGTCGTCGAATATGCGCAGGCGATCGCCGCGAGGGCGGAGGAGGAGCCGCCCTCCCCCGCAGCCGGCCGCCCGGCTAGTTGAGGTCCTTGTCCTTCCAGTACTTGCGCCCCCCGGCCGAGATGCCGAGCGCCACTCCGGTCGACGTCAGCGGATAGACCTCGATCTGCGAACTGGTGACTTCGGCCGCGTCGCCGCCGGCGCCCTTGCCACCGGCCTTGGCAGCTGCGCTCGCTCCACCGCCAAATTCCCATCCGGAGTCGACGAACTTCCTGAGTGTCGCCGCATCCTTGAAGATCAGCACTTCGCGGTACGACTTGACGCCGAAGTCGAGCCCGCCGGATGCCGCGCCCATGTTCATGAAGATGTCTTTCTTTGCCGCGCGGTCGTGAACGAGGCCACTGCCGCCCGCCCCACCAATGAAGAATGACATCCCGAAGCTGGTGAAGCAGCCGTATCCCGGGGCCTTGTCGATCCGTCCCCGCATCTCCGGCTTGGCCTTGACCAGTGTGGCCACCGCCTCGTCACACATCTTGCGGATTTCGGCGCGCTTGGCAGCGGGGTCGGCAGCCAGCGCGTTGGTTGAAACCAGTGCGGCACACGCCGCGATTATCAATGCAGTGCTCGATTTCATGCGCAGTTCCTTTCGTTCCTCACACAGCCGGCCGGGGCCTCCTGGTCCCAGTCCAACCAAAACATTGTAGGCGTCACGGCTCGGCATCCGGCTGGTTCGAGGGTTGAGCTTCGACAAACTCCGGCAACTGCATGCACTGCTCGAAGATCCGCATGATCGTCGGCACGTGATCGAGAAGGCAGTTCATGCGCTGCGCATTGAAGATCTGCGGGACGAGCAGCACATCGGCCAGCGACACCTGGTCGCCCAGCGTGTAGCGCCCGGCACGCGCCTCGGCCAGGAGCCGGGTCTCGATCGCGGCCAGGCCGTCCTCGACCCAGTGCCGGTACCAGGCGTCCTTCTGCTCCTCGCTGACGCCGAGCGTCCGGACCAGGTAGCGCAGCACCCGCAGGTTGTTCAACGGGTGGATGTCGCAGGCGACTGCCAGCGCGATCGCTCGCACGTAGGCCCGCTCGACCGCGTCGCGCGGCAGCAGCGGCGGCGCGGGGTGTGTCTCTTCCAGGTACTCGATGATTGCCAGCGACTGTGTCAGCAGCGTGCCGCCGTCGTCGAGGACCGGCACCAGAGCCTCCGGATTCAGCGCGCGAAACGACGCCGCGAGCTGCTCGCCGCCGCCTTTCGTCAGATGCACGCCGACGTACTCGTAGGCAAGCCCCTTGAGGTTCAGCGCGATGCGAACGCGATACGAGGCCGAACTGCGGAAGTAGTTGTAGAGCTTCATCATCGTCAGCGAACGAAGCGGACAAGCCAAAGCGAGAGGATAGGCGCGGCAACGAGCAGCACAAGCCGCAGCACATCGGCCGCGAGGAAAATCGAGACGAAGCGATAGGTTCGCGCGACCGGAACGTCGCGCGCCTGCATCCCGACCACGTATACGTTGAGCCCGATCGGCGGTGCGATGAGCCCGATGTTGACGACGGTCAGCAGCAGGATCCCGAACCACACCGCCTTGTGCTCGTAGCCTAGGCCGTACAGCGGCAGCTGCATGACCGCCGGGAACACGACCGGCAATGTCAGCAGCAGCATCGACAACTCGTCCATCACGCCGCCGAGCACGATGTAGAAGAGCATGATGCAGGCGACTATCGCGACCGGCGGCAGATCGGCCTGCGTAATAAGACCGGCGATCTGGGCCGGCATCTGCGACAGCGCGAGCGCCGAGTTCAGCAGGTCCGCTCCGATGAAGATCATGAAGATCGCTCCGGTCGTCTGCGCCGTCGTCAACAACGCGCGTGC
>DAINBQ010000030.1:16618-21538 GCA_036732825.1 Burkholderiaceae bacterium | reverse complement strand
GACAGACCTGGGTGTACGTTGAGGCCCGCGCCGCGCCGGGAACATCGTGAGGAAAGGTCAAGTGGCTCAACCCAACGTGACGCCTGACTCTCGAATGAACTGGAGACGCTACTTTCTCGCGTTGGCTGTCACCTCGGTCGCAACTCTTGTGACGGACGTGTTGCTCAATGCGGTTGTCTTTCGGGAGGTCTACACACAAGCGGCATCGTTCCTGTTGCCGCCGGATCAGCTCAATGCCCGCATACCGCTTGGTTGGGCAGCCTTGCTCGTGATCATCGCGACCTTCGGGCTTCTGTTCGGTTTGGCAAGGTGGCAGGGTATCCGCGATGGGTTGAGATTTGGAGCGCTCCTCGCCGTTGCCGGCGTGGCTGGTGTCGCGGGCCTGGCATCCGTATTTGCGTGGCCGGCGTCGCTGCTGTTTGCTGTCTCCGTTCAACAAGTTGCGAATGCGCTGCTGCTCGGAGTCGTGTTCGGTTTGTTCTACCGACCGAATGCAATCACGATTTCGGCTGCGGCCGGTTGACACCTGGTATCCCTCCACAACAGGCACGTCGTGAGCAATCGCCGACCGGGGTTCGTGGTGCTGTATCGCTGGAGGTTGCATCCGGGGTCGGAAGCATCATTCATCGAAGCCTGGTCGCGGATCACCGAGTTGCTCCGCGCCCATGGCGGTTCGCTTGGCTCGCGGCTGCACCTGGGTAGCGATGGGATCTGGTACGGGTATGCGCAGTGGCCAGACGATGAAACGAGGAAAAGAGCCTTCTCACGGTCGCTCGATCCGGATGCAAGAGCGAAGATGCTTTCCGCTATTGCGGAGTCATTTCCCGAGATCGTGCTCGAGACCGTTGCCGACTACCTGATACTGCCCAGTGACTAGGGTCGCCTGACCGAGCGCACACGCGGCCGCAAGGCGGCTTCAAGCGCGGCCGGTTTGCCAATCGCGGAGAAGCATCATGTCGATCGAACTGGATCACACCATTATTCCGACGCATCACAAGGTCGCTTCGGCCAGGCTTCTGGCGGAACTGCTTGACGTACCTTGGGCCGAAGCCGGGATCGGTCCGTTCTCGCCGGTCTATGTCAATGAAGGCCTGACCCTCGACTTCATCGAGACCGAGGAGCCCTTTCCCGTCTATCACTTCTGCTTCCGCGTCAGCGAGAAGGACTTCGACGCAATTCTCGGGCGCATGAAGAAGGCCGGCATCAAGTACCGCAGCACTGTCCGCGGGCCGATGGACATGGAGATCAACACCGAATACGGTGGGCGCATGGTGTACTGGAACGAGCCCGATGGTCACCAGTGGGAAATGCTCACGGTCAGCTATGCGCGGCGGCCAAAGTAGCGGACGACCAGGTGCGAATGAACGGACCCTTCCGTCTCGCGCATTCCCTCTCCCGGCCGCGGTCAGCCACCAGCGCACCTGCGAGAGACTTTTGGGGCAAGGCGGTTCTCGACGGAGTCGCACATGACGGATCGACGCAGTGTCTCGACGGGCAGTCCCTATGAACCGATCATCGGAATCTCCCGAGCGGTTCGCATTGGCAATGTCATCGCGGTCGCAGGTACGGCCCCGCTCGGGCCGGACGGAAAGACCGTCGGTGCCGGTGATCCCGCCGCTCAGGCGCGACGGTGCTTCGAAGTTTCGAAGCTCGCCATCGAACAGATGGGCGCGGATCTGAGCAGCGTCATCCGTACGCGAATCATGCTTACCCGAATCGAAGACTGGAAGGTCGTCGCACAGGTTCACGGAGAATTTTTCCGCGACATACGACCGGTGAACACCATCGTTCAGGTTGTGCGTTTCATCGATCCGGAATGGCTGATCGAGACCGAAGTCGACGCGGTCCTCTGATGCATTTGACCTGACCCCGCGAGCGGCTTCTGTCCGGTACCCGGCTCAAATCGTCATCGATCATGGTGAAGAAATCC
The DNA here is from genome assembly GCA_036732825.1 of Burkholderiaceae bacterium. Classification (GTDB taxonomy): domain Bacteria; phylum Pseudomonadota; class Gammaproteobacteria; order Burkholderiales; family Burkholderiaceae_F; genus DAINBQ01. The sequence continues at coordinate 19,608 of DAINBQ010000030.1, read as the reverse complement.
TTTCCACTCCGCAACGTCTACGGCTTGCTCGAGCCGGGTCCGGTCGTTCTGCTGACGACGGCGCATGCCGGGCGCTCGAACGTGATGGCCATGTCATGGCACTCGATGCTTGAGTTCGAGCCGCCATTGATCGGGTGCGTAGTCAGCGACCGCAATTACTCATACGGACTGCTGAAGTCGTCCAGGGAGTGCGTGATCAACATTCCGACGGTCGACATCGCGAACAAGGTCGTCAGCTGCGGCAATTCGACTGGGGCGAGGACTGACAAGTTCAGCAGATTCGGGCTCACGCCAGTCTCCGGCGAATATGTCACCGCTCCCCTGATTCAAGAGTGCTTCGCAAGCCTTGAGTGCCGGGTCGTCGACACCGGCATGGTGGCGAAGTATTCATACTTTGTCCTCCAGGTGATGAAGGCGTGGGCGGATTCAACGCTAAAGCATCCCCGCACGATTCACCATCTCGGACGTGGCCACTTCATGGTGGCAGGAGAAACCATCAAGCTGCGCTCTAAGATGAAATAGCCGCCGCTCTCCGCTTGAAAGCAACTGGCGCAGAATGCGGGCGGCGCACAGGAGAGGCGAGATGAATAAAATGAAGATCGTTGCTGTGGTCCTCATTGCTGCCGGCATATTCGGGTTGGTGTACGGCGGGTTCAGCTACACAAAGGAAACGACTGCGGTCAAGCTCGGTTCGATGGAACTCTCCGTGAAGGAGAAGGAGACGTTCAACGTCCCCGTGTGGGCTGGAGTAGGGGCCATCGTGGTCGGTGGCCTGATTCTTCTCTTCGGAAGCAAGAAAGGGTGAGCCATCTGAGACAACGGCAGTCATGGCACTGAGCTCAATGCGGAGGCAAGTTCTCGGTCTACTGGGGTGGCTCGGGGTCAGCTTTGCGGCGGCTGCTCTGGGCGGTTTCGCTTCCGCAAACGCGGGTGACTTTTATCAGGAACTCACGCGTCCTGGATGGGCGCCCCCTGCATGGCTCTTCGCCCCCGCCTGGACCTTGCTCTACTTTCTCATGGGCATCGCTGCCTGGCTGGTGTGGCGAGAACAGGGCTTTCGGAAGGCACGAATCGCTCTTTCACTGTTCTTGATCCAGTTGGCCGTCAACGCGCTCTGGTCATGGCTGTTTTTCGTTTGGAAGCTGGGGGCCTTGGCGTTCGCCGAGGTGCTCATCCTCTGGGTTCTGATCCTCTGCACCGTCGTCACCTTCTGGCGCGTGCGTCCACTCGCCGGAGGTCTGCTGCTCCCGTATTTGGCCTGGGTGACTTTTGCGTCCGCGCTCACCTATGCGGTGTGGCAACGCAATCCAGCACTGCTGGCCTGACTCGAACGGTTGGCAATTGAGTTCCACGCTCCATCCGGCAATGTCGATCGGGCCGATTGCGCTTCTAGCGGCGCTGATCGCGGTGCCGATTTACTACCTGAACTACCACTTCGCGCCGGAGCCGAAGAAGAAACTCTCTCTCCTGCGATACGTGCTCATTACGCTCGGGGTGGGCGCTTTGGCATACGTGATCGGAACGATCCTCGGAATCTCGGCGGCTTGTTCTTCGGAAAGCTCTGGCAACCTCTGCGGGCTCGCGGGCGTCTTCGGTGTCGGCCCGCTCATGTCGGCGATGGCGATCTCTTTCTACGCTCACTCCTGGTCAAGGAAGGCCCGTGGACGCTGACCCGACATTTGGCGAGAGGTACCTGAGCGCAATTGTCGCTGCAGACATTTCTGGCATCGCTATCGGGTGATCCACGATTGACCCTTCGGGCCCGAGTTGATTGAATCGGGCAGGCAATCAGCCCGCTCTCTTTACACGGTTGCGCAACACATGGAATACCGATTCGCTGTTGACCCGGGCAGTGGGTGGGGACGGGTCACGGTCTCAGGAGACGTGGCCCTTCCAGGGCTTGCTGCACTGCTCAAGGCCGTCTGGACAGACCCGGAATACTCGAGGGTCAAGACGGCGCTCTGGAACTTCCTGGATGCGCGTACGACGATGCGCCTGGACGACATCATGCAACTCAAGTCCTGGATCTCCGACGCCAAGGGCAACCGCGGGGCGAAGACGATCGCGCTCGTGGCAGCAGACGATGTGATCTTCGGCGTCGGACGCATGTTTCACGCTGTGCAGCCCGAGTTCGGATGGAAGGTCTGCATCTTCCGGGAAGAGTCCGAGGCGATCGCGTGGCTCAGGGCGCAAGAGACACCCTAGCAGACGGTACAGCCCCGTCGTCCCGCTCAACCCAAAGGTACGACCGAGCAGGGAGGAAAGCGACATGAGCGAATCGACGCCGCAAGCCCAGATCGATGCCGCGAAATCGTACGAAGCCCTCTTCGTGCCCGCGCTGTTCGGGCAATGGGCCCCGAGAGTCGCAGACGCCGCACAAATCGAACGCGGTCAGCGGGTGCTGGACGTCGCCTGTGGCACCGGAGTGCTCGCGCGAGAAGCCGCCTCGAGGACAGGATCCACCGGACAGGTTGTCGGGGTGGATCCCCTGCCTGGAATGCTGGCGGTGGCCAGGAAACTCGCGCCATCGATCGAGTGGCGGGAGGGAGTTGCCGAGTCGCTGCCGTTCCCCGATCGAGCTTTCGATGCGGTTGTGAGTCAATTTGGCCTCATGTTCTTCACGGATCGCCACCGAGCGCTCCGCGAGATGCTGCGTCTGTTGACTCCCGGCGGCCGCCTGGCGGTGGCAGTCTGGGACTCTCTCGCAAGCAATCCTGCCTACGCCGCGGAAGTGGCGCTGCTGGAACGCGTTTCCGGGCGGCGCGCGGCCGATGCTTTGCGTGCGCCATTTGTCCTCGGAGATCGGCACGAACTGGCGACATTGTTTGAAGATGCCGGCGCGGTCTCGGTCGCGGTCACGACCCATCGAGGCACAGCGCATTTCCCGAGCATTCGCGTCATGGTGGAAGCCGACCTCAGGGGTTGGCTGCCGGTGATGGGAGTCGTCGTCCCCGATGAGGAAGCTGCCCGCATCCTGCAGGAAGCTGAGA
>DAINBQ010000030.1:10475-16518 GCA_036732825.1 Burkholderiaceae bacterium | reverse complement strand
CTCCTGTCAAACGCCATGCCTCCGGGAGCACAATCTACGACAGGCACTCACCATGGAGCCCGACCATGAAGTCCGCCCTTGCTGCCTGCCTTGTCCTCTTCGGCGCCCTGAACGCAGCGCCGGCAACTGCTGAGTCACTGCGATGCAACGGTAATAGCGCGACGGAAGGCGATTCGCGCCTGTCGGTCCTGTTCAAGTGCGGCGAACCGATGCTCAAGGACAGCTACTGCGCTTCCGTGTACTTCGGGCAGATCTACTACCCGGTTCCTGAGCCCATTGCCACGACGCTGGTGCCCTGCCAGGTCGTGGAGGAGTGGCTGTACGACCGAGGTCCGGGCCACCTGATGGCGACCGTCAGGTTTCGTTCAGGCGTCGTGCAGTCCATCCGCTACGGTCGGGTACCCCGGTAGACGCGGGTCTGGCCTGACGCCTGGCGAGTTCGGTTCGACGAGCAGCGATTCAGCGAGATCGCCGTGAAGCAACTTCTCGACCGCATTACCTGGCACGCGCTCTCCGGCCCGCACGCGAAGTTCGCCACCGGCACCGAGGACGCACGACGCTATGCCCCGGGTTTCTCGCCGATCGTCGGATTCGCGAGCGCAGAGCATCCGAACTTCACCGCCCTGGCCGACTTCTGCGAACCCGGCGAGCACTTCTACTGCGACGGCTGGTCGGGTCCTGCGCCTGCCGGCTGGCAGGTGGATGCCGAGTCGACGATGTTCAAGATGGTGTGGGAGGGCGCAATGCCCGCGGCTGATGAGGCGCCGGAAGCGATCCGGCTTGGCTCGGAACACGTTTCGCAAGCGCTCGACCTGGCCGCGCTGACCCAACCCGGGCCCTTTGGTCCGCGAACCATCGAGCTCGGCGAGTACTTCGGATGCTTTGAAGGGCCGCGGCTGGTGGCGATGGCGGGGGAACGCATGTGTGCCGGCACAATGCGCGAGATCAGCGGTGTTTGCACGCATGCTGATTTCCAGGGCCGAGGCTTGGCGCGCCGCCTGATGTTCAAACTGATCCGTCGCCAGATGCAACGAGGCGAAACGCCTTTCCTGCATGTCATGCGAAGCAATACTGGCGCGCATGGACTCTATGAACGAATGGGCTTCCGGGATTATCGGGAGTCCGTCGTTCGGGTCGTATCGCTTGGCTGATCGGTGCCACGCTGGAATCGCTCGAGTTCTTTTCGCTGCTCCTGCGCGTGCGAATCGCACTCAGAATGCCGGCACTGGTCCTGGCCGACGGCGCAACGATGCGCGGAGCCGCGATGGGGTACAACACCGAGCCACCGGAGTGGCCCGCGCCTTTCGAACGCGAATGGGCGATGATCGAATCGAACACGCCAGGAGTTGCCGAGCGATTCGACGCGTACGAACGCATTGTCACATTGCATCGTCCAACGGACCCGCATTACTACCTTGGAGTCATCGGCGTGCATCCGTCGGCCCAGGGAAGGGGCGCAGGGAAAGCACTACTCGATGGCATTTGCCAGCTGTCTTGCGCGGATCCGCTGTCAAGCGGCGTATACCTAGAAACGGCGAGCCCGGACAGTCTGAAGTTCTACTACCGCTGCGGCTTCGTGCTGGCGGGCGAGGGCGACATTGATGGTTCACCTCTTTGGTGCCTGTTCCGGCCCGATTGACAGTGGCGCCGTCCGTTTCAAACAGAAAACCGAAATCGTTCTGACTTTGAAGGCGGCGTCGATCGAACACTTGAGCGTCCTGCGATGACGACATCGGTTGGCATCTACATCTTTCCCGATGCCGAGGTCCTGGACTTTGCCGGGCCCTACGAGGTCTTTACGACCGCATCGCGTGTGTTCAGGCGCGCGAGCCCGTCGTTGCCCGAGCCGTTCAACGTGTTCACGGTCGCCCGCGCGGACGGAGCCGTCAAGGCCCGTGCCGGTCTGGTGGTGCAGCCCGACTACACTTTCGCGACTCATCCCCACATCGATGTGCTGCTGGTGCCTGGAGGAGTCGTCGAGGACGAGCTGAAAGCACCGGCAGTCGCCGAATGGATTGCCGATACTTCGAAGAAGGCAAGCCTGACGGCGTCCGTCTGCACGGGTTCATTTCTTCTCGCACAGGCTGGCCTGCTCGACCACCGAACCGTCACCACGCACTGGGAAGATCTTGCTGAAATGCGAGCAAAGTTTCCCGCGGTCGACACAGTCGACAAGCGACGCTGGGTGGATGAAGGATCGATCGTCACGTCGGCCGGCATCTCCGCCGGCATCGACATGAGCCTTCACCTGGTCGAGCGTCTCGCGGGCCGGGAGCTTGCGCTGAAAACCGCGCGCCAGATGGACTTCGAGTGGCATGAAGATGAATGACACCGCCATCGATCGGGCTTCCTCCGGCCGGCTGCGCACCACTTCGTGGGCAGCAGCAAGCCACGCGGCATAGGGCGCTTACCGGTGCTCGTGCTGCTCGTCGGCCCCAAAGGAAGCGGCAAGAGCCATATCGGTCGCATCCTGGAACGGAACTTCGGCTTCCTGTTCTTCCACGTCGAACCGCTCTGGATGACCTACTACGCAGAGTGCGGAGCCGGGGGCCGCGAGCCGAGCATCCCGGAGGGCATTGCGCGGGTTCATCCACTGATCCGCGAGGCGTTAGGCACGCATCAGCATGTCTGTGTGGAAACGACGGGTGCCTCCCCCGAGATACTGAACGATCTCCTTTCGCTCGAACACCCGTCGAACACGTTCGTCGTCAGGGTGTCTGCGCCGCTGGACGTCTGTCTTCAGAGGATCAGCACCCGCGAGAAGACACACCAGATTCCGATGGACGTCGAGTCCGTTCGCAAGGTCCATGCACTGAGCGTCGCGACAACGCTGCAGCCGGGCCTGACTCTGGAAAACGCCGCGCTCTCGGAGGACGAGATCGTGTCAAGATTCAGGAACGCGTTGACGCCTTCATCGAGTGGTTCAGCATGATCCTGATGGCGAAGAAGTCCGGTACTGGAGCAGGCACGGTTGGCGGTCTGTCCTCCCGACGCGGGTCCCTGGGTCGTGATTCCTGCAGGTGCGCCGGCCGTTTCCCAGTATTACGATCGCGAGAGGTACTGGCCCACCGAGAGCCTCGCTGAACTCATCCAGGCACGAGACACGCACTGACTTGCCCCGTCGCGCAGGCACCAACCCCTCGAGAGGTCACCCATGGCCGGTCTGGCGTCACTCGGAATCTTCCACACGACAATCGCGCTCTTCAGCGGGTTCGGCGCTCTATTCAGATACAGGGAGATCTCGCCGAACAACGGCCTCGGGCTGATTTACCTCGTCACGACCTTTGCCGTCCTCGCGACGATCGGGGCGGTTCCGGCGCGAGCGGCCGATTCATCCAAGCAGAAGCATCCTGACGTACTCGAGGCTAAGGTCCGGGCACGCGGGCCGGGGACATTCGACTTCGATGTCACGGTTTCTTCACCGTACGACACGCCGCAACGTTATGCGGATGCCTTTCGCGTCATGGGCAAGGACGGCACGGTCTTTGGTGAGCGCAAGTTGCTGCATGACCACGCAGGTGAACAGCCGTTTACCCGCGATCTCCATGGCGTGACAATTCCCCGCGGGGTTCGATCTGTCATCGTCCAGGCGCGCGATCAGAAGTACGGCTACGGCGGAAAGACGTTCGAGCTCGCACTGCCAGGTCGCTGAGCGGTGCGCAGGGAGCGGGCACGATGAATAGTTCCGAGAAGGCTCGACCGTACGACCGCTTCTCGTCCGAGGTGAAGCTCACGCCGGCGATGGTCGCGGAGTACGCGCACGGTGTCGGCGACACCAACCCCGTTCACCATGACGCCGAGTTCGCGGCGGCGAGCCGGTACGGGCGGCTCATTGCCAGCGGCACGCACACGACGGCATTGTTGCTCGGCCTGACAGCGTCGCACTTCTCGACGAACGGATCGATGGTCGGCCTCGAGTTCTGGGTGCGCTTTCGCCGTCCGATTTATGCCGACGAGACGCTTCGGCTCGAATGGCTTGTCGTGAAAGTCACGCCCAACGAGAAGCTGAAGGGCGATGTTGTCGAACTGCGGGGTCGCATCCAGGGCCAGGATGGGGAGACAGCGCTGGGCGCGAAGGGGCGGGTCCTCGTGACCGACCGGCTTTGATCGATGCCCATGCGCGAGGTGTGATCCTGGCCGTGACTGGGCGGTCACCGGAACATCACGCGACATGAATTCAGACGGGCCTTTGCGTGCCGGCCGAACGCGCTTCAGAATTGAGTTTGGTCCATCGTTCAATCACGCTTGCGCGGAGAACGCCGGTTCATGGGAACTCGCCCGCTTCAGAAATACGAAGGGAGCTGCCACTGTGGCGCCGTCCGGTTCGAAATAGAGACCGATTTCCCAGAATTGACGATGTGCGACTGCTCGATCTGCCGCCGCAGGAATGCGCTGATGGTCAAGGTGCACGAGAACGAGTTCACATTGCTGGCGGGGGAAGACTCACTGGCCGAATATCAGTTCCACACCCGAACGGCCCGGCATTTCTTCTGCAAGGTCTGCGGCATTTACCCGTTTCACCGAAAGCGGGTCACTCCGGAACACTTCGGAGTCAATGTCTTCTGCCTCCGCGATTTCGATCCGGCGGGGATTCCGGTGCGACACGCGGTCGGGGCTGCGATGCCATGAAGATTGCCTGCTTATCACTGGCGCATGCCCGTTCGCCCGTTGCAACGTGTTCGTGAAGAACTTCGCAGTCAAACGGAGAAACCGATGCCCAAGGGCTACTGGATCGCACGCGTCGACGTCACGGATCAGGAAAAATACAAGGCTTACATCGCGGCCAATGCTGAGCCGCTGAGCAAATACGGCGCGCGCTTCCTCGTGCGGGCCGGCCGATTCGAGAACCCGGAGGGCGCGAGTCGCACCCGCAACGTGGTGATCGAATTCCCGAGCTACCAGTCGGCCCTCGATTGCTATCAGTCCCCCGGGTATCAGCAGGCAATCAGGCTGCGCAAGGATGTCTCCACGATCGATATGGTCATCATCGAGGGCTACGACGGCCCGCAGCCGGGTTGACGCATAGGATCGCCCAACAGATGAGGCTCAAATGATTGCGGCGCTGGACGCGCTTGAACGCCTGCGCGAGGGGAATCGCCGGTTCGTCGCAGACGTTCGCGCCGGTGACGCACATGCGAGCCCGACGCGCCGACGCGAGCTCGCTGCCGGCCAGGAACCCTTCGCGATCATTCTCGGATGCTCCGATTCGCGCGTGCCGGCGGAAATCGTCTTCGATCAGGGCCTGGGCGATCTCTTCGTCATCCGCGTGGCGGGCAATATCGTCGCGCCGTCCCAGATCGGAAGCGTCGAATTCGCGGCCGAACGTTTCGGCACGCGGCTCGTCGTCGTGCTGGGCCACTCCAGGTGCGGCGCGGTCCTGGCCACGGTCGAGGAACTGGGACGCCCTTCGGAAGCACAGTCGCGCAACCTCCGTTCGATCGTCGATCGCATCCGGCCTTCGGTGGAGCCGCTGCTTGCAACCGGTCTTCGTCACGAGCCGGCAGCGCTGGTCGAGCAGGCCGTTCGCGCCAACATCCGCGTCTCGGCAAGCCAACTGCGGCACGGCTCGGAAGTGCTGGAGCAATTGATACTGCGGGATGGGCTCGTTGTTGTCGGAGCCGAGTACTCGCTGGAAACAGGGGTCGTTGACTTTTTCGACGTGCCGCCGGCGTCCGGCCAAAACTGAACTGCAGCCCATGACGACGCGAATCGCGTTCCTGGTCCCCGGTTTCTTCGGTTTCACCTCTTCCGGGGCAGTCAGTTACTTCGAAGATGTCGAACAGACTCTCTCCAGAGCGCTGAGCGGGCGCGGCGTCGAGGCGCGCATCGTGCGGTGCATGACGCAACCGACCGCTTCGATCCCGCGGCGCGCCGACGCGCTTCGCCGCCAGGTGGTCGCCAGTGGTGGCCTCCGTGCCCGCGAGTTGCACTTCATCGGCCACTCGACGGGCGGCCTCGATGTGCGGATGCTGCTTTCGCCAGGAGTCAAGATCGCGAGCGGGGACTCGGAAGAGCGCATCGCCCGTCTCACGAAGACCGCCAC
>DAINBQ010000030.1:1584-10375 GCA_036732825.1 Burkholderiaceae bacterium | reverse complement strand
GTCGTCTTTCATTCCCCGGTCGTGCACACGCCTCAGGTCGGAAAGGCCGTCACGACGCAATATCTGACCGCGGCGCTGCGCGTCTTCTTCAACGACTCATTCCGCTACGTGCGGGAGATCGCGAGCGAGCGGGAGGCGGTGCTTGAATTCCAGGTGGAGATCGACGGTGTCAGCGTGAACGGCGTCGACATGATCCAGTGGGACGAGCAGGGGAAGATCATCGATTTCAAAGTGATGATCCGTCCGCTGAAGGCGATCAACCTGATCCATCAGAAGATGGCGGCGATGCTGCAGGCGGCCCGGTAATGCATGCGGCGGCGGAAGATCCATCGCGCATGAAGGCAGAGCCGTGATCACCGGGTCCCAGCTGGACATCTACCTGAAGTACTCAGGAGACAGCGATGGCTGGGCGCGAACTGCGTCGAGCGAGGAGAAGAAACTGATTGACGACTCGCAATGGGCGGAGATCGACTTTCTCCGTCTCGAGCTGGGACTGCTGAAACGCGAACAGCTCGCCGAGGGGTCGCGAAAGAAGTTGCTCGACTCACTCGGGCAGCGCGTTGCGGATGACGACGTCCTTCGTCGCCTGCAGGCCATTGCATAGGGCTCTCGCTCTGATGAATGACGCCCTGGGCGCCGCTGGACACTTCGGCGCGCAATGCGCGTGATCGAAACGGTCCGCTGCCGGCTGGAACCGCAGCTTGCCGCTCACGCGGAGGCGATGTTCGCGGTGCTCAGCGATCCTGCAATCTACGAATACGAGAACGAACCTCCGCCTTCGCTGCAGTGGCTGCGCGACCGATTCGCCAGGCTGGAATCGAGACGATCGTCGGACGGCAGCGAGGAGTGGCTCAATTGGGTCGTCGTATGTCGCGAGACATCCGCGCTCATCGGTTATGTCCAGGCCACCGTCCGGTCCGACGGCACAGCTGGGATCGCATACGAATTGTCCAGCTCCCGCTGGGGACGAGGGTTCGGGAGCGAGGCTGTGCAGGGGATGATCGATGAGCTCGTTTCCTGCCACCGCGTGCGCAGCCTGACGGCCGTGCTGAAGCGCGAAAATTTCCGTTCGCGACGCCTGCTGGAGCGACTTGGTTTTTCTGTAGCCTCGGGCGAATTGCGCGCGCGCCTGCACGTGGCAGACGACGAACTGCTGATGATTCGCGATGCGGGACGCCGTTAGGCGACACGCTGTCTTGCGGAGGCAGCCGAACGGCCTAGCCCGCCTCGAGCCGCGGCCGTTCGGCGAGTTCGCTTGTGCACGCCGCTTGCTGTGATATAGACTGCCGATCCAAGCAGATAGGGCCGGCCGACATTCAGTGTGTCGCGGCCGGCAGCGTTTCCGGAACGTCCGATTCCGTGCTCGGCAGGCTTCGATAACAACACGCCAGCCGCGCTTCACGGGCGCCGAAATCCGAAATTTTCAGGCAATCGTTCGCATCGTTGCGGCGACTTCATGTGTCGCTGCAAATTGGCGACAGCCAGCTCCACAGTGGAGATCATGGACACACAAGAGGCGAAAACCGTCCTCGAGGCCGCGCTGCTTACGGCCGAGCAGCCATTGACGCTGGCCGACCTGCGTCGGCTCTTCGACGACGAACTCAGTGCGGACACGGTCCGCATCCTGCTCGACGAACTGCGCTCCGAATGGTCAGGCCGCGGTGTTGAACTCGTTGCCCTCGCGTCCGGCTGGCGCTTCCAGAGCGCGCCCGCGATGCGTCCCTATCTTGACCGTCTGAATCCCGAGCGACAGCCACGCTACTCGCGCGCGGTGCTCGAAACGCTGGCGATCATCGCCTACAAGCAGCCTGTGACTCGCGGCGATATCGAGGAAGTCCGCGGGGTTACGGTCTCCAGCCCGGTGATAAGGACGCTCGAGGAGCGCGGCTGGGTCGAAGTGATTGGACACCGCGAGGCCCCCGGGCGGCCGGCTCTGTTTGCAACCACCAAGGCGTTTCTCGACGATCTCGGCCTGCGCTCGCTGGACGAGCTCCCGATCATCGAAGGCACCGGCGAACTCCCCGCCGAATTCGAACTGCAGTTTGCGGACCTCACGCGTGGCGAGGCCGCGGCAACTTCTCCTGATCGCGCATCGCAGGTCGAGGATGCACACGTGGAATCGATGCGGGCGGCGGATGCCGAGCAAACCGCTGAACCTGCGACCCTCTCCCCCCTCTCGGCATCGCCCACCAGCATGTCCCTTTCCTGATGAACGATCCCACACAACGGCAAGACGACGACGATCCGACCATCGAGGTGCCCGCGGCGGTCGAACCGAATGAGGACGCTTCCGCTGGGCCCGAACCGGGCAACCGGATCGGAGACGACAGCGCAGCGGAGAGCCGCGACGGCGAGGGCAAGTCCCGTAGCCGCGGCCCGCACGGCCGGCGACGTCGCGGCCGCGGCGAGCGGCCAGCTCCCGTCAATGGCGAGCCCCCGGCGCAGGCGGGACCCCCTCCGCCGCTGGCAGGTGAGGGCGATGACATCAATCCGGAGGCGATGGCCGATTCGGCCCTGTCCCGAGACATCCTGGAGCGGGGCCGGCGCGCCGCGAAACAGGCACAGCTGGCGCAATCCGAGAAGCTGCACAAGGTCCTGGCGGACGCCGGCATCGGTTCGCGGCGGGACATGGAAGAGTTGATCATCGCCGGACGCGTTTCGGTGAACGGCGAGCCCGCGCACATCGGCCAGCGCGTGCTCGCGACCGACCAGGTCCGTGTCAACGGCAAGCCCTTGCCGCGCAAGACGCCCGGCCGCGCACCGCGCGTTTTGCTCTATCACAAGCCGGCCGGCGAGATCGTCACGCAGGAAGATCCGGGCGAACGCCCAACCGTATTCGAGAAACTGCCCAAGGTTTCGGGCGGCCGCTGGGTGGTGGTCGGCCGGCTCGACCTGAACTCCGAGGGCCTCCTGATCTTCACCACGTCGGGCGAACTCGCAAACCGCCTGATGCATCCGCGCTACGAAGTCGAGCGTGAATACGCGGTTCGCACGCTAGGCGAGTTGACCGAAGAGCAGCGTCAGCGACTGCTCGACGGTGTCGAGCTCGAGGATGGCCCTGCGAAGTTCGCGCGGGTCGAGGACGCGGGCGGCCAAGGCGTCAACCACTGGTACCGGGTCGTCATCAGCGAAGGGAGAAACCGCGAGGTGCGCCGGATATTCGAGTCGGTCGGGCTCACGGTCAGCCGGCTGATTCGCATCCGTTACGGAGCGATTCAGCTTCCGCGCGGCCTGAGCCGCGGCCGGTATCACGAGTTGGCGCCGGAATGGGTGGAGGCCTGGGTTCACGATCTCGGCATCGGCCTCGAGGAAATCCGGCAGCGCCAGGGCGGGGCTCCGCACGGGGGCAAGGGCGGGCGGCGCCCGGGACAGGGCAAAGGCCGCCCGGGCCGCCCCGGCCATGGTCAGGGGCAGGGCGGCTTCGGCCAGGGACAACCGTTCGGGCAGGGACAGCGATTTGGCCAGGGCTATGGACAGGGCCAGGGCTATGGGCAAGGTCAGGGACAGGGCCAAGGGCAGGGCCAGGGGCAGGGTCAAGGGCGAGGCAAGGGCAAGCCACAGGGCAACCGCCCTCCGCGCCAGCCGGACCCGATGACCAGCAGCGTCACCTACATCGCGGCCGGCCACGGACTGCCGAACAACGGCCGTCCGGCCCGGTTCAAGCGCGGAAAACCGACCCGCGGGTTCTAGGCGCCCTCGCAGGGGCGCGGCTCGGAGCTTGTTGAACCCCGTGATCCCCCCATATAATCACGGATTGCCGGAGTGCGCGCTTTTCGAGATTCGACTGGCGGGCGTCGGTTGCGCGGTGGAACGTTGATCGCGCAAGCCTGTTGAACTCAACGGATGGGCTCTCGAGCCCATTTTTTATTTCCGGGCTTGCGAGCAGCGGCCCCGCCGATTTTGGAGCAGCAATGGCGGGTGTGGCTGACAGCTTGTACGGCACGATCGAGCGAACCGTTGAAGGGCTCGGCTACGAGCTGGTCGATGTCGAACGGCTCGGCGGCGGCCTGCTGCGCGTGACGCTCGACGGCCGGAACGGTATCGGCCTCGAGGACTGCGAGCGCGTCAGCCGGCAGCTGACACACCTGTTTGCGGTCGAAGGCGTCGACTACCAGCGGCTCGAGGTTTCTTCGCCCGGTGTCGACCGGCCGCTGAAGCGAGTGCGCGATTTTGCCCGCTTTGTCGGCGCGGAGATCAACGTGCAGTTGCATGCACCGCTGGCCGCGCCCGCGGGGCGCAAGCGCCTGCGCGGCCGCCTGCTCGAGGTCGCAGGGGGCGCCGGCAGCGAACGCCTGCGTCTGGAGCTGACGCCGGAGGAAGGCCCGGCAGGAGGCAGGTTGAGCGGAAGGAAATCGCCCGCGAAGGCGCGCAAGCCGGGCAAGGATGTGGAATTGCCGCCGGCGCCTGTCGTCGAATTTGCGTTCGCCGACGTTGACAAGGCGAGGCTGGTGCCGGCACTGGATTTCCGGGGTGGAGCTGCGGCTCCGCACGGTGGAAGCAAGGAGTAGGAGTCGATGAGTCGAGAAATTCTGCTGTTGGTCGATGCGCTGGCGCGCGAAAAGAACGTGCCGAAGGAAATCGTGTTCGGCGCGCTCGAGTCTGCGCTCGCGACGGCGACCAAGAAGCTCTTCGCCGAGGACGACGTGGACATCCGCGTTGCGGTCGACCGCGAAACCGGTGAATACGACGCCTACCGGCGCTGGCTCGTCGTGCCTGACGAGGCCGGGCTGCAGGAGCCCGGCCACCAGATCATCCTGTCCGATGCGCGGGAACAGATTTCGGACATCGAGATCGACGAACACATCGAGGAACTGCTGCCCCGGCAGGACGTTTCGACCGGCCGGCGCTTCGCGCAGGACACGAAGCAGGTGATCCTGCAGAAGATCCGCGATGCCGAGCGCGAGCAGGTGCTGAACGACTTCCTTGCGCGCGGCGACATGATCGTCAGCGGCACGATCAAGCGCATGGACAAGGGCGACGCGATCGTCGAGAGCGGCAAGGTCGAGGCGCGGCTGCCGCGCAGCGACATGATTCCGAAGGAGAACCTGCGCATCGGCGACCGCGTTCGCGCGTATGTGCAGAAGATCGACCGCGCCGCGCGCGGTCCGCAGGTGATCCTGTCGCGCACCTCGCCCGAGTTCCTGATGAAGCTGTTCGAGTTCGAGGTCCCGGAGATCGAGCAGGGCCTGCTGGTGATCAAGTCGGCAGCGCGCGACTCCGGCGTGCGCGCCAAGATCGCCGTCTGGACGAACGATCGCCGCATCGACCCGATCGGCACCTGCGTCGGCATGCGCGGCTCGCGCGTGCAGGCCGTGACCAACGAACTCGCCGGCGAGCGAGTCGACATCGTGCTGTGGTCGGATGATCCGGCGCAGTTCGTGATCGGCGCGCTCGCGCCGGCCAACGTGTCGTCGATCCTCGTCGACGAAGACAAGCACGCGATGGACGTCGTCGTCGACGAAGACAATCTCGCGATCGCGATCGGTCGCAGCGGCCAGAACGTCCGCCTTGCGTCCGAGCTGACCGGCTGGCAGATCAACATCATGACGGCCGAGGAATCGACGCAGAAGCAGGAGGGCGAACAGTCCTCGATCCGCTCGACCTTCATCGAGAAGCTCGACGTCGACGAGGAGATCGCGAACATCCTGATCGGCGAAGGCTTTTCCTCGCTCGAGGAGATCGCCTACGTTCCGGTCAACGAGCTGCTCGAGATCGAGGCGTTCGACGAGGAAACGGTCGAGGAGCTGCGCAACCGCGCGCGCAACGCGCTGTTGACGGAAGCGATCAAGCGCGAGGAGAGCGTGGAGCAGGCCGAGAAGGACCTGCTCGACCTCGACGGCATGGACGCCGACCTCGCGGCGAAGCTGGCCGAAAACTCGATTCGCACGCGCGATGATCTCGGCGAACTGGCAGTCGACGAGCTGACCGAGATGACCGGTATCGACGACGAGCGTGCCAAGACGCTGATCATGGCCGCGCGTGCGCACTGGTTCGCGGCAGAGGAACAGCTGGAAGTGCAGAACAACGCCGGTTGACGGCGCTGGGAAACGCAGGAAGCGGGAGCAAGAGAACCTATGGCAAGTACGACGGTGGCCCAGTTTGCGACGGAACTTCGCGTTCCGCCGCAGTTGCTGCTCGAACAGTTGCGCGCGGCGGGCGTCGTCAAGCAGGCGGAGTCCGACGCGTTGTCGGAAGACGACAAGTCGCGCCTGCTCGATTCGCTGCGCAAGGCACACGGTGCAAACGGCGGCGAGAAGAAGAAGATCACGCTGACGCGCAAGCAGACGACGGAAATCAAGCAGGCCGACGCCTCGGGCAAGGCGCGCACGATCCAGGTCGAGGTTCGCAAGAAGCGCGTGTTCGTCAAGCGCGACGAGGCCGTGGCCGAGCCGGAAGCGCCGGCGGCGCCGGCTGCGCCGGTGATCGACGAGGCCGAACTCGCGAAGCGCGAGGAAGAAGCGCGGCGCCAGGCCGAATTTGTCGCCCGGCAGACGGAGGCGGCGCGCGAGAAGGCCGAACGGGCGCAGCGCGAACTGGCCGACGCGCATCAGAAGGAACAGCAGGACGTCGCGGCCGCGCAGGCACGCGAGGCGGCTGCATCGGAAGAACTGGCCAAGGCCGTTCAGGCGCAGAAGGAAGCAGAACTCGCTGCGAAGCAGGCTGCCGAGGCGCAGGCGCGCGCGCGGCGCGCCGTCGAGGACGAGGTCGCGGCGATCAAGAGCATGATGGCCGCGCCGAAGAAACCGGTCGTTGCGCCCGCGCCGGAAGCGGCGGCACAAGGCACGCTGCACAAACCGGCCGCCAAGACCGAGACCAAGCCCGGCGAGAAGAAGGACGAGAAGAAGCCGGGCGTCAAGGAGATCAAGTCGGGCAAGCTCGCGTCGAGCTGGTCCGAGGAACAGCAGAAGAAGCGCCTGCTGAAGACGCGCGGCGATGTGTCCGGAGGCGCGGGCGGCTGGCGCGGGCCCAAGGGCCATCGCAAGCACGACCGGCACGACGACGGAGCGGCGGCGGTGCAGATGCCGTCCGAACCCGTCGTGCGCGAGATCGCCGTGCCCGAAACGATCACCGTCGCCGACCTGGCGCACAAGATGTCGGTCAAGGCGGCTGAAGTGATCAAGGTGCTGATGAAGCTCGGCCAGATGGTGACGATCAACCAGGTGCTCGACCAGGACACCGCGATGATCATCGTCGGCGAACTCGGCCATACGCCGCTCGCGGCCAAGCTCGACGACCCGGAGGCGTTGCTCGCCGAGAGCGAATCGTCGGTTGGCGTCTCTGCCGAGGCCACGCTCGAACCGCGGCCGCCGGTCGTCACGATCATGGGCCACGTCGACCACGGCAAGACGTCGCTGCTCGACTACATCCGCCGCACGAAGGTTGCGGCAGGCGAAGCCGGTGGCATCACGCAGCACATCGGTGCGTACCACGTCGAGACGCCTCGCGGAATCATCACCTTCCTCGACACGCCGGGCCACGAGGCCTTCACGGCGATGCGGGCCCGCGGCGCCAAGGCGACCGATATCGTGATCCTGGTCGTGGCTGCCGATGACGGCGTCATGCCGCAGACGAAAGAGGCGATCGCGCACGCGAAAGCGGCCGGCGTGCCGCTGGTGGTCGCGCTGAACAAGATCGACAAGCCGGAAGCCAATCCGGATCGGGTCAAGCAGGAACTGGTTGCGAACGAGGTCGTGCCCGAGGAATACGGCGGCGACTCGCCGTTTATCGCGGTGTCCGCGAAAACCGGGCAGGGCGTGGACGACCTGCTCGAAAACGTGCTGCTGCAGGCCGAGGTGCTCGAGCTCAAGGCGGTCAAGGACAGCCCGGCGAAAGGTCTCGTCATCGAATCTCAGCTCGACAAGGGCCGCGGTCCGGTCGCGACGGTGCTCGTGCAGAGCGGCACGCTGAAGCGCGGCGACGTCGTGCTCGCCGGTTCGGCCTTTGGCCGGGTGCGCGCGATGCTCGACGAAACCGGCAAGCCGATCCAGGAAGCCGGTCCCTCGATTCCGGTCGAGATCCAGGGCCTGTCGGACGTTCCTGCCGCGGGCGACGAGCTGATCGCGCTCGGCGACGAGCGCAAGGCGCGCGAGATCGCGCTCTACCGGCAGGGCAAGTTCCGCGACACGAAACTCGCGAAGCAGCAGGCGGCGAAGCTCGAGAACATCTTCGAGGGCGTTGGCGAAGGCGCCGTGCGCACGCTGCCGCTGATCATCAAGTCCGACGTGCAGGGTTCGCAGGAAGCGCTCAATCACGCGCTGACCAAGCTGTCGACCGGCGAGGTGAAGGTGCAGGTCGTGCACGCGCAGGTGGGCGGCATCACGGAGAGCGACGTCAACCTGGCGATCGCGTCGAAGGCGGTGATCATCGGCTTCAACGTGCGCGCCGACCAGTCGGCACGCAAGCTGGCCGAGAGCAACGGCATCGACATCCGTTACTACAACATAATCTACGACGCGGTCGATGAGGTGAAGGCGGCGCTGTCGGGTCTGCTCGCGCCCGAGCAGCGCGAACAGGTGCTGGGGCTGGTCGAGATCCGCCAGATCTTCCGCGTGCCGAAAGTCGGCACGGTCGCGGGCTGCATGGTGCTCGACGGTGTGGTCAAGCGCACCGCCAGCGCGCGCCTGCTGCGCGACAACGTCGTCATCTGGACCGGCGAACTCGATTCGCTGAAGCGGTTCAAGGACGACGTCAAGGAAGTGAAGGCCGGATTCGAGTGCGGCCTGAGCCTGAAGGGCTACGACGACATCAAGGAACGCGATCAGCTGGAAATCTTCGAGGTCCAGGAAGTCGC
>DAINBQ010000030.1:0-1484 GCA_036732825.1 Burkholderiaceae bacterium | reverse complement strand
CTGGTGACGCTGACCGGCGTCGAGGTGTCGCCCGACTATGCGCATGCGAAGGTGTACTTCACGACGATCGGGGCGCCGGTCGATGCCGCGCAGCAGGTGCTGAACGAGAAGGCCGGTTATTTCCATTCGCTGCTCTTCAAGCGGCTGGCGATTCACACGATTCCGCGCTTGACCTTCGTGCACGACGAATCGGTCGAGCGAGGCATCGAGATCGACCGCCTGATCGACGAGGCGAACAAGAGCAGGGCCGGGTAGCCCGGCGCGGGAGCGGATCGGTGGGCAAGGCGCGCGGCGAGCGCGTTGACGGGGTCCTGCTTCTCGACAAGCCGGGCGGAATCTCGTCGAACCTGGCGTTGCAGAAGGCGCGGCGGCTGCTGAATGCGGCGAAGGCGGGACACACGGGAACGCTCGACCCGATGGCCACGGGACTCCTGCCCCTGACGTTCGGCGAGGCCACGAAGTTCTCGGCGGATCTGCTCGACGCCGACAAGTCGTACCGGGCGACGCTGAAGCTCGGTGTGACGACCCGCACCGGCGATGCGGAGGGCGATGTGATCGATGTTCGCCCGGTGCAGGTCGCTGACGCAGCGCTGGAAGCGGCGCTGCTGAGCAATACGGGCGAAATCGACCAGGTGCCGCCGATGCACTCGGCGCTGAAGCGCGAGGGCCGGCCGCTCTATGAACTGGCGCGGGCCGGAATCGAGGTCGAGCGCGTTGCGCGCAGGGTCAGAATCGGCCGCCTGTGCATTGTCGAACGGTCGGACGATGTCGTCGTCGTCGATGTCGACTGCAGCAAGGGCACTTACGTGCGCGTGCTGGCCGAGGATATCGGCCGCGCCCTCGGCTGCGGCGCGCATCTGGCGGCGCTGAGAAGGACGCGAGTGGGTCCGCTGACGCTGGAAGGAAGCGTGACGCTGGCGGCGCTGGAAGCGATGCCGCCGGCAACTCGACGTGAACGGCTGCGGCCGGCGGATTCGTTGCTCGCGACACTGGCGCGGGTCGAACTGGAAGATTCAATGGCGGCACGTTTTCGCCAGGGGCAGCGGCTGGCGATCGATGCCGCGCCGCGCGGCGAGCGCGTGCGGGTGTATGCAGGCAAGGAATTGCTGGGAACGGCGACGATCAACGAGTGGGGTGTCGTCGAGCCCGAACGACTGGTATCGAGCGAACTGACAACCGAGAAGAGCTTCTGATGAAACGGCCCATCCGCAACGTTGCGATCATCGCGCACGTCGACCACGGCAAGACGACGCTGGTCGACAAACTGCTGCAGCAGTCCGGCACCTTCCGCGAGAACCAGCAGGTGGCCGAACGCGTGATGGACTCGAACGACATTGAGCGCGAACGCGGGATCACGATCCTCGCGAAGAACTGTGCGGTCGACTACGAGGGAACCCACATCAACATCGTCGATACGCCGGGTCACGCGGACTTCGGCGGCGAGGTCGAGCGCGTGCTGTCGATGGTCGACGGCGTGCTGCTGC
>DAINBQ010000029.1:0-21726 GCA_036732825.1 Burkholderiaceae bacterium | reverse complement strand
GCAAGGAGCAAAAGGGCCGCAATCGCGGCCTGGCGCTGCGCGGCGCGCACGTCTCATTCGGCGAATTCGGCCTGAAGGTGACTGAACGCGGCCGGCTGACTGCACGCCAGATCGAGGCGGCGCGGCGCGCAATCAGCCGCCACATCAAGCGTGGCGGTCGCGTCTGGATCCGGGTGTTTCCGGATAAGCCGATTTCGCAGAAGCCGGCCGAGGTCCGCATGGGCAACGGCAAGGGGAACCCGGAATACTGGGTCGCCGAAGTTCGGCCCGGCAACGTCGTCTACGAACTGGACGGCGTCAATGAAACGCTGGCGCGCGAGGCGTTTGCCCTCGCGGCCGCCAAGCTGCCGCTGAAGACGACGTTCGTCGTGCGTCAGCTGGGCCAGTAAGGGAGACGGCCAATGAATGCCAAGGAACTGCGCGCGAAGGACGTCGGCGCGCTGACGAAAGAGCTGCAGGAGCTGCAGAAGGCGCATTTTTCACTGCGCATGCAGCACGCCACGCAGCAGTTGCAGAACACCAGCCAGCTGCGCAAGACCCAGCGCGATATCGCGCGCGTGCGCACCGTGCTTTCGCAGAAGGCCGCCGCCAAATGAACGCCGAGAAAAAATCACTGACCCGGACCCTGGTCGGCCGCGTCGTCAGCAACAAGATGCAAAAGACGGTAACCGTAGTGGTCGAGCGGCGTGTCAAGCATCCGCTCTACGGGAAATACATCGTCAAGTCGAACAAGTACCACGCGCACGACGAGACCGACGCCCTGAACGAGGGAGACGTCGTCGAGATCGCCGCTTCGCGGCCATTGTCGCGGACCAAAACCTGGACCGTGACCCGGGTAGTGGAGGCTGCGCAAGCGATATAGCAGTCAGTTGCGGCGTTGCTGCAGCGCCGGTTATACTTGCAAGCTTCGCTGCGCCGGTCGATGTGGCCGAATTGGCGGGGAAGCAGCAAGCAAGAGCAGGAAGGAAACAAGTCAGAGCAGGCGAGTTCGTGCCGTCCGACCGCAACGCGGTCAGCTTGCAGTAGCTGGACGGCAAGGGTTGCAGGCTCTTCATCCCGGACGGGACCAAGACTGTCCGCGGCACGAGGTGCCGCGGTTCAAGTTGGGAAAGATCAGCGGTTTTCGAGCAGGGGCGCGCGCGAGCGCGGGGCAGCCATGATTCAGATGCAGACAATGCTGGACGTCGCCGATAACACCGGCGCGCGCTCGGTCATGTGTATCAAGGTGCTGGGGGGCTCCAAGCGCCGCTACGCCCAGATCGGGGACGTCATCAAGGTAACCATCAAGGAAGCTGCGCCGCGCGGTCGCGTGAAGAAGGGCGAGGTCTACCACGCTGTGGTCGTGCGCACCGCCAAGGGCTTGCGCCGCGGCGACGGCTCGGCGATCAAGTTCGACGGCAACGCCGCGGTGCTGCTCAATGCGAAGCTCGAGCCGATCGGCACCCGTATCTTCGGACCGGTCACGCGTGAGCTGCGCAACGAGCGCTTCATGAAGATCGTCTCGCTCGCTCCGGAAGTTCTCTAAGGACAACCATGGAACGCATCCGCAAAGGCGACGAAGTCGTCGTCATCACGGGCAAGGACAAGGGCAAGCGCGGCGTCGTGCTGCGCCGGGTCGACGATTCGCACCTGGTCGTCGAGGGTATCAATATGGTGAAGAAGCACACACGGCCAAACCCGATGAAAGGCGTGGCCGGCGGCATCATCGACAAGACGATGCCGATCGATCAGTCGAACGTGATGCTGTTCAACCCGGCCACCAGCAAGGGCGACCGCATCGGGATCCGGGTCGTCGACGGCAAGAAGGTGCGCGTCTTCAAGAGCAACGACGCCGTCGTTGGTGCCAAAGTCGGGGCCAAATAAAGGGGACTGGAGAATCACGATGGCACGTTTGCGCGACCAATACCGCGAGAAGATCGTTCCGGACCTGATCCAGAAGTTCGGCTACAAGAGCGTGATGCAGGTCCCGCGCTTGGCCAAGATCACGCTCAACATGGGCGTCGGCGAGGCGGTCAACGACAAGAAGAACATCGACATGGCCGTTGGCGACCTGACGAAGATCGCCGGCCAGAAGCCGGTCGTGACCAAGGCCCGCAAGGCGATCGCGAACTTCAAGATCCGCGAGGGCCTGGCGATCGGGACGATGGTCACGCTGCGCGGCGAGCGCATGTACGAGTTCCTCGATCGCCTGGTGACGATCGCGTTCCCGCGCATGCGGGACTTCCGCGGCGTGTCCGGCCGCGCCTTCGACGGCCGCGGCAATTACAACATCGGCCTGAAGGAACAGATCATCTTTCCGGAGATCGAGTACGACAAGATCGACAAGCTCCGGGGGCTGAACATCAGCATCACGACGACGGCGAAGACGGACGAGGAAGCCAAGGCGCTGCTCGCTTCCTTCCGCTTTCCCTTCCGCAATTGAGCGAGGTGTGAATTGGCAAAACGCGCACTAGTGAACCGGGCAGCCAAGCGTGAGGCGATGGTGAAGAAATTCGCCGCGAAACGCGCCGAACTGAAGGCGATCATCGACGACCAGACACGCTCGATGGACGAACGCATGGATGCGATGAAGCGGCTGCAGGGGCTTCCGCGCGATGCCAGCCCGGTCCGGCTGCGCAACCGTTGCGCCATGACCGGTCGCCCGCGTGGCACGTTCCGCAAGTTCGGCCTCGCGCGCGCCAAGATCCGCGAAGCCGCGATGCGCGGCGACATTCCGGGCCTGATCAAGGCCAGCTGGTAGGCAAATTGGCAACTGAGGGTTCGCGAGGAGTTAGTCACAAATGAGCATGAGTGATCCCATCGCCGACATGCTGACCCGCATTCGGAACGCGCAGGGCGTCGAAAAGACCGACGTCACGATGCCGGCGTCCAAGCTTAAGGTCGCAATCGCCGAGGTCCTGAAGGACGAAGGCTACATTGACGGATTCGAGGTCAATCCGAACGCCGGCAAGCCGGAGTTGCGGATCGGCCTCAAGTATTACGCCGGGCGCCCGGTGATCGAACGCCTCGAGCGTGTCTCGCGGCCCGGCTTGCGCATCTATCGCAGCCGCGACGACATCCCGCAGGTGATGAACGGCCTCGGCGTGGCGATCGTTTCGACCTCGCGCGGCGTCATGACGGACCGCAAGGCGCGCAGCCAGGGTGTCGGCGGCGAAGTGCTCTGCTACGTGGCCTGATCGAACGGAGAGCGGCGGAGAACGAACATGTCTCGAATTGCACGAATTCCGGTTGCCGTGACCAAGGGCGTCGAAGTCCAGGTTGCGTCGCACGAGATCACGGTCAAGGGCCCGCTCGGCACGCTGAAGCAGCCGTTGACCGCGAACGTCAAGATAACGGTTGAAGACGGCCAGGTGAGTTTCGTCGCGGGCGATGAGTCGCGCGAAGCCAAGGCGATGAGCGGCACGCTGCGTGCACTGGTCGCGGGCATGGTGCACGGCGTATCGAAGGGCTTCGAGAAGAAGCTGTCGCTGGTCGGCGTCGGCTACCGGGCGCAGGCACAGGGCGACAAGCTGAACCTTTCGCTGGGTTTTTCGCATCCGATCGTGCACCAGATGCCGGCCGGCGTGAAATGCGAAACGCCGACGCAGACCGAGATCCTGATCAAGGGTTCCGACAAGCAGAAGGTCGGACAGGTCGCGGCCGAAGTGCGCGGCTACAAGCCGCCGGAGCCTTACAAGGGCAAGGGCGTGCGGTACGTCGACGAGACCGTGGTCATCAAAGAGACCAAGAAGAAGTAACGCGCGACGGAGTCAACCATGATCGAGAAAAAAGAGTCCCGCCTGCGCCGTTCGCGAGCGACCCGCGTCCGCATCGCGCTGCAGCGGGTGAATCGCCTGACCGTGAACCGGACAAACCAGCACATCTACGCGAGCGTGGTGTCGGCCGATGGCGGCAAGGTACTGGTTTCGGCCTCGACGGTCGAACCCGAAGTGCGCAAAGAGCTGGCATCGGTCAAGGGCAAGGGCGGCAACGCCAGCGCCGCCAAGCTGGTCGGAACGCGCCTGGCGCAGAAGGCCAGGGCTGCCGGCATCGAGACCGTCGCCTTCGACCGCGCGGGCTACCGATTCCATGGCCGCGTGAAAGCGCTGGCTGAAGCCGCGCGTGAAGCCGGCCTGAAGTTCTGAGGGGTAAGCAATGGCGAGAATCCAACCCAAGGGCATGCCTTCCGAAGAGCGCGACGACGGGCTCAAGGAAAAGATGATTGCGGTCAATCGTGTCACCAAGGTGGTGAAGGGCGGACGCATCCTCGGCTTCGCCGCGCTGACCGTGGTCGGTGACGGTGATGGCCGCATCGGCATGGGCAAGGGCAAGGCGCGCGAAGTGCCGGTCGCGGTCCAGAAGGCAATGGAAAAGGCCCGCCGCGGGATGGAGCGCATTCCGCTGAAGAACGGAACCGTGCATCACCTGGTCGAAGGTAAGCACGGGGCTTCCAAAGTCGTGCTGTCGCCGGCGGCCGACGGAACCGGCGTCATCGCCGGCGGGCCGATGCGCGCCGTCTTCGATGTGATGGGAGTACGCAACATCGTCGCCAAGTCGCACGGCTCGACCAATCCGTACAACCTGGTGCGGGCGACGATCAACGCGCTCGAGCAGCTGCGCACGCCGTCGGAGATCGCGGCGAAACGCGGCAAATCGGTTGAGGAGATCTTCGGCTGAGCGCCGGGGAGTCGAAGCCATGACGAACAAGACTTTGAAGGTCACGCTGATCAAGAGCCCGATATCGGCCAAGGCCGCGCACCAGGCCACCGTGCGTGGCCTGGGATTGAAGCGGATGCGTCAGACGCGCGAACTGGTGGACACCCCGGCAGTGCGCGGAATGATCAAATCAGTGGCCCACCTTGTCAGGGTGGACTGAACTAGCAAGTGCCAGAGGACGAACCATGCGTCTGAACAATCTGAAGCCAGCGTCGGGCAGCAAGAGCGCGCGCCATCGCGTCGGCCGTGGCATCGGCTCCGGCTGGGGCAAAACGGCAGGTCGCGGCCACAAAGGCCAGAAGTCGCGCGCCGGCGGCTTCCACAAGGTCGGCTTCGAGGGCGGCCAGATGCCGCTGCATCGGCGTCTGCCGAAGCGCGGCTTCACGTCGCTCGCCAGACGCTATGTTGACGTGGTCCGCCTCGGCGACCTGCAGCGACTCGCGATCGACGAGGTCGACCTAATGGTGCTGAAGCAATCCGGCGTCGTTTCGGCGCTGGCGCTCGACGCGCGCGTGATCAAGTCCGGCGAACTTTCGCGCAAGGTCGTTGTGCGCGGCATCGGAGTCAGCAAGGGCGCGCGCACCGCGATCGAGGCGGCGGGCGGCTCCGTGGTCGAGCCGGCCGCGACGCCCGAGACGACGAAGAAGGCTGCGGCGAAGAAAGCGGCCGCGGACAAGGCCGCCGCCATCAAGGCAGCGGTGAACAAGGCAGCCGAGAAGCCGGCCGAGAAGACGGCCGCTGACAAGACGGCCGAAAAAGCCGCCTCGAAAAAGAAGTGATCGGCCTTCCCTGACGTAGACAGGACACTCTCGAGTGGCAACCAGCCTGCCCAGCACCCTCGGCAACACCGGGAAGTACGGCGACCTCAAGCGGCGCCTGATCTTCCTGCTGCTGGCGCTCGTCGTTTACCGGGTCGGAACCCATATCCCGGTACCGGGCATCGATCCGGATCAGCTGCGTCAGCTGTTCAACAGCCAGCAGGGCGGGATCCTCGGGCTGTTCAACATGTTCTCGGGCGGCGCGCTGTCGCGCTTCTCCGTGTTCGCGCTGGGGATCATGCCGTACATCTCGGCGTCGATCATCATGCAGATGCTGACGTACGTGATGCCGGCGCTGGAGGCGCTGCGCAAGGAAGGCGAGTCGGGCCGCCGCAAGATCACGCAGTACACGCGTTACGGCACGCTCGGGCTCGCGATATTCCAGGCGATCGGCATCTCGGTCGCGCTCGAATCGCAGCAGGGCCTGGTGATCGATCCGGGCCTGATGTTCCGCTTCATCTGCGTCGTGTCACTGGTCACCGGAACGATGTTCCTGATGTGGCTGGGCGAGCAGATCACCGAGCGCGGACTCGGCAACGGCATCTCGATCCTGATCTTCGCCGGCATCGTCGCGGGGTTGCCGACTGCGATCGGCGGACTGTTCGAGCTGGTCCGCACCGGCGGCATCGGCCCGCTTTCGGCGCTGTTCATCATCGCGCTGATCATCCTGGTCACCGCGTTCGTCGTGTTCGTCGAGCGTGGCCAGCGCAAGATCACGGTGAACTACGCGAAACGCCAGGTCGGCAACAAGATCTATGGTGGGCAGAGCTCTTTCCTGCCGCTCAAGCTCAACATGTCGGGCGTGATTCCGCCGATCTTCGCGTCGTCGCTGATCCTGTTCCCGGCGACGCTGGCGAGCTGGTTCACGACCGGCGACGCGACGCGCTGGATCCGCGACCTGGCGGCCGCGCTGTCGCCGGGCCAGCCCCTTTACATGGTGCTGTACGCTGGACTGATCGTGTTCTTCTGCTTCTTCTACACGGCGCTGGTCTTCAACAGCAAGGAGACCGCCGACAACCTGAAGAAGAGCGGCGCCTTCGTGCCGGGGATCCGTCCGGGCGAACAGACCGCACGCTACGTCGACAAGATCCTGATGCGGCTGACACTGGCGGGAGCGATCTACATCACGTTCGTCTGCCTGGTTCCGGAGTTCCTGAATCTGCGTTTTTCGGTGCCGTTCTACTTCGGGGGCACGTCGCTGCTGATCGTCGTCGTGGTGACGATGGACTTCATGGCACAGGTGCAGGCCTACCTGATGACGCACCAGTACGAATCGCTGCTGAAGAAGGCCAACTTCAAGGGCTTCGGCCCCGGCCAGCTGCCGCGCTGATGGCCGACCAGACGGACACCAACCGGTAAATGTCGAAGGACGACGCGATTCAGATGCAAGGGGAGATTCTCGAGAATCTCCCGAACGCCACGTTCCGGGTGAAGCTGGAGAACGGCCACGTGGTGCTGGGACATATCTCCGGGAAGATGCGGATGCACTACATCCGGATCCTGCCGGGCGACAAGGTGACGGTGGAGTTGACGCCATACGACCTGTCGCGGGCACGCATTGTTTTCCGCGCCAAATGAGGCGCGGTTGGAGATCGAGATGAAAGTCATGGCTTCGGTCAAGAAGATGTGCCGCAAATGCAAGGTCATCAAGCGCAAGGGTGTCGTGCGCGTGATCTGCAGCGACCCACGTCACAAGCAGAGACAAGGCTAAGCGGAACCGCGAGGACTCAAGATGGCTCGTATTGCTGGTATCAACATCCCGCCGCATCAACACGCCGACATCGGCCTCACCGCGATCTACGGGATCGGCCGCGCGCGTTCGCGCGAGATCCTGGACGCGGCAGCCGTTCCCTACACCAAGAAGGTGAAGGAGCTTAACGACGCCGAGCTCGAGCGCATCCGAGAGGGCGTCGCGAAAATGATCGTCGAGGGCGACCTGCGGCGCGAGATCCAGCTGTCGATCAAGCGTCTGATCGACCTGGGCACCTACCGCGGAGTGCGGCATCGCCGGGGCCTGCCGGTCCGCGGCCAGCGCACCCGCACCAACGCCCGCACGCGCAAGGGTCCGCGCAAGGCCGGCGTGTCGTTGAAGAAGGGAACCTAAATGGCGAAGAGTCCGTCCCCGCAGCAGGTCGCGGCGCAGCAGCGCGCGCGCAAGAAGATCAAGAAGGTCGTGTCTGACGGCATTGCGCACGTGCACGCGTCGTTCAACAACACGATCATCACGATCACCGACCGTCAGGGCAATGCGCTGTCGTGGGCGAGTTCCGGCGGCGCCGGCTTCAAGGGCTCGCGCAAGTCCACGCCGTTCGCAGCCCAGGTCGCGGCGGAAACGGCAGGACGCGCGGCGCAGGAGCACGGGATCAAGAACCTCGAAGTGCGCATCACCGGCCCCGGCCCCGGCCGCGAGTCGTCGGTGCGCGCGCTGAATGCGATCGGCATCCGCATTTCGTCGATCCAGGACATCACGCCCGTTCCGCACAACGGCGTGCGTCCGCCGAAACGCCGCAGGGTTTGACGCGGCGATATCAACCACTGTCCGCGACACCGACGCGGACTTAATGCAGCTTCGGCTGCAGGATCATTGAGGAACAAAAGTGGCTCGCTACACCGGACCCAAACTGAAGCTCTCGCGCCGCGAGGGCACCGATCTGTTTCTAAAGAGCTCGCGCCGCGCCTTCGACTCGAAGGCCAAGGCCGACAGCAAGCCCGGCCAGCATGGCCGGATCTCGGGCGCGCGCCAGTCCGACTACGGCACGCAGCTGCGTGAGAAGCAGAAGCTGAAGCGCATGTATGGCGTGCTGGAGCGCCAGTTCCGCCGCTATTACCAGGAAGCCTCGCAGCGCAAGGGCAACACCGGCGAACACCTGATCATGCTGCTCGAATCGCGCCTGGACAACGTCGTCTACCGCATGGGATTCGGCTCGACCCGCGCCGAGGCGCGCCAGCTGGTGTCGCACCGCGCAATTGCGGTGAACGGCGACACGGCAGGCATCGCATCGATGCGTGTGCGCGCCGGCGATGTCATCACGGTCCGCGAAAAGGCCAGGAAGCAGGGCCGCATTGCGGAGTCGCTGTCACTGGCCGAGCAGTCGGGCTTTCCGTCGTGGGTCGAAGTCGATCCGAAGAAGCTGGAAGGCAAGTTCAAGTCGACGCCGGACCGCGGCGAAGTGGCACAGGACGTGAATGAGTCGCTGGTCGTTGAACTTTATTCGCGATAACGAGTTCGGGGTCGCCGGCCCGCTTCGCGGTCCGGCGACGGAGGCGGGTCGGGCAACCGCTTTCGTTCATTTATCGCCCTAACCATCAGCCTTATCGGCGTAACGAGCCGAGGGTATTGAAGGGAAACATCAGAAATGGCAAACACTGCACTGCTGAAGCCGCGCGCGATCGAGGTCGAGGCGATCGGCCAGAACTCTGCGATCGTCACGATGGAACCGTTCGAGCGCGGCTACGGCCACACGCTCGGCAACGCGCTGCGTCGCATCCTGCTCTCGTCGATGGTCGGCTACGCGCCGACCGAAGCGCAGATCACGGGCGTCGTGCACGAGTATTCGACGCTCGACGGCGTGCGCGAGGATGTCGTCGACATCCTGCTCAACCTGAAGGGCATCGTCTTCAAGCTGCACAACCGCGACGAAGTCACGCTGACGCTGAAGAAGGAAGGCGAAGGCGTCGTCACGGCCGGTGACATCGAGCTGCCGCACGATGTCGAGGTCGTGAATCCGGATCATGTCGTCGCCCATCTGTCCGGTGGCGGTCGGCTCGAACTGCAGCTGAAGGTCGAGAAGGGCCGCGGCTACGTGCCGGGCAACGTCCGCGCTTTCCGCGATGACCACTCGAAGACGATCGGCCGCATCGTGATGGACTCGTCGTTCTCGCCGGTCAAGCGGGTCAGCTACGCGGTGGAGGCCGCGCGCGTCGAACAGCGCACCGACCTCGACAAACTGGTGATGACGATCGAGACCAATGGTGCGATCACGCCCGAAGAAGCGGTTCGCCAGTCGGCGCGGATCCTGATGGACCAGCTGCAGGTCTTCGGCGCACTCGAAGGCATGGCCGAATCGACCGCGCAGGCGTCCTCGCGCGCGCCGCAGGTCGACCCGATCCTGCTGCGGCCGGTCGACGATCTCGAGCTGACGGTCCGCTCGGCGAACTGCCTGAAGGCCGAGAACATCTATTACATCGGCGACCTGATCCAGCGCACGGAGAACGAGCTGCTGAAGACACCGAACCTCGGACGCAAGTCGCTGAACGAGATCAAGGAAGTCCTCGCTGCACGCGGACTGACGCTGGGGATGAAACTCGAGAACTGGCCGCCTGCAGGAATGGAAAAATAGGCTATCCGGGACGCCTGACGGCGCCCGGATAACTCTGCCGACTCGAGCGGACTCTGGGCGCTCAGTCGGCAGCATTCAAACCGAACCGCCCCGGGGTTGCTCCCAAGGGGATCGAAGAGTCGGCAACGAAGACTGAAAGGAAGAACTCATGCGACACGGACACGGACTGCGGAAATTGAACCGCACCAGCAGCCATCGGCTGGCGATGCTGCGCAACATGACGAACTCGCTGCTGAAACACGAGGCGATCAAGACGACGCTGCCGAAGGCCAAGGAGCTGCGCCGGGTCGTCGAGCCGCTGATCACGCTGGGCAAGGAACCGACGGTCGCGAACAAGCGCCTGGCGTTCAACCGGCTGCGCGACCGCGAGGTCGTCGTCAAGCTGTTCAGCGAGATCGGCCCGCGCTACAAGGCGCGCAATGGCGGCTACACGCGGATCCTGAAGATGGGCTTCCGCGTCGGCGACAACGCGCCGATGGCCTTCATGGAGTTGGTTGACCGGCCGCAGCCTGTCGCCGGCGAAGAGAGCGACTCGGCCAGCTAGAAACAGGCCGCGCTAGACTGCGGAGGCCTGCCCCGTGGCAGGCCTTTTGCTTTTCTGCAGACATGCGCGATATGCGTGCACTTCGACGTGCCTGTTGCCAACAATGCCGGTGCCGATGACTGAAGCGCTGGTTGTGCTGACCAACTGCCCGGATGCGGAGGTTGCCGATCGCATTGCGCGCACGCTGGTCGAACAGGGGCTCGCGGCTTGCGTCAACCGGCTGGGGCCGGTCGAATCGATCTATCGCTGGCAGGGTGCCGTCGAGCGCGCGACGGAGGTACCGCTCCTGATCAAGACGACCCGCGAACGGTATCGGGAGGTGGAACAGGCGATCCGGCAGCTTCATCCGTATCAGGTGCCGGAGATCATCGCGCTGGCGATGGCCGACGGCCACGCGGCATACCTGCGCTGGATACTCGAGGCAACCCAACCCCCACTGACCGCTTGAAGGCACCGCTGCTTACACGCTTGCTGGTTCAAGCGCGCCGGCCGCGCCATTACAATTTTTTCATGAGTCAGGTTCGCGGTGTCGAGAGTGCCTCGGGCGGCTTCCGGCTCGACAAGTGGTTGTGGGCCGCACGCTTTTACAAGACCCGATCGCTGGCAGCGGCGGCCATCGAGGCGGGCAAGGTAAGGATCGGCAACGAGCGCGTGAAGCCGGCGCGAGCCGTCCGCATCGGAGACCTGCTGCTGCTAACGCGAGGCGATGACGTCGCCGAGGTCGTCGTGCGTCGGCTTTCCTCAGTGCGCGGACCGGCGGTGGTCGCGCAGCAGCTTTACGAGGAGACCGAGGCCAGCCGTGCGAAGCGGGCTCGAGAGAGGGAACGAGCCCGCCTCGAACGCGAGCCGGCAGCTGAGCTGAAGGGCCGGCCCAGCAAGCGCGATGCGAGGTTGTTGCGTCGACTGCGTTCCGAGTGACCCGGGCAGCGTTGATGAAGGCCAAAGGGGTGATCGCGGTAGGGATCCTCGTCGCAACGCAGGCCGCAGCGCAGGCAGGCGATCTGCCGCCCAGTGGTCCGATGGCCGGTTTCGCGAAGTACGAGTTCAACAAGTGGCTGTTCCGGGTTTGCCCGCCTGAGGCAACTGAGGCAACGGCGAAGCATGTTGCAGAGCCGCTGCCCTTCATCGACGCGACGCCGAGCGGAACGCTGTTCCGTGCGATTCAGCAGCGCTGGCAGCAGTCGCTCGATCCGCTGCGCGGCGTCTACGTGGAATTCAGCGGCTATACGGAAACTGGGCGCGTGACGGTTACAGAACTGCACAGGGCGCTAGGCTGGGTCGAGTCCTGCGCGAAGCGACCCACCAACATCGGAACGGCGGTTGTCTTGTGGGCCGCGGGCCACGAACCGTCGTGGGTGTTCAGTTACGACGGCAAGACAGGCCGCCTGCAGGTGCTCGGAGAGGAGCCGCTCGACATTGATCCGGTTGCGCTGCAAAGGGGTGACGGGGTTATCGCCATTGCGGCGAAGGGAAACTCGACTCGGATCCGCATCGAGTTCAGCGCCGAACTGTGCAGTGACACGATGTCCGAAGCAGCGTTCGGGCGCAGCGTCGTGGTGGCAGCGCGGAACCGGCTCTACACGGGTTGCGGCTTCGTGCGCTGATCAGCGCAGCCAGCGCGGCGGTCGCGGCGTGCGCGGTCGCGCGACAATCCGACGCGCCCAGAAGTAGAGCAGCAGAAGGACAGCCACGGTCGCCATCGTGCCCAGCGCCCACCAGAATCCCTGCGGTTCGTCGATCCACGGCATCGAACGGAAATTCATTCCGAAGATGCCGGTGATCATCGTGAGCGGCACGAAGATCGCCGCGATCGCGGTCAGCGTGCGGACGATCTCATTGGTCCGGTGCGTCGTCGCGGAGAAGTGAAGCTGCACGGCCGATTCGGCCGAGGCCTCGAGTCTGCGTGCGTGATGCAAAACGCGCTGAATGTGCTCCATCACGTCATTCAGCCGCACCAGGTAGGCATCGCTGACACTAAGGTCCGGCGTTTCCTCGAGGTAGGCGTCGCGCAGTTCGGTGAGGGCGTCGTACTGCCCCTCGCTCAGGTTTTCCAGCCGCCGGAGTTCAATGCGGGCTTCGAGCAGCGCCGTCCAGTTCGAAAACGGCCGCCGGGGATCGATCAGTTCCCGCTGCCAGCGGTCCAGCCGCTCCGACAAGGGCTCGCGCAGTTCCAGGTAGCGGTCGACCATCTGGTTCAGCATGCGCAGCATCAACTCGCCGGGACGCACCGGCAGGCGTGTCTTGTCATACGGAGACGGCGGCGCGTTGCGGCTGCCGCCCTCCAGCAGGCGAGCGCGGACGTGTTCAATTGTCCGGCTCGACTCCTGGCGCACCGTCACCAGCATCCCGTCGAGCAGGAAGAAGGTGATCGGCCGGGTGACGATTTCCTGCAGCGTACGGCGTTCATCGGCCTTGCCAGCGCGTTCTTCGAGGGGCCGCGCCTCGGCCATCGCCAGCTTGCGGAACACGAGCATGTCGTATTCGTTGGTCGAGTCGAAGTAGGACGGATGCTGCAGGTTCGCGGCGTCCTGCAGATGCAGGTCGAAAATCCGCACGCCCCCGACACGCTCGACCGCGACGCGCAACGCATCCGCGTCGG
Organism: Burkholderiaceae bacterium; assembly: GCA_036732825.1. GTDB lineage: Bacteria > Pseudomonadota > Gammaproteobacteria > Burkholderiales > Burkholderiaceae_F > DAINBQ01. Next base: position 8,730 of record DAINBQ010000029.1, on the reverse strand, counting down.
CTATCACTTCCTCGTGCAGCACGTCGAGCCAGAGGAAGCCGTCGGCCGGGAGGCCACCGGGTTCCGCATTCAGCTCGACCGCCCGCGTCGGTGTAATTTCGGTCCAGCGCATCCGCAATGTCTAGCGAGCGTCCTGCAGCCAGCGCGCAACCTGAAGCGCAAAGTAACTCAGCACGCCGTCACCGCCTGCCCGCTTGCAGGCCAGCAGCGCTTCGAGCACGACTTTCCTTTCGTCGAGCCAGCCGTTGAGCGCCGCGGCCTTCAGCATCGAATATTCGCCGCTGACCTGGTAAACGAAGGTCGGTGCCTTGTAGGCATCCTTCACGCGCCGCACGATGTCGAGGTACGGCATGCCGGGCTTGACCATAACCATGTCGGCGCCTTCCGCAAGGTCCAGCCCGACTTCCCACAAGGCTTCGTCGCTGTTCGCCGGATCCATTTGGTAGACCATTTTCGTCGACTTGCCGAGGTTCGAGGAAGATCCGACGGCGTCGCGGAACGGACCGTAGAACCCGCTCGCATATTTGGCTGAATAGGCCATGATCCGCGTGTGGATGTGGCCGGCGCCCTCCAGCGCTGCGCGGATCGCTCCGATGCGACCGTCCATCATGTCGCTCGGCGCAACGATGTCGACCCCGGCGGCCGCCTGCACCAGCGCCTGCTGCTTCAGGATCGCGACCGTTTCGTCGTTCAGCACATAACCCGAATCGTCCATCACTCCGTCCTGGCCATGCGTCGTGTACGGATCGAGCGCGACGTCGGTCAGCAAACCGATTTCCGGGAAACGCTGCTTCAACTCCCGAACTGCGCGTGGCACGAGCCCTTCGGCGTTGGTTGCCTCGCGGCCATCGGCCGACTTCAAGGTCGGATCGACGACCGGGAACAGCGCGATGACCGGGACGCCGAGGCGCTGGCATTCGTCGGCGACGGGGAACAACTGGTCGACCGACAGGCGCTCGACGCCCGGCATCGAGGCAATCGCCTCCCGGCGTCGCTCGCCGTCGAGCACAAAGACCGGGTAGATCAGATCGTTGACGCCCAGTTCATGCTCGCGCATAAGGCGGCGCGAGAAATCGTCGCGTCGCATCCGTCGCATTCGAACCGAGGGGAACTGGCCGAGGATCTGCATGGGTTTCTCCGTCGCTTTGCGCCGGCATGATACGGCCGCCGGTCGGCCCTGCAGCGGTTCTGCTCAGGCGCTGAGCCAGCCCGCGAGCACTTCGGATAGTTCGTCGATGCCCTGGCGCTTCAGCGCGGAGAACAATTGCGTGCTGGCGCGCGGGCCGATCTGCGCCGCGCGACGCTGCGTCTGCGCAAGCGCCGCCTTCCGTTCTGCATTGTTCAGTTGATCCGACTTCGTCAGCAGCAGGTGCAGCGCGCAGGCGCGGCGATCGACGAACGCGATCAGCGCTTCATCGCCGGCGAGCAACGGGCGCCGGGCGTCCATCACGATGACGATTCCCATCAGCGTCTGTCTCTGCGCAACATAGCCGCCGACCAGCTGATCCCATTGGGCCCGCTGAGACTCGGGCGCCTTCGCGTAACCGTAGCCGGGAAGATCGACCAGGTATCCGCGCACGATGGGCTGTCGATCCTCTCCTCGTTCCGAAAGCTCGAAGAAATTCAGCAGCTGTGTGCGTCCCGGCGTCTTGCTCGCGAACGCGAGACGCTTCTGATGGGTCAGGACATTGATGGCCGAAGACTTGCCGGCGTTGGATCGGCCGGCGAAGGCGATCTCCGGCATGGACGCCGGCGGCAGGTCGGCGAGCTCGGCCACCGAGGTCACGAAGCGGGCGGAATGGAACAGTTGCACGGTCGGCAGAGAAAAGGTCGGAGCGGCGAGGGACCGCGAGCGGCTACGCATGTCGACGATGCCGACTCCGGTAGAATACGCGGCTTCGTGAGCGGCGCCCCCGATACGCCTGCAGTTCGCAGCGGGCAGCCGCGCCGAGACCTCGATCACCCCCTGGACGAAGGCGATTCGATGAGCTTGTCGACGTGGCGACGTTCCCTGTTTGTGCTGGCGTTCATGCTCGGTGCGGGACCGGTGATGACGGCTGGCGCCCAGGTCAAGGCCGCCGCCAAGGTCGACCCGAAGAAGGGTCAGCAGATCGCCAGCCAGGTGTGCACGACATGCCATAACGCAGACGGCAATTCGACGATTCCCGGAAACCCTCGCCTGGCACAGCAGCACCCCGACTATCTGTACAAGCAACTGGTTGATTACACCCCACGCCAGGGACAGACACGGCCGGCGCGCGAGAACGCGATCATGAATGGATTCGCTGCGCAGCTCTCCGACGACGACAAGCGCAACGTTTCGGCATGGTTTGCAAGCCAGGCGGCCAAGCCCGGGACCGCGCGCAGCAAGGCCACGCTCGAACTCGGACAGCGCATCTGGCGCGCCGGCATCCCGGAGAAAGCAGTGCCGGCCTGCGGGGGCTGTCACGGTCCCGCCGGCTCGGGCATTCCTTCGCAGTACCCGCGCCTGTCGGCGCAGCATGCCGAATACACCGAGGCCACGCTGAAGGCGTTCCGCGACGGCGCGCGACGCAACAATGCGCCGATGCAGGCCATTGCTGCGCGTCTTTCGGACGCTGAAATCAAGGCGGTCGCCGACTTTGCCCAAGGGTTGCGGCGCTGACGGCTCGCGGCATGGACAAGCGGCGGCCTCCGGGCCGCCTTTTTTTGTCCTGCGCGGGCTAGGCCCGGTCGAAACCCTCGGTCGACTGCTGCGCCACTCGCACGAAGGTCGTTCGCTTGGAGAGTTCCTTCAGGCGCCGCGCGCCGACATAGGTGCAGGCCGAGCGCACGCCGCCGAGGATCTCCTGCGCCGTGTTCGCGATCGGCCCGCGAAACGGCACCAGGACTTCGCGGCCCTCTGCGGCGCGATATCCGGCCACGCCACCCGCATAGCGTTCCATCGCGGCCTTGCTGCTCATGCCGTAAAAGCGCTTGAACTTCTTGCCGCCCTGTTCGAGCAGCTCGCCGCCCGACTCCTCGTGCCCGGCAAGCATTCCTCCCAGCATCACGAAGTCGGCGCCGCCGCCGAAAGCCTTGGCCACGTCGCCCGGTGTCCGGCAGCCACCATCGGCACAGATCAGTCCGCTCAGCCCGTGGGCCGCATCGGCGCACTCGATCACCGCCGACAGCTGCGGATAGCCAACGCCGGTCATCTTGCGCGTCGTGCAGACGGAGCCGGGACCGATGCCGACCTTGACGATGTCGGCACCGGAGAGGATCAGCTCCTCGGTCATCTCGCCGGTCACGACGTTGCCGGCCATGATCACCAGCTGCGGAAACGCACTTCGGATCCGCGTGACGAAGGTGACGAAATTTTCGTGGTAGCCGTTGGCCACGTCGATGCAGACGTACTGCACCGCATCGCTGGCTGCCTGCATCACGCGGCGGAATTTCTCCTCGTCCGCCTTCGTGATGCCCATTGAATAGAAGGCGGCAGATTTGCGCTGCAGGGCGCCGAAGAACTCGACGCATTGGACGACCGTGTAATGCTTGTGCAGCGCGGTCGACATTCCGAACGGGTCGAGCGCGCGCGCGATCTCGATCGTGCCGGTCGTGTCCATGTTGGACGCGATGAGCGGGATCCCCTTGTACTTCACGCCGGCATGGCGGAATGTGAAGTCGCGCGAGATGTCGACATCCGAACGCGAGGTCAGCGTCGAACGCTTGGGCCGGATGAGGACGTCGTTGAAGTCGAGCTTGACTTCATGTTCGATGTGCATGAATCCCTCGAGTGGCTGGGGTGGCCGCGGCTGCGGCCTGGCTCTAAGGCAGGCGCGACTCGTCAGCGTAGAGCTGGTGCACCGTTTCGCGTGGCCGAACGCAGTAGAAGCGGGCGCCGTCGACGATGATCTCTGCGGGCCTCGGCCGCGTGTTGTAGTTTGAACTCATCGTCAGGCCGTAGGCGCCCGCGCTGGTTACCGCGAGCAGGTCGCCCGCCTCGAGCGCCAGTTCCCGGTCGCGCGCCAGCCAGTCGCCCGATTCGCAGACCGGCCCCACGACGTCATAGACGGCCGCGGCTGCCCGCCTAGGCTGCACTGGCACGACTCCCATCCAGGCGTCGTACATCGCGGGTCGCACGAGGTCGTTCATCGCAGCGTCGACGACCGCGTAGTTCTTCGACTCGCCCGGCTTCAGGTATTCGACACGCGTCAGCAGCACGCCGGCGTTGCCGACAATCGACCGTCCCGGTTCGAACATCACCGTCCTGTCGCCCAGACCGCGCGCGTCCAGTCGTGCGAGGACTGCCTGCACAAAATCGGCGGCTGGCGGCGGCGCTTCGTCCCGGTAGCGGATGCCGAGTCCGCCGCCGAAGTCGACGTGCTGGAGTTCGATCCCGTCCCGGCGCAAGGCCTGCACCAGATCCAGGATGCGGTCGGCTGCGTCGACATACGGCGCGATCTCGGTGATCTGCGAGCCGATGTGACAGTCGATGCCGACGATGTCGATCGAGGAAAGCCGTGCCGCGGCGCGGTACAGCGCCAGCGTTTCGGCGTGAGCGACCCCGAACTTCGTGTGTTTGAGTCCGGTCGAGATGTACGGGTGCGTGCCGGCATCGACGTCGGGATTGACTCTCACCGAGATGCGGGCACGACGCCCGAGCCGCTGTGCCGCCAGGTCGATCCGGGCGAGTTCGGGGCCCGATTCGATGTTGAAGCAGAGAATGTCGGCCCTGAGCGCCGCTTCGATCTCCGGCAGGCTCTTGCCCACGCCGGAAAAGACCACCTTGGCCGGGTCTCCGCCGGCCGCAAGCACGCGGGCAAGCTCGCCGCCCGAAACGATGTCGAACCCCGCGCCGCGTCGCGCGAGCAGGTCCACGACGCCGAGGTTGGAATTTGCCTTCAGCGCGTAGCAGATCAGCGATCTGCGTCCGGCCACGGCGCTCGCGTAGCCGTCGTACGCACCCTCGATCGCGCGCCGCGAGTAAACATAGAGGGGCGTGCCGAAACTGTCCGCCAGCGCGTCGAGCGCGACTTCCTCGCAGAAAAGGCGGCCGTCGCGATAGGCAAAGCCCTCGCTGGCCGGCAGCTCGACCGTCATTTCTTTTCGGAGGTCGCAGGAACGTCGGGATACGCGCGGTCCGCCGGTCGTTCCGCCTTCGATTGCGGCGCCTGTGGCGGTGGCGGCAGGGTAAGCGGGCCCTTCTGGCCGCATGCGGCCAGCGTCAGCGCGGAGGCCGCGGCTAGAATCGTTGCGATGGCGAGACGCATGGCGACGAATCTAACATGACCGAATCGGAATTCCTCGAGCGCGCCGAAGCGACGCTGCGCGCGATCGAACAGGCCGTGGATGCGACCGGAGCTGATATTGAATCAACGCGGACCGGCAATGTGCTGACGCTGGAACTGGGCAACGGATCCAGGATCGTCATCAACAGCCAGGCGCCGATGCAGCAGGTCTGGGTCGCGGCCAGGAGCGGCGCTCACCACTATTCCGCGAACGGCGACGCGTGGATCGATACGCGCGACGGCAGCGAGTTGTTCGCGGCGCTGTCGCGCCTCATTTCGTCGCAGGGGGAAGAAGCGGTCGTTCTGGCGCCGCGCTAGCTCAGAAGATCTGGTCGCGGACCGATTCGCGCTTGACCTGTTCTTCCGGCGCCAGGATGTCCTCGAGTCCGATGCTGGCGATGCCCTGTCCCGGCTGGTGCTCGACGAAGTAAAACTCACCGCCGAGCTGAATCACGCCGCTCGGCACTTCGCGTACCGCCTCGGGAACGCCGTTCAGCGACTTGGCCATGTAGGAGATCCAGATCGGCAGCGCGAGGCCGCCACCGGTCTCGCGGTCGCCCAGCGGGCGGGGCTGATCGAAACCCATCCAGCTGACCGCGACGACATCGCCGCCATAGCCGGCAAACCACGCGTCGTGCGAGTCGTTGGTTGTGCCGGTCTTGCCGGCAATGTCGCCGCGCTTCAGCATGGCCGAAGCCCGCGCCGCCGTGCCCGAGCGCGCGACTTCCTTCAGCAGGCTGTCCATCAGGAAAGCATTGCGTGCATCCAGAGCGCGGACCCCATCGCGGCCGACCGGCATGGGCTTCGCTTCCATCAGAACCTTGCCGCTGCTGTCGGTCACCTTCGAGATCAGATGGACGTTCAGACGGTAACCGCCGCTGGCGAATATCGAATACGCGTTCAACATCTGCCAGGGCGTGACCGAGCCGGCGCCCAGCGCCATCGTCAGGTATGCGGGGTGCCGGTCCGGGTCGAACCCGAATCGGGTGATCCAGTCCCGCGCGTAGCCTGGGCCGATGGCCTGCAGAATGCGAATCGAAACCAGGTTCTTGGACTTCGCCAGCCCCTGGCGCAGTCGCAGCGGGCCCTCGAACTTGCCGTCGTAGTTCTTCGGTTCCCACACCTGGCCACCCGTAAGATTCGGGTCGATCGAGATCGGCGCGTCGTTGATCAGCGTGCTCGGCATGAAGCCTTTCTCGAGCGACGCGGAATAGATGAACGGCTTGAAGCTGGAACCGGGCTGACGCCACGCCTGCGTGACATGGTTGAACTTGTTCAGACCGAAGTCAAAACCGCCGACGAGTGCGCGCACCGCCCCATCCCTGGAACTTGCGGCCACAAAAGCGGCCTCGACCTGCGGCAGTTGCGCGATCTCCCATTCCCCTTTTTCGTTTCGCGCAATTCGAACCACGGCGCCGGGTACCAGCCGGCGGATCGGCTGCGCTTTGGGCGACAGCGACGGCGCGACAAACCGCAGACCTGCACCACTGACTTCGACCGTTGATCCGCCCTGGGTGGCGAGTCGCACCTGCTTCGGTGACGCTTCGAGCACCACCGCTGGCAGCAGGTTCGGACTCTCGATCGCCTCGATCAGTGCGTCCTCGATGCGCTGATCGCGCGCGACGGGATCCGCGTCCAGTTCGATGAAGGCCTCGGGGCCTCGATAGCCGTACTTGCGGTCGTAGTCGAGCACCTGGCGCCTGAGCGCGGCGTAGGCGACCTCCTGGTCTTCCTTGCGCAGCGTCGTATAGACATTGAGGCCGCGCGTGTAGGTCTCGTCGCGGAAGACTTCGAAGACGAGCTGACGCGCCAGTTCGGCCGCGTATTCGGCGTGCAGCCGGACGCGCGGGCCGTCGTCGCTCGCCAGCGCGGCCGAGCGTGGCTTCAACTCCTGAGCCAGTGCCGCATCGTGGGTGGCCTGGTCGATGAAGCCAAGCTGAAGCATGCGTCCAAGAACGTATTGCTGGCGCCCCTTCGCCCGTTTCGGATTGACGAACGGGTTGTATGCGGCCGGCGCGACCGGCAGTCCGGCCAGCGTCGCGACTTCTGCGACCGTCACATCCCGAAGCTTCTTGCCGAAGTAGACCTGCGAGGCGGCGGCGAAGCCGTACGCGCGTTGCCCGAGAAAGATCTGGTTCGCATAGACCTCGAAGATCCGGTCCTTGGACAGCGACGACTCGATCTTGTAGGCCAGCGCGATCTCGTACAGCTTGCGGACGTAGCTTCGTTCCGAACTCAGGAAGAACGTGCGCGCCACCTGCATCGTGATCGTGCTGCCGCCCTGGCCGCGACGCCCGGACACGAAGTTGGAAACGATTGCACGTGCCAAACCCGTGTAATCGACGCCGCTGTGCTGGTAGAAGCTGTCGTCCTCGGCTGCCAGGATCGCCTTCTTCAAAGTGTCGGGAATCTCCGACAACGGGACGAAATCACGCCGCTCTTCGCCAAACTCCCCGATCAGGATGCCGTCGGCCGTCCAGACGCGGAGCGGGATCTTCGGGCGATAGTCGGTCAGCGCATCGATCGGCGGCAGATTCGAGTAGACGATGGCAAAGATAAACAGGAACAGCAACGCCCCGGCGACCAAACCACCCCCTGCCAATAGCGCACCCCAGCCAGCCGCGCGCAGGAGCGGGCGGTTCTTCAGGACCGTGTCGCCTTTGACTTCAGAGTCCGAACCGGGAGAAGGCACGTTGGAGGGGGAGCCTGACGGGGAAACTGGACGTGTGAGCGACCGCTTATTTGCGTTTCGCAGCGTATGGAGTCGTGGATTATAGAAGTTGGTCGTTCGGGAGTTTGAGCAGTCCGAGCGTTGCGTTGGACGAGGGCCGGCACTGATCGTTCGTTGTTAATCCCTCAAAGAGGGCACGATTAGGCCGAACGCGGGGCTTGTGTGGATTTTGCTTATGTTGTTAGGATTTGAAGTAGCGTCCGACAAAACCGCGGTAAACGCTCGAAAGATAAGGAAAAACGGGTTTCGGTCCGGACGCGTCGGGGGACCGAGGAAGTCATGTCCTCGCGGGAATTGCTGGGGCGCCCCGTTCGATGTGAGTTCGAGCTTCGCCTGTCGCTGGGAGCGTCACCTTGGCATTTGACCTGCCTTTTTCGCCAAAAGCGCCGCCGCTGATCGGCCTCGACATCGGATCTTCCAGCGTGAAGATCGTCGAACTGTCCGAGGCCAGCAAAGGCGTGTTCCGCCTCGAGCGCTACGCGATCGAGCCGCTGCCGCGGGGTGCGGTCGTCGACGGCAATGTCGACAAGATCGAAGTCGTCGCCGATGCGGTCAAGCGGGCCTGGCGCCGCGCCGGCGGCAAGATCCGCAACGTCGCGATGGCGCTGCCGGCCTCGGCCGTGATCACGAAGCGCATCGCTCTGCCTGCCAACCTGCGCGAGGAAGAACTCGAGATGCAGGTCGAAAGCGAGGCCAACCAGTACATCCCGTTTGCGCTCGACGAGGTCAGCCTGGACTTTCAGGTGCTGG
>DAINBQ010000028.1:17798-21988 GCA_036732825.1 Burkholderiaceae bacterium | reverse complement strand
ACGCCGATCAGCATCAGGATCAGAACGATCAACAGGATGGTTCCCAGGCTCATGGTCTCTTCCTTGAAGTTGTCTGTTGCGGGTGTCTTTTCGTTGAACCGTGGCCGGCATCGGCCGATCCACGGGCATACCTCTGCAATCGATTCGGCCTAAAGATACGATAGGCGTCCGACCGCGATTGTTCGGTGCGCTAGCGAACATAGAAAGCGGTACTCGCTGCGGGTTGCGAACTCATCCGACGCACGGCCGGTTTCGTCGTCACCCTGTGAGGCAACAGCCGGTCGTACTCATTCTTGACCACCGCGTAACACTCGCAGGCGCGCTCCTCCAAGCCCGCGCGGTCGAGCACCGCGATATGACCGCGCGCGTAGTGGATGAGCCCGAGCTTCTGCAACTCGAGCGCGGCTTCCGTCACGCCTTCGCGGCGCACGCCGAGCATGTTGGCGATCACCTGCTGCGTCATCACGACGTCGTCGCCCGGCAGGCGATCCAGGCTCAGCAGCAGCCAGCGGCACAGTTGCTGGTCGAGCGAATGGCGCCGGTTGCACACCGCCGTTTGCGCTATCTGCGTGATCAGCGCCTGGGTGTAACGCAACAGCAGCTCCATCAATGGGCCGGACTGCTCGAACTCGTCTCTCAGCGCCTGCGCTCCCAGCCGAAAGCCGTGTCCGGCGCCTAGCACGACGGCACGGCCGAGCCTGGATTCGCCCCCCATGAACACGGCAATGCCGACGATGCCCTCGTTGCCGACGAGCGCCGTCTCGGCCGAGGTGCCATCTTCCAACTCGTAAAGCAGCGAAACGAGGGCGGTGGTCGGAAAGTACACATGGCTGAGCTTGCTTCCGGACTCGTACAGCACATGTCCCACCGGCAGCGCGACCCAGTCGAGTTGCGGCAGCAGGCGCCGGAACTCGGCGTCCGGCAGCGCGGCAAGCAGATGGTTCTGCCTCGGGTCGGGGGAAGAGTCAACAAGGCAACCCCCGCTCAAGTCCGGACTCATCAGCGATCTCATCAATGCCCATTTTGCCCTTGTGGCCGGAGCTACCGTTGATGTCGGACAACCGAATTGCTCTCTTATGTTCGCTTGCGCACAGACCTCATTGCGCCACGCGTCTACCTTTTATTCGATTGGGCGGAGGGCCGAGTGCGGGAACCGCAGAATCGGACGGGACTGCAGGCTCACGCTCGCGATTTCTCGATGCATTAACGAAGGAGTCACGTATGAACTGGGACCGCATTCAAGGCAACTGGAAGCAAGTTGCCGGCAAGGCAAAGGCGCAATGGGGCAAGCTGACCGATGACGACCTCGACGTCGTCGCCGGCCGTCGCGAACAGCTCGCCGGACGAATCCAGGAGCGCTACGGCATCGCCAAAGACGAAGTCGAAAAGCAGATTTCCGAGTGGGAACTCAAGGCGACCGATGCGTGGTTCGAGCGCAGTTGATTTACGCCTGAGGGACTGAGCCTCGCCGGCCCGGCTTCGTCAGCGGGCCGAGCGCAGCCCGAAGGTGGCGGGGCTTGCCGCGGCGGGGGCCACAATGTTTTCGAGCCACCATGTCATGGAAAGAGGAGAACCAAAATGCTGTGGACCATTGCTGTCATCCTGCTCGTCCTGTGGCTGCTGGGGCTGGTCAGCTCGTACACCCTGGGCGGAGCCATTCACGTCCTTCTGGTCATCGCAATCGCCGTGTTCCTGATTGGAATTTTTCAAGGGCGACGCACGGGATGACCGTGGCGTGATTGCAAGCAACGCGAGGCGGTCAGCGCTCAAGCTGCCCGCCTAGACCCGCGCGGCATATGCTGCCGTGTCGCGCCGGACGTGCCCGGATTCAGGGTTTCTGAAGCTGAAGGAGAAGAAATGAACGCAATGAAGATTGCGGCCATCGTGCTCATCGTGGCCGGCGTCCTGGGTTTGGCGTATGGCGGTTTCAGTTACACGAAAGAAACGCATAAGGGCAAACTGGGACCAATCGAGCTATCGATAACGGAAAGACAGACGGTCAACGTACCTCTTTGGGCGGGTGTGGGAGCGATCGTGATCGGCGGCGTACTCCTGGTTTACGGAGGCAAAAGGCGTTAGCTCGACTTCCTTCCTGAGGAACGAACCGGGGCGCGACTTGTGCGTGGGCCCTCTTCGTTCCGGGTCGCCAGACCTTCCGGAATGTCCTTGGTGGACCGATGTTTTGATGGCTGTCAACGACACGCCATCAGCGCCCCGTCGTGTACGCCACCGCACAGACAGACTGACAACGTTCGCAAGATACTGTTTTTGTCGCGCTGAATCACGGCGATGGGATATGGGGTGGATGGTCATCAGTAATTCATCTGAGCTTCGGGTGAATGCGACTCCCATCTTTCAATGGTTCGTCCCATAGATTGTCGTTGTGCATCCACACGCGTGTTTCACGGCCGGCGATGACTTGATCAATCGAAACGTTTTTATTGGAGAAAACGATGACGAAAAGCACGATGGAACTCGAGCGGGAAAAGACTGCGAAACGGGATCCGACCTCGGGTCCGCTTGGAGCGCATCCTGTTGGAACCGGGCTCGGCGCGGTTGCCGGTGGCGCCGCAGCGGGCGCACTGGCGGGAACGATGGCGGGCCCTGTGGGCACGGCGGTCGGCGCGGTAGCAGGCGCCGTAGCCGGCGGCCTGGCCGGCAACCAGATCGCCAAAGCGATCGACCCCACCGCCGAGGAAGCGTACTGGCGCGAGAACTATTCGAGCCGGCCCTACGTCACCAGCGGGGCAACCTTTGACGAGTATGGTCCCGCCTACCGCTATGGCGTCGATGCCTTCGGACGGTACGAAGGCCGCTCGTTTGATCAGGCGGAGCCCGAGCTGATGCGCGATTGGGACCGCTCCAAAGGCACGTCCAAGTTGACGTGGGACAACGCCAAGCACGCGGCCCGCGACTCCTGGCAACGCCTCAGCGACTTCGTTGAACGCGCGACGCCCGGCGACTCTGATCGCGATGGGAAGTAAACCGAAGTCCAACGATCCCCCCGGGGCGGCAATCTGACGGATGAACAGGGGACCATCGAGTGGAAGCGCTACTTCCGGGCGCAGCCCCGGATCTGGCGTCCACTCGGTGTCCCCCTGCGACACGGTTGACCTCGTCTGGCGCAGAAAAAGTCACGTTTGTCCCGCGGTTGCTGATATTGCGTTCACCAGACTACGCCTTGACGGCACAACCCTGGCGTTCGAAATGAGCTGGGCCCGTAGGTCTTCGAAAGGGCTGGCGATAACGTACGTGAACCACAAGGAAATTACATGATCTCCAAACTGATGACTGCGTTGTTTGTCACCGCCGGGCTGGGTTTCGCCGCTGGCGGCGCGGCGCAGATGAAATCGCCAATGACTCCTCCGACGCAAATGTCAAAGACGAGCTACACGCAGGCAATCAAGGACGCTGACGCGCAATTCAAGATCGACAAGGATGCGTGCACGTCGCTCTCCGGAAATGCCAAGGACATCTGTCTCGCGGAAGCCAAAGGCAAGAGCAGCATAGTCAAGGCTGAAGCAGACGCCGCTTACAAGCACACGCCAAAGGCTCGCGAGAACGCGCGTATTGCGCACGCTCAAGCGAACTACAACGTCGCTATTGAGAGATGCGACGACCTGGCAGGCAACCGCAAGGATGTCTGCGTAAAGGAGGCAAAATCCGAATTGGTGAAGGGCAAGGCGAACGCCAAGGTCGACCGTGTCACGGCCGATACGAGCAAGGAGGCGGCGACGCAACAGGCCGAAGCCCGCAAGGACGCGAGTGCCGATAAGCGCGAGGCGGAATACAAGGTTGCGATCGAGAAGTGCGATGCGCTCGCCGGTGCAGCGAAAGACGCGTGCGTCAGCAACGCGAAGGCGCAATACGGCAAGCCCTGACAGGCTCCTTTCTCACCGGGCAGTTAATTCGAACGACGCCGACTGAGGCTCAATGAGGGGGCAACAAAAAGAAATGCGGCCGAGGCCGCATTGAAGTGCCATCAAGCCAAGGACCTGCCAGCGTGCTTTCCCTCCGCACGCTGGCTTGGCCGAGCTTTAACGGTTTCCCTTTTCCTCGCCCAACACCGCTTTCATCAATCAGCGCTGCGGGGCGGGTGCGGGAACAACCACGATCGTGTCGCCACCGGTTTTGCCTTGCTCACCCTTGACACCTTCGGCGCCCGTCATTCCAGTTGAGCCGGTCATTCC
>DAINBQ010000028.1:0-17698 GCA_036732825.1 Burkholderiaceae bacterium | reverse complement strand
GCTACCGGTTGCGCGCGCTGGCTCCCCTTGCCTGGTTGCTCGGCCCTTGCGCGCTGCTCCGGTGACTGCGCCGCTGGTGCGGGCGCAGCGACTTTCGGTGCCGGCGCGACCTTCGCCTGTGCCGCTTCGCGCGGCGGCGGCGGTGTTGCTACCGGTTGCGCGCGCTGGCTCCCCTTGCCGGGCTGCTCGGCCCTTGCTCGCTGCTCCGGTGACTGCGCCGCTGGTGCAGCGACCTTCGGTACTGGCGCCCCCTTGGGCTGTGCCGCTTCTTGCGGCGGTGACGGCGTTGCTACCGGTTGCGCGCGCTGGCTCCCCTTGCCGGGCTGCTCATCCTTCGCGCGCTGCTCGGGTGGCCGAGCCGCTGGTGCGGGCGGAGCGCCTTTCGGTTCAGCGGCCGTCGCAGCAGTAGGTTGTCCTCGCTGCTCTGACTTTCCAGGTTGTTCGGATTTTCCGCGCTGTTCCGGAGGTTGCGCGATCGGTGCGGGTCGCGTGGCCTGCGATGGACCTCCACCTTGCGTCGGTGCGCGCGGGGTATCGGCAATCACAGGCGCTGCGCGGGCTTTTCGGTCATCGGTTTTTCCGCGTGTATCAGCCGGTGCAGCTCCGACTGTCGCCGGCGGCAGACGCTTTGTCGGTGGCGCGACTTTCTCCTGCGCGACCACCTTGACGGCAGGCGCCGGCGCTGTCGCTGCAGGTTTCAATTCCCTGCGCGCGGCCTCGTCGAGCGGCTTGCCCGGCTTCGCTGTCAGTTGCGGCTGTTGCGCCGCGAAGCCAACCCGCGCCGCCGGCGGGGCGGTACGTGCGACGACAGGCCGTTCGAACACGCGTGCCGGCGGCCGGTCGCCCTGGGAAGCATTGCCACGCACGCTTTTTTCCGTCGGGGCCAAGTGTGGAACAACCGTCACCGGCGCCTTCACCATGACGTCCTGGGATACGCGCACCGCCGACCTCGACACCGGCTGCGACTGAACGAAGGTGGTGGTCGGCACCGCGACCACGGCTCCCGGGACTCGCTGGTTCGCATACACGACATTGGTCACGTTGATGTTGTTGTAGGTGTTGTTGATGACCGTGTTGTTGATGACCGTGTTGCTGTGGTTGACGTTCTCGAAATAGCGGCGGCTCACCGGATAGGCCGGCTGATAGACCTCGCGCGGCCCAAGCGGGAACCACCCGACTCCTCCGACGTTGCCACTGGAGATCGAAAGCTGGAAGTTGCTGCCACCGACGAACACGACCAGTGCCGGGGCATAGTAGGCGCGAGTGCGGACGGGACCGGGTACCCAACCCCATGTTCCGCGGAGATTCGTCCAGCGGCCGTAGTGGGATACCGCGAAGCCCCAGGGCGCGTCATCGACCCAGGTCCAACCCCACGGATCGATCCATGCCCAATGGCCGTCGCGGTAAGGCGCCCAGCCGATGGCCACCCGATTCGGGAACCAGACGTTGCCGTAGGTTGCGTCGACACGCCAGGTGCCGTTCGAATCGAGATCCTGATAACCGACCACGTCCTGCGACACATAACGCGCCGAGACAGAGGTGTCGTAGCGGCGATCGCGATCGCTCGACCAGCGATCGAACTCGTCGAGGCGCGGCGCGTCGACATACTGGTACTCACGCAAGTCCGTCCCGGTGAAGCGATATGGTTGCCGCGAATCGATGACATACGAAGCGTCTTCGCCGTACACCTCACCCTGGCCTTTGCGCATGATGATTGTCGTCGCATAGCCATCGGGATCCACTTCGATCCGGTATTCACCGGGCTGCCGCAACGTAAAGGCGAGATTCGGCGTGTCGACCTCGAACACCTGGTTGGGTTCGAGACGCCGCACGCGGACATTCAGTACACCCTGCGTCAATTGCAGCTGGGCGACCTGATCGTCGAGATTGAGAATGGATACGCTGGTACCGGCATTCATGCGGACCATTGCTCCGCCGATCTGAATTTCGGTCCGCGCGCCCGCATCCGCCCAAAGTCGGTCGCCGGTCGTCAGCGGCCGATTGACCGTTGCCTGTACCCAATCGTCCTCGCCGGCGGGTGAAAAACTGACCGTGCCCGACAAGTAGCCGAGACGCGCAACGCGCGATGGTGGGTCTGCGCTGGCCCAGCCGCTGAAGGCCAGCACTGTGACGCCGACCAAAAGGGCAAGAGCCTTATGGCTGAGAGATCGAAATTGCATGACCGTTTCCTACAGAAGAGTGCGTGGTAGCGCCCGGTAGATTGGATCGGGCCGCGAAGAACCGGATCGAGTCGTCGGAACTGCTGCGAGTCGTCGTTCGCCACCGTCGGAGCGGCCCGCCGACAAAGACGCCAAGACGCCGATGTCCACTCGGCCCGCGGCCTCGCGTCGGAGCGCAGCGATGTTGCGGCGAACTCTCGTTTCGATAACAGAGCAGTCAATTGATGCGCACTGGCGACGCGCGCGAAAACGACGGAAGTGGTACCGCATTGAATGCGCGAACGATCCCGATTTCATAGGTTGCTTCCCGTCTAGAGGACGATAGGCAGCATATGGAGCACTGCGCCCGTCGTCTGTTCGGTAGCGCACCGATCCTGTCTGATATGCGGCCACACGTCGGGCCAATCGTCGTTCGGTTCGTCACTGTGGGCCAGTGCGCCAACTTCCGGCTCAGCTCCAATGCGCCCACGTCCAAGAAGAGTGGGCTATGAGCGCTGGCGCACAGAGATGACAGCGAATGTCGCGTAGCTTGCCGATTGAGTCGTACCGCGCGCACACGATTTCTTTCTTAAAGAAAAGTTTAGAAGCGTGCTGTCAGTTGAAGGAATCACGATGAGAAGTTCGATGCTTTTGGAGAAGATGCTGAAGCGCCCGCTGTTTCTTGCGGTGGTTGCGACCTTTGCCGTCGCGGCGTGCAGTACTACGCAGCCCATCGCGCAGGCGCCGGCTCCCAGCTATGTCGGCCCGGCCGGTGCTGATGGACCGGCCGGCCCAGTCGGCCAGCGTGGCCCGACCGGAGCAACCGGTGCGACCGGCGTGGCGGTGGTAGGTCCCGCAGGTGCGGCGGGTCCTGCCGGCCCCGCAGGCGCACAAGGTCCGACTGGAGCAACGGGCGCGACCGGAGTGATGGTGGTCGGTCGTGCCGGCGCAGCCGGTCCTGCGGGCCCTGCAGGCGCACAAGGCGCAGTGGGACAGACGGGCGCCCAAGGCTCGAGCCTCCCGGGTCCCGCTGGCCCGACCGGAAGTGCCGGTCCTGCAGGCGTGCAAGGCGTAGCCGGAAGCACGGGTGCGCAGGGACCGACCACAGTTGGTCCAACCGGCCCAGCCGGCCGTGCCGGTCCCACGGGCGCGCAAGGCGCCGTCGGAGTAGCAGGTGCTCAGGGCAACACCGAGCTGGCTGGCGTCACCGGGCCAATGGGACGTACTGGCGCAGCAGGTCCGCAAGGCGCGATCGGTCAGACTGGTGCCCAAGGTCCGATGGTCGGCAAAGCCACCTGGAGTTCGTACCGCGACTACACGTTCAACGCCAACAGCAACGAGATTCTGCGCTCCGACAGCAGCAAGGCGCGCGAGATCGCGAGCTATGTGGACAAGAACCCGTCGGCTCGAATCGGACTCGACGGCTCGGATACGCGTCGCGTCGGAGTTGTTCGTGATGCGCTGGTCGTGGCAGGAGTCCCGCCGTCCAAGATCCAGACTGGCGCTTTCGGAGACCCGCAGCAACGGAATGACGGTCGAGTCACGGTGCTGATCAGCAACTAGCCTCCTTCAATCGCTTCAGCAGTACCCGAACGGCGCAATCGCACGGTTGCGCCGTTCGGCTTTCAGGCGACGTCTTGCGCCTGGATGCCCCAGTGCCGCACACTTCGGCGACGCCCGGCCGACGGAATTTTGGCGAAGATCAAATCCGATGCGCGCTCCACGGCGTGAATCGCATCCCGGGAAAAAACCAGCGTGACAATGTGCAGCAGTTCGAGTGAGCCAGTAGGGCTCGCAGGGGTGCCCGCGCGCGACCACATGTACTACGGCGAAAAGTTCAATGCTGTGACTCACCTGGTCGGGGCCGTTCTCGCGCTCGCGGGCGCGATCGTGCTCGTGGTGCTGGCAGCGATGAGTGGCGACCCGTGGAAGGTGGTCGGCGTCGCGATCTACGGTGTGACACTTGTGGTGCTTTACAGCTTTTCCGCCCTCTATCACAGCCTGCAAGGACGCGCCAAGAACGTCCTGCGCGAACTGGACCACCAGAGCATCTACCTGCTGATCGCCGGGAGTTACACACCGTTCTGCCTCGTGACGCTGCGCGGACCCTGGGGCTGGTCGCTGCTCGGGATCGTCTGGGGGCTCGCGGTGCTCGGCGGCCTGCAGGAATTGCGGCCGAAGAACGAAGCCCGAGTCCTGTCGGTGGTGATCTATCTCCTGATGGGCTGGGTGGCACTGGCGGCCTTGTTCCCCCTGCTAAAGGCGCTGGGACCGAGCGGGTTCGCCTGGCTGGCAGCGGGCGGACTCTTCTACACCGTTGGAATCGTCTTCTACGCGCTCGACACCCGGGTTGCCCACGCGCACGGGGTCTGGCACCTGTTCGTGCTCGCAGGCAGCGCCACCCACTACATCGCGATACTGATTTACGTGGTTTGACTGGCGGGCTTCTTTCCCGCGCATTCGTCGGTGAGTGTCATCAAGCCTACGTGCGCCAGCGTACCGACCGACTGCTGGGTTGCGACCATCATGGTTCAGATCGAAACAAGCCGGCCGCGCGCTGTCGCCGAGCTCCTTCGGACCAGAAGACTCAGATGCAGATAATGGAAAATCGCATGGACATGATGCAGATGATGATGCAGACGATGCTCGGCCAGCAGGGCGCTTCCGGGAGCGCGATGATGCAGGCACCGGCGAAGTAGACGCACGATCACGCCTGAATGCTGCCGCCGTCCGCCCTGCCCGTCGTCAAGTGGGCTGGCTGGGCCATGGTTCTGAACTTGCTGTGGGAAGTTGCTCAGCTGCCTTTCTACTCATTCGCGCCCACTGTCGGACCGTTGGAGGTCGCTTGGTACGTCGTTCACTGCACGGCGGGTGACGTGGGGATTGCATTGGGAAGTTTCGGGGTGGCGGCTCTGGCGACGAGAGACCTCGAGTGGCCGGCGCGCCGGCCGTGGTTCGGACTGGCCGTCGCACTCGGCGCCGGATTGGCGTGGACCGTTCAGTCGGAGTGGCGCAACGTATATCTGCTTGGCGCGTGGACATACGCACCGTCGATGCCGACAATATCGGGGATTGGCCTCCTGCCGATGTTGCAGTGGCTCGTGCTCCCACCCTTGGCGCTGCTGGCGGTCAGGCGCCGGAGCGGTCGCGTGACGACCGTGCAGAATGCAGAGTAAGTCGAACCCGGCCGCAAGTTCTCGCACATCCCACTGAGGGTTTGGCAACTTGACAACACCATCAGCAGGTAGCCAAATTCAACAGGACGTTTCGGCCCAGCCGTTACAGGCCCGATGAGTTCATCAGAAGAGCATTGCCTGCTCAAGCAATCCAATGTGCTGCCGGATGGATCGATGACGGCGGCCCGACCGTACGCGCGCGCGTTGCGACGAGTTCGCAACATGGCCCGCTATCTGCACGCGTTCGTGCGGCTCATCATCGTCGATCCGGAAGTGATCTGGCGGAAAACAGATAGAACCATCTTCTGGGGCAAGATACGACGAGCGATCATCGGTTGCATTCCCGGTCTGGCTTTGCGTTTGAAGCGCAAATACGGTTTGATCGGGGGCTGCACCTCATGCGGCACCAGCTGCAATCTTCTCTTGCAGTGTCCACATTGGGACGAGGAGTCGCGGCTCTGTTCGATATACGACGATCGTCCGATCACGTGCCGCTTGTTTCCAATTACGCCTTCGGACATAAGGGACCGGGATCTCGCCTCCAGCAGCACAACCTGTGGCTACTCCTTCGTTCCGCTTCCAAGGGAGAGCGAGAGCGCGGGAATCCGGCAGCGCGTGATCGTTTTGCGGCAGGCAACTGTCCGACGCCGGCATCCGCGGTGACGGGCGCCGGGGCCATCGCGCGTGAGACATCCACGGCCGGCCAATCCGTTCTCGTCACCGGCGCCAGCGGCTTCATCGGCGGACACCTCGTCCGCCGACTGATCGCGTGTCGCTGCCGGGTGTCCTGCCTGGTGCGCGCGACGTCGCGTGTCGACGAACTGCGGTTGGCGGGCGCCCAGTTCATCGCCTGCGATATCGCTGACCGCGCTGGGGTCGCGCGCGCCATTGCCTCGTCGAATGCCCGCTTTGTGTTCCACCTCGCCGGACTGGTCCGGGCGATCAGCCCGGGAGACTTCATGCGGGTGAACGCAGGAGGCGTCGAGGCGGTCGCGGAGGCGTGCACCGACCAGCCTGACCGTCCAGTCCTCGTGCTGGTCTCGTCGCTCGCGGCGGCCGGGCCGTCTGGGGAAAGACCGACCGTCGAGGGCGATACGCCGATGCCGGTCTCGCACTACGGTCGCAGCAAGTTCGCCGGTGAGCAGGCGGCCATGAGGTACGCCGATGCGTTGCCCATCACGGTGGTGCGGCCCTGCATCGTGTTCGGCGCTGGGGACCGAGGAATGTTCGAGGTATTCAGACCGATCGCCCGATCGGGCCTGCACGTCGTTGGCGGCTCCGGCGACCGCCGCGTCTCACTCGTCGCCGTGGCGGATCTCGTCGAGTGTCTCTTGCTCGCGGCGGAGCGCGGCGAGCGGCTGGTGCCCGAGGTCTCGGGACACGGCATCTACTTCGCCGCTGCGGAGGATGTTTCGTACGTGGAACTCGGCATGGCGATCGCGCGCGCGCTCGGGAAACGGCACCCCCACACTGTCCGTCTGCCGGAATGGTCGATCCGAACGATTGGCCGGTTCGGCGACGTCATGTCGCGGATCCGCCGGCGCCCGGGGTGGATCGGCAGTGACAAGTGCCGCGAGGTCCTCGCAGGTTCGTGGACGTGCTCGTCGGCGAAAGCCCGGCAGCAACTGGGCTGGTTGCCCGCGGCCCCACTCGCCGATCGGTTCCGTGAAACCGCGCAGTGGTACCGCGACGCGAACTGGCTTTGAGTGAACTCCGTCGCGCCGCAGCCGTCGAGCGTCGTGTCAGACAGGGCCGCCGGTCCGGCCTGAGCTGTCGGGCCCCTCACAGCGCCCGATCGTAGATGCGCCAGGTCTTGGTCAGCTTCGTTCCCGCCCGCCTGAGCGTCCCGCGCGAGTTGTGGTTGCTCTCGAGCACCCACGAAAACTCCCAGCCCTTGAGACCCCACGGCTTGGCCGCTTCGACGAGGCGATCCAGCAGCACGACGGCGAAGCCCGATGTCTGGTACGGGGGCACCATGGTCACGGCCATCGCCCGCGCGACGTTGATCCGCCTGCGCCCCCACATGAGCCTGAAGATGCCGAACGGGAGCAACCGGCCGCCGAGCTTGCGGATGATCTGGTTGTAGTCGAGCAGCGCCAGCACGGCGCCGACGGTCTTGCCGTCCACCATTGCGAAAGCCGCGAATTCCGGCGCGATGATGTGCCCCAACTCGGCGGCGATATGCTTCGCTTCGCTCGGCTGCAGCGGGGTAAAGCCCCACGTGCCGTCGAGCGCGCGGTTGTAGGTATCGAGGAAGGTCCTGATCTCCGCGGCGAAACACGACCGGTCGAACCGACGCACCACGAGGTCGTCGCCATCGAGCGCCGACATGACTGCAGGCTTGTAGCGATCGACCAGCTGCGCGAGGAGCGCAACATCCATCTCGTAGGCGTACAGGTCCTGTGCCTTGGCGAATCCGCACGCCTCGATCAATGCGGCGTAGTAGCGAGGGTTATAGGTGGTCAGGAACACCGGCGGGCTGGTGAATCCGTCGATCAGCAGGCCGCAGGTGTAATTGAGGGACGGATTGACGGGCCCCCGCCACGCGGTCATCCCGCGTTGCAGGAGCCAGGCACGGCCCGCATCGAAGAGTGCGTGCGCGACGGCGAGGTCGTCGACGCATTCGAAGAAGCCGAAGAACCCGCGCTTCTCGTCGTACTTTGCGTTGTGGATTTCGTTGACGAACACCGCAATGCGCCCGGCGACCTTGCCACCCCGTTCGGCAAGGAACGTCACCATCTCCGCATGATCGAAAAAAGGGTGCCGCCCCCAGCCCAGCAGCAGACGCTCCTGCGAGAGGATCGGCGGAACCCAGTTCGGGTCGTTCGCGTAGATCGTCCACGGCAGGCGCTGAAAACGCCGCCGATCGCGCCACGATGTCACCGCCCGGACGTCGATCCCGTCGATCACCGGATTTCCCGATCGGCGATGACCCGCCGGCACACGTCCGCGATGTTCGCCGCCGCGGCGTTGTTCTGCAGCGGCAGCAAGCGGCGCAACTCTTCCGCCGGAAAGTCCGAATAAGTTTCCTTGCCGAGCGCCAGGCCGACGAACGCCGTGGACGAGTACCGGGTGATCAGCACGTCGCAATTGGCGATCATCTCTTCAGCGCTGCCATCCCTGAATGTCAATGCGCCCGGGGCGTATTGCCGCACTTCCTTCTCGGCCCGCACCAGGTCCTCGTTGGGGTGGAACTTGAAGATCATCGGGCGGCCCTTGGCGAGGGCGACGGCATGGCGAATGAACGAGGGTCGATCCTCCCCGCGGAAGATCTCCCGCAGCGGGGACGTGCAGACGAGGACGTAGTGCCGGTGCGGAAACGAGTTGTCGCGATAACGCTCGCAATGGTCGAAGTTCGGAATACCGGTGACGACGATCTTCTCCGCCTTCGCGCCCTTTCTGATGAAAAGGTCGCGGTATCCGTCGCTGGCGACGCAGAAGGCGCGGTAGGCGTCGCTGAGGCCGGTCGCGGCAGTCCCCGCGATCCACAGGGGGAGCGAGCGGTGCCGCTGCACGAGGCGGAAGGCCGAGGTCTCCGGATCGGTGATGCCTTCCTGCACCAGCACGATCCGGTTGCCGCGGATGTTCTTCTGGACGAAGACATCGGAGCAGGTGACCACGAGGTCGTACGGGCCGCGCCTGCCCTGGTAGTCGATGGTGAGATCCGAGTCATGCAGGTACTGGTGGCAGCGCTGCGCGAGCTTGGCGCCGATGATCGTGAACTCCAAGCGTTTCAGCCGGCGCATCGTCTCCAGCACGCCGTCACAGTAGAAGGGCGTGAACGCCTGCTCGTATTCGATCAGGTGGCGCGAGATCTGATGCATCTGCGTCGTCTGATTCATTGAGCCGCAGATGAACAGGATGCGATGGGTGCGGCTCACGTTCCCTCGTCCCACCGTGTCCTGAACGTGCCGGCGACGAAGACAACCGCGGCGAACGCGGCGGTCACGCCGAAGGACCGCAGGGTGGCCGCGTCGTCGGCGAAGATCATCGCCGCGCGCAGCGCCTCGTTTATGTAGTACAGCGGGAGCAGCTTGGCAAACGCCTGCAGGAAGCCCGGCATCATCTCCACCGGAAAGAACGTGCCGGAAAGGAACATCATCGGAAACAGGAACGCATTGGCGACCGCCGACGCGCTTTCGGCCTCCTTGGCGAACGGGGTGAGCAGCATGCCGATGCCGACGAAGGCGATGACCTCGACGACGAGGATCAGCGGAAGCCAGATCCCGATGTGCAGTCGGACGTCGAACACGAAGAGACTGACCAGCAGGATGGCGGCGGTCGAGATGACCGACAGGATGAGCTGGTAGACGATGCTCGAGGCAAGCCAATCGGCACGCGTGATCGGTGTCGTGGCGAGCTTGCGGAGGATGCCCTTCTGGCGCAGCTCAGCGTTCATGTTGAGGGCGTTCGACAGGCACGAGGTCATGATCGCCATCGCGATGATGCCGGGGACGAAAAACTCGATGAAACGGTAGCGTTCGGGCAGGATCGACACGGCGACGAGCTTGATCGCCGGCGGGCTGCCCGTCGCCTTCTGGTTGGCCGCGGCCACGATCGTGTCCAGCAGCCGGATCTTGGTGTCCACCGCCGTCGAGCTCGGGTCATACACATACTTGAGCGGTACCGGGACGCCGGCGTTGGGGCCGACGACGCGCTGTCTCTGCAAGGCCTGGAAGTCCTTCGGGATCACGAGCAGCAGGTTCAGCCGATGTTCCTTCGCATACTGCGTGGCATCGACGGCGACCGGCACCGGCGTGATCGTGAACGCGTCGCCGGTCGCGAGGGCTTCGAGCAGCCGTGCCGACGCCTCGCTGCGGCTGTTGTCCTGCACCGGGAGGTCGAAGTTGAGGTGCTCGGGCTTGGTGAAGATCGTGCCGAATACGAGCACGAGGATCACGGGGAAGGCGAAAGTGAAGAACATCGCCGATCGTTCGCGATAGAAGCTTTTGAGCCGCACGCTGAGATTGGCGACAATGATCCGGAAAGTCATGCGGCGCGGTCCTCGGCGCCGGCCGAGGTAGGTTCTGCTGTCAGCTTTAGGAACACCTCTTCCAGGTTGGGCTTGCGCACGTCGAGGCCGCCGAGCTCGAGCCCACGGCGCTGGATCTCCTCGAGGATGCGGCGAACATCGTCGGGAGTCTTTACGGGAACGCAGATGTTGTCGTCGCCATTCGGAATCGGGCAAAAGCCCAGATTCCGGATCAGTTCCACCGCGGCCGCGTCGATCGACTTCAACGTCAGTCGCATGTGTTCGGCGTCGCCCTCTGTCAACCTCGACGGCGAGTCGATGGCGACGATCCGCCCGTTGGAGATGATCGCGACAGTATCCGCCAGCAGCTCGGCTTCTTCCATGTAATGGGTCGTGAGAAAGACCGTCTTCCCGCGCCCTTTCAGTCCCTTGAGCACCTCCCAGACCTGCCGCCGGGCGTGGGGGTCGAGCCCGGTCGTGGGTTCGTCGAGAAAGATGATCTCCGGGTCACTGATCAGCGCGACGGCGATCCCGAGACGTTGTTTGAGGCCGCCGGAGAGGGTGTTGAACCGGGCAGCGGACTTGTCGCGCAGATCGGTGAGATCCATCAGCGCGTCGATGTCGGCGCGGCTTCCGAACACGCGGGCGTAATACTGCAGAGTCTCGCGCACCGTGATGCGATCGAACGAGCTGAAATTCTGCGGCAGCACGCCGATCCGGCGGACTACCTCGGCCTTGTGTTTCCTGACGTCCATGCCAAGCACCGTGACCGTTCCCGAGGTCGGTACGCGGATGGTCTCGATCACCTCGGCGGTCGTGCTCTTCCCCGCGCCATTCGGTCCGAGGAACGCGAACACCTCGCCCGATTTGACGGTGAACGAGATGTCGTCGACGGCTCTCAGTGCACCGTAGTGCTTGCAGAGCTTGTCCACCACGATGGCGGGTTCGCTGTTCGACATATGGGTTGCTCCGCTGGCACGGGACAGGTTCGATGACCGTGCTAGAGCCGCGCGAGTTCTTCTGCGATGGCGTCGACGGCACCCCGGACGAGCGCCTCGGTGTGGTTGATCGTGATGAATACTCGCAGCCGCGTGGCGTGCTCGGGAACGGCCGGGTGGATGATCGGCTGAACGTTCATGCCGCGACGGACTAGCGCGCGGGAGAGCAGCAGGCAACGGACGGAGTTGCCGACGATGATCGGGATGACCGGAGTTCCAACGGCGACCCCGGTATTGAGCCCGCGTTCACGGGCCAGTCTGAGGAACAGGCTCGACAGCTCCTGGAGCCGAGCGACGCGTCGCGGTTCGCGCTGCAGGACCTTCAGGGCGGTGAGCGCGGTGGCTGCATTGGGCGGGGAGATTCCGACGCTGTAGACGAACCCTGGCGCCGTGTACTTGAGGTACTCGACGAGTTCGGCGGAGCCCGCGATGTAACCGCCGCAGCTGGCCAACGACTTCGACAGCGTGCCCATCCACACGTCGACGCTGGAGGGGGCGATTGCGGCGTGTTCGCCAAGGCCGCGCCCGGTCTTGCCCATGGTTCCGAGCGAATGGGCCTCGTCGACATAGAGCATCGCGTGATGCTTTTCCTTGATGTCGACGAAGCGCGCCAGGTCCGGGTAGTCGCCATCCATGCTGTAGACGCCTTCGATCGCGATGAGGACGCGACGATAGCTACGGCGGATCCCTGAGAGCAGCACGTCGAGCGCGCGCCAGTCGTTGTGAGCGAATCCACGGCAGGTTGCGCCGGAGAGCCGCGCACCCTGCAGAATCGAGTTGTGGGCCAGGACGTCGTGGACGATGAGGTCTCCCGAGCCCATCAGGTGCCCGATGGTCGTGACATTGGTCGCGTGCCCGGACACGAAAACGATTGCCGCAGGCGTCCCGAGAAATGCGGCGAGCGTGTATTCGAGGTCGCGATGAATCTGTTTTTCGCCCGAGACGAGGCGGCTGGCGCCTGCGCCCGTTCCGTAGCGATCGATAGCGGCCTTGGTTGCCACAGTGACCGCCGGGTCGTGCGCCATCCCGACGTAGTCGTAGGCGCAGAAGTTCGTCAACGCCCGGCCGTCGATGTGAGCGAGGCGGTGGCTGCCTTGCGTTAGCGTGTCTTCGCCCGGGTCCACACGAAAGTAAGGGTTCGTTTCGGTAACGGCCAGCAGCATGCTCTTGTGGCGCTCGAGCTCGAGGTATTCGGGGAACAGGGCCACGTTGTAGTTCTCCGCGGGGACGTCGCGCGCAGACACGTCGGAATGCGGGTGATCAATAAGGTGCTTCTGCACGGCTGCCGCGAGGTCGCCGAGGGTCGTCGCCTGGCTGTAGACCGTGTCCGGCAGGTGGCGCCCGAAGCTCTTGTCGAGTGCGGCAATGAGTTCGACACGCTGTAAGGAGTCGAGGCCGAGTGCCTCGATCTGTGTGTCGGGCGTGACGTCGGCGAGTACCGTGCCCGACATTGCGAGCGCGTGCTGGCACACAGCGGCGAGTGCGGCGGACAGCGCCGGCGGCGTGGGCAGCGAGGCAGATACCGAAGATGCGAGCCCGGACACTGCGCGGTACCGGGCGAGTGGTTTCAGCCCGCCGGTGCGATATGCGGCGCGGATCGCGTGACGCTGGACCTTTCCGCTCGAGGTCTTCGCGAGCGTGCCGCAGCGGATCAGCAAGACGGCATCGAGGGCCAGGCCGTGCTCTCCGAGCACCGCGGCGCGCACCGCGTCGATGACCGGGGTCAGATCGGCACTCCCGTCACGGACGACCTCGTGCACGAGGACAAGGCGCTGCACGCCGTCTTCCTCGACGGCGAAAGCTGCGCCGAGACCGGAAACGAGCAGTGGGTGGCTGTGGCGCGCGGTGGCTTCGATGTCCTGCGGGTGATGATTGAGTCCGCGGACGATGATGAGGTCGTCGATTCTGCCGATGATGAAGAGCTGCTGTTCGTACATGAAGCCCAGGTCGCCGGTGCGGAGGAATGGACCCTCGGCATCGCTCAGTCGCGCATCGAATGTCGCTGCGGTCTTCTCCGGTTTGCGCCAGTAGCCCTTGCCGATGGATCCGCCGGCAACCCAGATCTCGCCGATGCGGTCGGACGCCGCTCGCGCGCCGGTCGCGGGCTCGACGATGGCTACGCGCAGCGAGGCGACCGGCGCGCCGCAACCGACGAGGTGTCGGCCGCCGGGTGCATGGTCGGGCAGCGGCACGACCACGTTCTGCGCAAGCCCATCGTTGCGGAATGCGCACACCGTGGCGCCGCTTCCCGACTTGGGTCCGGAGACCATCAGCGTCGCCTCTGCCAGGCCATAGCATGGATAGAAGGACGAAGGCCGGAAGCCGCATGGTGCGAAGGCTTCGGCGAAGCGGGCGAGCGTCGCCGATTCGACGGCCTCGGCGCCGATGAACGCGACAGACCACGAGGACAGGTCGAGGATGGCGCGCTGCTCTGCCGTGATCTTGCGGACGCACAGGTCGTAGGCGAAGTTGGGTCCGCCGGAAACGGTCGCGCCGGATCGGCTGATCGTATCCAGCCAGAGGAAGGGATCCCGGACGAACATCGCGGGCGCAATAATGGTGCTCGGAAAGCCGCAGTAGACCGGCGTGAGGACACCGCCGATGAGCCCCATGTCATGGCAGGCCGGGAGCCAGAACACAGCCTTCGAATCTCGTCCGATGTCGAAGGCGCTGCTGATGCCACGCATGTTGGCGACGATATTCGCGTGGCTCACCATCACTCCTTTGGGCCGGCTGGTCGAGCCGGAGGTGTACTGGATCAGCGCTAGCGAATCGGGGTCCGGATCGTGCTCGTTCCAGTTATCGGAGTGGGCGTCGGTGAGTTCGTCGGTCGCAATCCAGCGGACCGCTGCGGTCCGACCATCCATGGACTTCATATTGGCGACGGTGACGGCGGTGCTGAGCACCAGGGGCGCCCCGGCGTCGCCGGCGATCGAGTGGAAGCGATCGAGTGTCCGTGTCCGGGGCGGGTAGACGGGCACGGCGACGCAGCCAGCGTAGAGCGCACCGAAAAACGCGGCGATGAACTCGAGGCCGGGCGGGTAGGCGAGCACGACGTTCTGGCCGGCGAGCCGCATGTCCTGCAGGACCGTGGCGATGGCCCGGGCGCGCTGGTCCAACGCTCCGTAGGTCAGCGACGCTTGCGGCGTATCGCCGTCTGTCAGTTGGTCAAATGCGATGTCGCCGGAACGTTCCGCGGCAAGTTCGCGCAAGCAGCGCACCATGTTCCTGCGGCCGGCCCGCGCGCCGGTTTGAACAGTCGGGGGAACCCGGACCGCGGCCGGGAACTCGTCACCCGGCGAGCCCCCCTCGGCGCCGCCGACGAAATAGCGGTCGCGCTTCCTCGCGTGATGGACCAAGAGCGACCGCATCTCGTCGATGGCGAGTCCCGCCCGAACCTGGAGGGTCATTGCGGCGCACCGTCGGGCTGCCGGATGGAATTTCGACGGATGACCATACGCATCCCTCCTCCTAGTGTGGCTAGCAATAAAAGGCTAGCTGGCAGAGAGCGCGCGGTCGGTGCGCTACCGAACAGAACTTGGGTCCGGCCCCTCCGTTCGTCTGTTTGCCAGCCAACGGATGACGGAAGTCAACGTTCGATACCGAACATACTGCTTCCGCGCGCAATGGGAGAATTTCTATTGGGATAATTGAGATGTTTCGATCACTTGCCGTCGTTGAGGGTCAGCGCGGTGCCGGAGCGCTGCCCGAAGCATTCTCCGGTGCGACGCGACGGCCTCACATCCGGCAGGTGTGGGAAGTTCGTCCGATAGGTGCATCTCGTGCGCGGCCGCGTACCACGCCCGTTTGTCACATGTGAGGAGAAGCCACCTTGTCACTGTCACCGTCACATCCGAAACGCAACAGGAAATCGAAACTCGCGATCTGTTCCGCCCTTGCTGGGACGATGCTGGCCATTGCGGGCATGGCGATCGCGCCGGCGAGCATGGCCAGGGACGGGAGCGTTGTCGGCCACTGGGTCGGTACCTGGAACGCGAGCCCTCAGGCCGCCTGGCATCCGGTCGAGTTCAATGGCCAGACCATTCGCCAGATCGTGCACGTGAGTATCGGCGGCACACGGGTGCGCGTGCGTCTGTCCAACGCCTACGGCACGGATTCACTGCAGATTGGCGCGGCGCGTGTGGGACTGCGCAGCACCGGTGCATCGATCGTCGCAGGCTCCAACCGGGTGTTGACGTTCAACGGCTCGGAGTCCACGACGATCCCGGCCGGCGCTCTGGCAATCAGCGACCCGGTAAGACTCAGGGTGCGAGACCGCGGCGACCTGGCGGTCAGTATCTACGTTCCCGGCAAAGTGCTCGCGGCGACCGAGCATTCGGCGGGGTTGCAGACGACCTATGTCTCGCCTGAAGGGGATTTCAGCAATGCCGACGCACTGCCGACGGCGACCACGACCGAGTCCTTTTTCTTTCTGACGGGCGTCGAAGTGGACGCCTCCACGACATCCAAGGCCATCGTCACGCTCGGCGACTCGATAACCGATGGATTGCACTCGACTACGGACGCCAACAGGCGTTGGCCAAATCGTCTGGCCGAGCGGCTGCGCTCGCAGAAAGGCGGCAGCAAGATCGCGGTGCTCAATGCGGGCATCAGCGGCAACCGGGTTCTGCAAGATACGGTAGGTACGAACGCATCGGCGCGTCTGGATCGAGACGTACTCGTGCAGCCCGGCGCGCGCTACCTGATCGTCCTGTTAGGCATCAACGACATCGGGTTTCCGGGATCCCCGACCGCCGACGAGATCATTGCCGGCCACCGCCAGATCATCGCTCGGGCGCACGCGGTGGGCCTGAAGGTTTATGGAGGGACCCTCACGCCGTTCCAGGCGTTCTTGCCGGGGCTCTACTACACCTCCGATGGCGAAGAGAAGCGCCAGGCCGTCAATCAATGGATCAGGACCAGCAAAGCCTACGACGCGGTGATCGACTTCGACAAGGCGCTACGCGACCCGAGCAATCCGGCCGCGCTGCGCGCCGATTACGACAGCGGCGACAATATGCATCCTAACGATGCAGGCTACCAGGCGATGGCAAATGCCATCGATCTGTCGCTGTTCAGGGACCAGGATTTGGCGCGCGGTGCGGTCAGTGCGAAAACCCAGCCGACGCAGACGGGCAAGCCGTAGGCAGAGCTCTGCCCGTGCCCGCCTTGACATTCTCGGCCAGCGTCGTCGAGAGCCGGATGAACCATCAATACGGGAGCCTGGTCTTGAGTTTCAGGATCGGCGCCTCGACCAAACGCCACATCGCCGCCGCCAGCAGGACCGTCAGTCCGAACCGTGCCGCAGTAGGAGGAAGCTCGCGTATCACGGAAGAACGCGCGGCGAGCCAATCGAAAAGCGGCCACATGAAGAGGTGGATGAGATAGAGACCGTAGCTGATCTTGCCGAGGAAACGAAAAGGTGCAAAGTTGAAAAACCCGAGCACCCAACGGTTGTCCGTTTCCCACAATCCCAGCACCATCGCCAGAAACCCAAGCGCAAGCAGCGTTTGCATGTGTGGTGGGTGCGTGACGTGGTCGATCGACGGCGACTCTGGCCAGGAAATCGCGAACATTGCCACTACCAGCGCCAGGCCGATCGGAAACATCCATTGACGAGCAGCAGTGCGTACTCTTTCGGCGGCACCCGACGTATCTGCGAACACCACCGCGCCCACCGCACCCGCGACCAGATATTCACCGCAGACCAGGGGAATCAGTCCATACGCCGACTTTGGCAGGAACGCGGCGAAAAGGAAGCGAAAGCCGATAGACGCGCCCCATAACGCGAGCAACCAGGACAGCCTTGCACGCCCCGGCCGCAGGAATGTGAACAACAGCGGGAACACAAGATAGAACTGCTCTTCGACGCACAATGACCAGAAGTGGATGCCGTACATCCGCGTGGGATCCCACGCCTTGTCCAGCAGTTCAGGCTGTATCCACGTGTAGAAAAAGATCCCCCAGTTCATTACGTACAGGGCAAATGCAGGCAGGTAAGCGATTCCGACCGTGGCTGCCGCGAGTCCCAGCACGAGGTAGTAGGCGGGAAAAATCCGCAGCGCGCGGCGCGCATAGAAGCTCATGAGCATCTGCTTGCGCGGCCGGTTCTCGAACGTGATCAGGATTCGGGTAATCAGGAATCCGCTGATCACAAAGAACAGGGAGACGCCATAACTGCCCCACCAGAAGTGCGTGACATCGGTGTGCACCAGAAACACAGGCAGGAACGCGAAGAACCGAAGTCCGTCGAGCTGCTTGCGATGTTCCAGCGATTGCATGTGGTGTGAGCCCGGGGGGAAGGAGCGCAAACATCGCGCGCGCTGGCTGGCCTGAGACTAGTGTCGGGTCAGGTAATCGCAGTGCATGACCAGTTCTGTCTCGAGCGTGTGA
>DAINBQ010000027.1:8995-22194 GCA_036732825.1 Burkholderiaceae bacterium | reverse complement strand
ATGACACTACAGGCCCAGGACGTCGCGCAGTACCTCGCTGCTCATCCGGATTTCTTCGACCAGCACCCGGAGTTGCTGTCCGGCATGCTGCTGCCTCATCCGCACAACGGCCAGGCGATCTCGCTCGTGGAGCGCCAGTCGCTGATGCTGCGCGAGCGGATCAAGTCACTCGAAGCGCGCATTGCCGAGATGGTGCGGCATGGACAGGAGAACGACGCGATCGCCGACCGGCTGGTCGCGTGGGCCCGCTCGCTGCTGCTCGAATCCGATGCGCATGCGCTGCCGGCCACGTTGGTCGCACAGCTCAAGCGGGTCTTCGAGGTGCCGCACGCGGCGCTGCGGCTGTGGGATCTCGGCCCCGGTCACTCCGAGCTCGAATGCGCGCGCCCGGTGTCGAAGGACACGATCTCGCTCGCGAACAGCATGCGGGTCCCGTTCTGCGGTTCCAATGTCGGGTTCGAGGCCGCCTCCTGGCTGGATGAATCCGACGGCTCCGTGCAGAGCGTTGCGATGCTGCCGCTGCGCGTCGGCGCCGGTCCCGAAGCCTTCGGGCTGCTGGTGCTCGGCTCGGCCGACAAGGACCGCTTCCACGCAACGATGGGCACCGCTTTTCTGGAGCGCATCGCCGAACTCGCGAGCGCCGCCCTCGCGCGGCTGCGCAGCTGATCCGCATGACGGCGTCGCGCGCTGCGGTCGACGCCTTCCTGTCCGAGCTGTCGACGCAGCGGCGCGTGTCGCCGCATACGCGGTCCGCCTACCAGCGCGACCTCGCAGCGCTGCTCGAATTCATCGACGCGCAGCCGCTCGCCGCGGTCAGCGCACACGACATTCGCCGTTACCTCGGAAGCCTGCATGCCGGCGGCCTGGCGCCGGCCTCGATTGCGCGCACGCTTTCGGCCTGGCGCTCGTTCTACCGCTGGCTGAACGAACGCGGGCTGGCCCGCTCGAACCCGGTCGTCGGCGTGCGCGGGCCGAAACGTGCGAAGCGCCTGCCGAAGGCGCTGTCGGCCGACCAGGCCGTCACGTTTGCGGGTCACGAAACCGACGGCTCGGTTCTCGCGCTGCGCGACCGAGCGCTGGTCGAGCTGCTCTACTCGAGCGGACTGCGTCTGTCCGAACTGACGTCGCTCGACTGGCGCTGCTTCGAAGGCAGCGGCCGGCAGCCGCGATCGGCGAGCTGGATCGATCTCGAAGCCGGGGAAGCAACGGTGACCGGCAAGGGCGGCAAAACGCGCTCGGTTCCGATCGGTGCTCCTGCGCGCGATGCATTGACGGCCTGGCTGGCAGCGCGCGCCGGCATTGCGGGCGGCGACGAGCGCGCATTGTTCATCTCGCTGCGCGGCGAGCGGCTCGCGGCGCGCAGCGTGCAGGCGCGGCTGAAACAGTTGGCACGCAGGCTCGGCCTCGGCGTCCATGTCCACCCGCACGTGTTGCGACACTCGTTCGCGTCGCACCTGCTGCAATCGAGCGGTGACCTGCGCGCGGTGCAGGAACTGCTCGGTCACTCGAACATATCGACGACGCAGATCTACACGAAGCTCGACTGGCAGCACCTCGCCAAAGCCTACGATGCTGCGCACCCGCGAGCGAAACGCAAATCATGACGGCGGCACTGGTGCTGAAGCCCGGCAAGGACAAGTCCCTGCGCCGCCGGCACCCCTGGATCTACGCGACGGCCGTCGCACGCATAGACGGCGATCCCGCGGCCGGCGAGACCGTGGAAGTGCGCGCAGCGGACGGCGAGTGGGTCGCATGGGCTGCCTATTCGACTTCTTCGTCGTACCGGGGGCGCGCGTGGAGCTTCAACTCTGCGGATCACATCGACGGCAGCTGGCTCGAGGCCCGCGTTCGCGCGGCGGTAGCGCGACGGGCGGCGCTGGGCGAGGCGAGCAGCGCCGTGCGCCTGGTTTTTGGCGAGTCGGATCGACTGCCGGGGCTGGTTGTCGATCGTTATGGCGAGCAGCTCGTCACGCAGTTCCACAGTTCCGGAGTCGATCGCTGGCGCGCTGAACTCGTCGCAGCGCTGGTTTCGGCCACCGGCTGCGCCAATGTGTTCGACCGCTCGGACGCTTCGACGCGGCAGCGCGAGGGCCTGCCCGCGCTCGGCGGCGTACTCGCGGGATCGGAGCCACCGTCGCAGATCGAGGTGCAAGAGCATGGACTGAAGTTTCTGGTCGACGTCAGGCGCGGCCACAAGACAGGTTTCTATATCGACCAGCGTGAAAATCGATGGCTGGCGCGCGAACTCGCGCAGCGTTTCGCGCAAGAGCAAGGTCGGGCGCCGCGCGGCCTGAACTGCTTCTGCTACACGGGCGGTTTCTCGATTGCGCTGCTGGCGGGTGGCGCGGCGAGCGTGCACTCGATTGATTCGTCGGCCGAAGCGCTGCGGCTGGCCGGCTGGCACTTGCGAGTGAACGGCCTCGACGGTCGAAATGCGAACTGGGAGGAGGCAGACGTCTTCGAGGCTCTGCGTGCGATGAGCGGTCGCGGCGAGCAATTCGACATTATCGTCCTCGACCCCCCGAAGTTCGCGACCAGTCAGCACCATCTGGAACGGGCGTCGCGCGCCTACAAGGACATCAATCTTCACGCACTGAAGCTGCTGGCGCCCGGCGGCTACCTGCTCACCTTTTCATGTTCCGGGGCGGTCGGTGCCGACCTGTTTCAGAAGATCGTTGCCGGCGCCGTCATTGATGCCGGTGTCGACGCCTGGCTGCTGCAGCGGCTGGCCGCGGGCTCGGATCATCCATTGATGATGACAGTGCCCGAGTCCGAATACCTGAAAGGCCTGTTGCTGAAGCGGGTTTGACGTCAACGCTCGAACGGGCCCGGTCGGGCATCCCCGGACCGACTCTCCAATTCCACTAAACTACGCGCCCCTCGCGGCTGGCGCTGCCGCGCCGCGCGTTGGATTGCGAAGGAGTTCCTTTCATGCAGGCAGAGCCTCAGGTCCCCGTCACCGTGCTGACCGGCTTTCTTGGCGCGGGCAAGACCACTCTGCTCAACCGCATCCTGAGCGAGCAGCACGGCCACAGAATCGCGGTGATCGAGAACGAGTACGGGCCGGAAGGCGTGGACAACGAACTGCTCGTGACCGACACCAGCGAGCAGATCGTCGAGATGAACAACGGCTGCATCTGCTGCACGGTCCGGGGCGACCTCGTGCGCATCCTGGCCGACCTGAAGAAGAAGCGCGAGGCCGGCCAGCTTTCCTTCGAGCGCGTGATCATCGAGACGACCGGGATGGCGAATCCCGGACCCGTGACGCAGACGTTTTTCATGGAGGACGACATCGCGTCGTATTACCTGCTCGATGCGGTCATCACGGTGGTCGATGCGAAGCACGGGCACGCGACGCTCGACAAGCAGCCGGAAGCGCAGAACCAGGTGGGATTCGCGGATCGCATCCTGATGACGAAGACCGACCTGATCACGAGCGAAGAGGCGGATTCGCTGAAGGACCGCCTGATGCGCATGAACCCACGCGCCCCGATCAAGCCGGTCAACTTCGGTCAGGTGCCGCTCGCGGAAGTGCTGGACCTGCGGGGATTCAACCTCAATGCGATCCTCGAGATCGATCC
The DNA here is from genome assembly GCA_036732825.1 of Burkholderiaceae bacterium. Lineage (GTDB taxonomy): Bacteria > Pseudomonadota > Gammaproteobacteria > Burkholderiales > Burkholderiaceae_F > DAINBQ01. The sequence continues at coordinate 18,613 of DAINBQ010000027.1, read as the reverse complement.
GGCTTTCCTCGCGGCCGAACATCCCGACGCCGCACAGGCACGCGCGCACGAGCACGCGGGCCACGTCCACGGCGGGCACGACCACGACGATGATCACGACGGGCATGATCACGATCATGACCATGGCCACCACCATCATCATGATGATGCGATCAAGGCCTTCGTGTTCCAGTCGAGCCGGCCATTCAATCCGGCCAAGCTCGAGGAGTACATGGGGGCGCTGACTCAGGTTTACGGGCAGGACATGCTCCGGTATAAAGGCGTGCTTTTCATGGACGGGACCAACCGTCGGATGATCTTCCAGGGCGTCCACATGCTGATGGGAGCCGACGTCGGGCGCCCGTGGGGCAAGGAAGAGAAACCTGCCACCAAAATCGTTTTCATCGGCCGCAATCTGCCGCGGGAAACGATACTCAAGGGCCTCGAAGCGTGTCTCGCACGCTGATCCGGGCCCGTCCGATCAAAGTGGGAATGAGGTAACGAAAATGGCTGCAGCCAAGAAACCGCCGGCGAGAAAAGCGGCAAAGCCCGCTATGAAAAAGGCGGTAGCAAAGAAGCCCGTGAAGAAAGCCGGCGTGAAGAAGGCGCCGGTCGCGATCAAGAAGGCGGCCAAGGCAGGCAAGGTCACGAAAGTCGCCAAGGCGGTGAAGCCGGCCAAGGCAGCCAAGCCGGTGAAGGTCGCGAAAGCTCCGGTGAAGGTGACGAAGGCTGCGCCGCCTGCTGCGAAGGCCCCGCCGCCGGCCGTGAAGAAGGCACCGACCGCAAGATCGGCAAAGGCAGAAGCCGCGGCGCGCCGGGAAGTCCCGATGCCGCCTCCGCTGCCGCTGCCCGCCGTCAGCGCGCCCAAGCCGGTGCCGGCGCCCAGCCCCAAGGACCTGGCTGCTGCCCATGAATACCTGCTCGCCCGATCGGCCACGAGAAGCGAGGCGCCAGTGATGGTGAACGGCAAGCGACTCCCGTCCGAGGGTGAACTCCTCAAGATGCCGGACGCGGCCTACATGAATGAGGAACAGCTCGCGTTCTTCAAACATCGTTTGCAGGAGATGGAGCGTGAGCTTCTGCAGAACGCGGACGAGACGACAGAACACCTGCGTGAAACCGTCATCGTTCCGGATCCCGCGGACCGCGCGACGATCGAGGAAGAACATGCGCTCGAGCTGCGCACGCGCGATCGCGAGCGAAAGCTGCTGAAGAAGGTGCAGCAGTCGCTTGCGCGCATCGAGGCCGGCGACTACGGATTCTGCGAGGAAACCGGCGACCCGATCGGGATCCCGCGCCTGCTCGCCCGGCCGACGGCGACGCTTTCGCTCGAAGCCCAGCAACGGCGCGAAATGAAGCAGAAGATGTACGGCGACTGACAGCGTCGTGCAGCCTCGCTGCACTTGAAGGCTCAAGAGGCTTTGCTCTCCCGGCGCGGTCCGGAGGGTTCAGGAACGACTGCGGTCAGCTCGTCACAGGCTGAACGCCCGCGCCATTTCGCTTCGCTGCGGTGGAACGACCGGCGAGACCCACAGTTTCCTGCTGACGATGCGACCGCGGCATTGCCCCTTCTGCCTGTCGATCGGCCCCGAATACATTGTCGAGGTCAAGTCGAAGGGGCCAATCCAGCACACTTATGGGCCGGTCATCCTCGCAGGCCGCCCCAACGTTCTGAGCGACGATTCGTTCGCACTTTTTTATCGTCTGGTCGACGCTCATCTGGCCCCGGTCAAGTAGTGCTGACCGTTGTAGCCGACAGACGGGATTGCCCCGCAGATCAACGGTTTGCGAGAGGGTAAAGTTGTTACTATCGCTGCAAGGGCATGACCCTGCGCCGACAGCACGGGGTGGCGGGTCTGTCGCGCTCCGGCGCGGCGGACCGGCGGTGCCAATGGCCTCGGCCCGGATGGGTCGATTCCGGGTTATTCCGGAGGTTCGGAATTGGGTCGTAGCTACCTTACCGCGGTGGACGGCCCTGCTCGCAGGACTTGTCGGCGCGTTGAGACTGAAAACGGGCGCCTCGCGGCGCGACAACAACGATCCCAGGGCACGGTAGATAGGTGGTCTTCTCGTTTTTCAAAAAGGACCCGAAAGCCGGGGCGGACCAGGGCAGCGGCAAGACGCCGAGCCAACGTTCGCCTGCGAAACCTGTCGGACGTCCGCTTCCCGGACCCGTCAGTCGCGAGCCCTCTACGACGGTCTCCAAGGGTCCCCCGACGAACAGCGCGCTGCCCGACAAGGACCTGCACCGAACGCTGGCGCTCGAGACGGCGGCCAAGATCGATGCGATCGAGTCCGAGATGGCACGCGACTTCCTGCGGCCGGGCGGCTCGTCAACGCTGTTCCCGAATTCGGCCGCCAACTCCACTCTTGTTCGCGCGTCGCAGCAGCCGGTTGCCGCGCCGGCCGGGGCGGGTGGTGCCGGTGCGGCCGCCAAGCCGATCGACCTGCTGGATGTCAGCACCGACGACTGGAACGGGAATGCGAATGCGATCGAGCTCCACGCGGAAGGCGCCGGATCCGCGATCGAGGAGACCGCAATCCTGTTCGCCAATGGGCTGATCGAACCGGCGGAAGCGGGACTGCGCTCTGCGATCCAGGGCGATGCACTAGGCGATGCCGCGCAGCGCGGCTGGCTGATGCTATTCGAGCTGCTGCAGCAGCGTGGTGACAAGGCCGGGTTCGACAGCCTGACGATCGAATACGTGTTGCGCTTCGAAAGCTCGCCGCCGGCGTGGATCGACTACAAGGACGATGCTCCGCTCGCGATTGCGCCAGGGGTCGGAAACCCGACGGGAGCGCCCGTCATCGCGCTGCCCGATGTCGTCGATGCGGGCGTGGTTCATCACCTGGAACAGCTGAAGCAGCATTCGCTTACGCACCAGTCGATCACGCTCGACACATCGAATGTGCGCGACATCGATGCGGTCGGCGCGGAGCTGTTGCTGCGCGTCGTGAACGCGTTCAAGCGCGCCAGCCATGAACTGCTCGTGCAGGGCGCCGACCAGCTGATCACGCCGCTGCGCGCGGCGGTCGAGGCCGGGCGGCGCGATCCCAGCGACGCGATCTGGATGCTGCTGCTCGAAGTCTTTCGCCTGCTGAACCGGCAGCACGATTTCGAGGAAACCGGCATCCAGTACTGCATCACCTACGAAGTGTCGCCGCCGTCCTGGGAGCCGGCCCCGCCCAACCTCAAGACGCGGGCGGCCGTTCCCCAGCAGCAACAGGCTGCTGCGCCTGAGCCCGCCGACGCCCTGCAGTGGCGCGGAACGCTGCGCGGCGAGGGCGAACCCCACTTCGGCCGGCTGGTCGCGGCTTCCAAGACCGAGCAGAAGCTCGTCGTCGACTGCATGTACCTGAAGCGGATCGAATTCGCGACGGCTACCGGCATGCTGGCGCTGGTGACTAAGGTCCGCCAGGCAGGGGCAACGATCGAGTTTCGCAACGTCAACTACCTGATCGGCGCTCTGTTCTCGCTGCTCGGCATCGACGCGGTTGCACAGGTACAGTTGCGCCGCGTCTGACCGTCCCCATCTAGGCCGTTACTACGGCCCGGAATCCTCATGGAAGATTTTCACGGAACCACGATCGTTTCCGCCCGACGTGGCGCGCGCGTTGCGATGGGCGGTGACGGCCAGGTGACTCTTGGCAACGTTGTCATCAAGCAGACCGCACGCAAGGTAAGGCGGCTCTACCAGGACCGCATCCTGGCCGGATTTGCCGGGGCCACGGCCGACGCATTCACGCTGTTCGAGCGGTTCGAAGCCAAGCTGGACAAACACCAGGGCAATCTGGTGCGGTCCGCGGTCGAACTGGCCAAGGACTGGCGAACCGACCGCATCCTGCGGCGGCTGGAGGCCATGCTGGCAGTTGCCGACCGCGAGGCGTCTCTGATCATCACCGGTACCGGCGACGTCCTCGAGCCCGAATATGGCCTCATCGCGATCGGCTCCGGTGGTCCCTATGCACAGGCCGCCGCGCGGGCGCTGCTCGACAACACCGATCTGGCACCGGCTGAACTGGTGAAGAAAGCGCTGACAATCGCCGGCGATCTCTGCATCTACACGAACCAGCAGCACACGATCGAAGTGCTGGATGAGTGATCAGTGATCAGTCAACGGCGCGTGTCTTCGTTGCATTTGAACTGCGCCCGCCCGCACGGCCGCCCGAAGGGCGGGCGCCTAACTTGATCGGCGAGGGTGCACGTGCGACCGGGGAGCGGTCGCGTACACCCGAGCCGCTGCCGCCATGATGACTCCCAGAGAAATCGTTCACGAGCTGAACAAGCACATCGTCGGCCAGGACCGCGCGAAGCGCGCCGTCGCGGTCGCGTTGCGCAACCGCTGGCGCCGCCAGCAGGTGGCCGAGCCGCTGCGTTCGGAAATCACGCCGAAGAACATCCTGCTGATCGGCCCGACCGGTGTCGGCAAGACGGAGATCGCGCGCCGCCTGGCGCGGCTGGCCGACGCGCCGTTCATCAAGGTCGAGGCCACGAAGTTCACCGAGGTCGGCTATGTCGGCCGCGATGTCGACTCGATCATTCGCGACCTGGTCGACATCTCGATCAAGCAGACGCGCGAGTCCGAGATGAAAAAGGTAGCTACGCGCGCGCAGGATGCTGCCGAGGACCGCGTGCTCGACATCCTCGTCCCGCCGGCGCGCGATGTCGGGTTCGCTGCGGGCTCGCGCGATGACGCCGGCGCGACGCGACAGAAGTTCCGCAAGAAGCTGCGCGAGGGTGAACTCGACGACAAGGAGATCGAGATCGAGGTGTCGGCGATGCCGCCGTCGCTGGAAGTGATGGCGCCGCCGGGCATGGAAGAGTTGACGCAGCAGATCCAGTCGATGTTCTCCAACCTCGGGCGCGAACGGCGCAAGCCGCGCAAGCTCGCGATCAGGGAAGCGCTGAAGCTGCTGGCCGACGAGGAGGCGGCGCGTCTGCTCGACGAACAGGAACTGAAGACGCGCGCGATCGCGAATGCCGAGAGCAACGGCATCGTGTTCATCGACGAGATCGACAAGATCGCGTCGCGCGCGGAGCTGCAGGGCGCCGATGTGTCGCGCCAGGGCGTTCAGCGCGACCTGCTGCCGCTGGTCGAGGGAACGACGGTGAACACGAAGTACGGCATGGTGAAGACCGACCACATCCTTTTCATCGCCTCCGGCGCGTTCCATCTGGCCAGGCCATCGGACCTGATCCCGGAACTCCAGGGCCGCTTGCCGATTCGCGTCGAGCTCGATTCACTGACGGTTTCCGATTTCGAACGCATCCTGAAGACAACCGACGCCAGCCTGACGCAGCAGTACGAAGCCCTGCTGGCGACCGATGACTGCGCGCTGGAGTTCACCGAAGACGGAATCCACCGCATCGCCGAGATCGCGCACCAGGTCAACGAGAAGACCGAGAACATCGGGGCGCGGCGGCTCTACACGGTGCTCGAGAAGCTGCTCGAAGACGTATCGTTCGGCGCCGGCAGCGGAGCCGCGGGCGAGGGTGCAGCGGTCCGCATCGATGCGGCCTATGTCGATGCCCGTCTTGCAGACCTTGCGCAGAACGAGGACCTCGCGCGTTACGTTCTATAGCCGATCGCGCCGCGCACCGGTCTGACTGTCGCGCCGGAGACGAGGTTCGTGGCCGCCATACAATCCGTTCTCTTCACGGAGACGATGATGAAGAAATTGTTTGCAGCTGTGCTGCTGTGGAGCGCTGCTTTCGCAGTGCAGGCGCAGGTCGACGTGACTTCAGCGTGGGCGCGCCCTGCGGTGCCCGGCCAGTCGGCGACCGGAGCATTCATGACGCTGACCTCGAAGGATGGCGCGCGGCTGCTCGGCGCGGCGAGTGCCGTGGCCGGTGTCGTCGAGATTCACGAGATGGCGATGGAAGGCAACGTGATGCGGATGCGTGCGATTCCCGGGCTCGACCTGCCGGCCGGCCGGGCTGTTCAGCTGAAGCCTGGCGGCTATCACGTGATGCTGATGGACCTCAAGCGCCCGCTTGCAGTCGGCGAGAAGGTCCGCGTCGAATTGCGGCTCGAGACGCGGGACAAGCGGCTCGTGACGCAACCGGTCGACGTTGAAGTGCGTTCGCAGCCGCCCGGCACGGGCGACGGCGCGCACAAGCATTGAGCAGCGGCTGCCAGCGATCGCGGGCGGCAGCCCTACGCGGCGGTCACCACGTATTCGCCGGCCTTTGCCACGGCGGCCTTGACCTCGTCCAGCGGCAACGCGGAGTCAACCTCGAGGACCGCGAGCGGCGGGTCGAGCGTGACCTCGACATCATCGGCAATCGTCTTCAGCGCCTGGGTCACGCGAGCGACGCAGCCGCCGCAGTGCATGCCTTCAATCCTGAACGTCTGCTCCATCGGCTCGACCTCGAGAAAGCGCAGCCGCTAGTTTGCCTTCGGTGGCGCAGACGGCAAGGGGGGCTTGGCCGCGCCCCCCGGCCCGCCCTGCGCAAACGGGCAGCCCGTCGCAGCGTTCGGGCCCGAAGCGCAGCCGAACTGGTGCCGGTGGCCGGGCCCGTTCATCATGCCGCGCCGCATCTGGCAGCCAGGCGCGTCGGCGTTCGGGCAATTCGGCGCGGCCTGGCGACGGGCCTCGATGCACGCTTCGTCGCCCATGCAACCGCAGCCGCCGCCCTGGTAGCGCGGGCCTGCGTACGCCGAGAAGGATAATGCCGCGAGGGTAGCGATGCCCGCGAGCAGGATTCGTGAAGACAGGTTCGCATTCATTCAATTTCCTTCCCTCTGATTGCGCTATGCGCGCTGACGATTGCAGCCTAGCCAGGCGGCGCGCCGCTGCGAGCGTCATTTGTGACCGCATGTAACGCCACGACGTTTCGGGCGTGACCTGAATCAACCCGGAGCGAATCGACGGCGGCTCGGATGCACGGGACCCGCGGTGTAAGATGCGCGCGCCTTTCGCCCCCGAGTCCCCGAGCGCCACACCATGGACAGCGCGCAGATCGCCCCGCAGTTGAAGGCCGAGATCCTGTCCGAGGCGCTGCCTTATATCCGGCGCTTCCACGGCCGGACGATCGTCGTCAAGTACGGCGGCAACGCGATGATCGACCAGAACCTGAAGGAAGCCTTCGCGCACGATGTCGTGCTGCTGAAGCTCGTCGGCATGAACCCGGTCGTCGTGCACGGCGGCGGACCGCAGATCGATGAGGCGCTCGAACGCGTCGGCAAGAAGTCGACCTTCATCCAGGGCATGCGCGTGACGGATGCAGAGACGATGGAAGTTGTCGAGTGGGTGCTCGCGGGCGAGGTCCAGGGCGAGCTGGTGACCCTGATCAACCGCTTCGGCGGGCAGGCCGTCGGTCTGACCGGCAAGGATGGCGGCCTGATCCGCGCGCGCAAGCTCAGGATGCCCGACCGGGACGATCCGTCGAAGAGCCACGACATCGGCCACGTCGGCGAGATCGAGGCGATCAATCCCGCCGTGGTCAAGGCGCTGCAGGACGATGCGTTCATCCCGGTCATCTCGCCGATAGGTTTCGGCGCGGACGGCATGACCTACAACATCAACGCCGATGTCGTTGCCGGCAAGATCGCCGAGATCCTCAAGGCGGAGAAGCTCGTGATGCTGACGAACACGCCGGGAGTGCTCGACAAGAGCGGCCGGCTGCTGACGGGCCTCACGGCACGCGAGATCGACGAACTCTTTGCCGACGGCACGATTTCGGGCGGCATGCTGCCCAAGATCTCGTCCGCACTCGAGGCGGCCAAGAGCGGCGTCAATGCAGTCCACATCATCGACGGCCGCGTCGATCACTGCCTGCTGCTCGAGATCCTCACCGATCAGGGCGTCGGCACGATGATCAAGAGCCATTGAGAACCAGTGATCGGTGAGCCGAAGCGGGGCGGCAGGCTCGTCTGGTTCTTCGACCTCGACAACACGCTGCACGACGCGACGCACGCGATCTTCCGGACGATCGATACGCGGATGACCGACTACGTCGAGCGTCATCTCGTGGTCGATCGGGTCGAGGCGAACCGGCTGCGCGAGTTCTACTGGCGACGCTATGGCGCGACCCTGCTCGGGCTGGTGCGTCATCATGCGGTGGATCCGCATCACTTCCTGCGCGAGACGCATGATTTCGACGTCGCCGGGATGCTGCGCGCGGAGCGCGGATTGACGCGCCTGTTCGCGCGGCTGCCCGGGCGCAAGGTGCTGCTGACAAACGCTCCCTACGCGTATTCGAGCGCGGTGCTGCGGCACCTGCAGCTGGATCGGCACTTCGGTGCGCAGTACTCGATCGAGAGCATGCGCGTTCATCGCGCCTTTCGCCCGAAGCCGTCACGACTGATGCTGCGCGCGATGCTGGCGCGCGAACGCGTGCGACGGGGCCAGGCCGTGCTGGTCGAAGACAGCCGGGCCAATCTGAAGGCCGCGCGCAGTCTCGGATTTCGCACCGTGCTGCTGACACGACATGGTTCACCACGAGCGCGGGCCGCCGGCCGGGGGGGACGCGCCGGCTACGTCGACCTGCGCATCGGCTCGATGCATCAGCTCCCGCGGCACATCGCACGTCTGCGACGCTGACTTCGAGCGGCACAGGTCCGCGATCGGCAGGCGCGGTAAGCTCGCGGCCTTCGAACAGTTTGCTCCTGGAGTGTCTATGCCGGCCCGTCCCGGTCTGTTGCGGCGTTTCTTCGGCGCTCTGTGGAGCGCGCTCGATTTCCTGCGTCGCCTGGTGCTGAACCTCGTGTTCCTGGTCATCGTCGCGGTGCTGCTCATCGCCTGGTTCGGGTCCGATCGGCCGCCGCGCCTCGCTGCCGACACCGCGCTGGTCGTCAACCTGCAGGGCGATATCGTCGAGGAATACACGATCGGGCCACGCGAGGCGGCGCTGGCCGAGGTGCTCGGGGAAGAGCGCCCGGAAACCCGTTTACGGGACATCCTCGAGGCGCTCGACGCCGCAGCCAAAGACCCGCAGATCACGCGCGCAGTGCTCGTGCTCGACGAGATGGGAGGCGCCGGCGCGGCAACGCTGCGCGAGATCGGTGCCGCGCTCGAGCGATTCCAGGCGACGGGCAAGCCGGTGCTTGCCTGGGGCGAGGGTTACAGCCAGGCGCAGTACTACCTGGCCGCCCATGCGGACGAGGCCTACCTGCATCCGAGCGGCATGCTCCTGATTCGCGGCATGGGCGGAACGCGCGGCTATTACAAGGAACTGCTCGACAAGCTGGGCGTCAAGGTCAACGCGTTCCAGGCCGGGCGTTACAAGAGCTTCGGCGAACCGTTCACTCGCACCGGTCCGACTCCCGAAGCGAAGGAGGCGGATGCCTATCTGCTGAACGGGCTGTGGTCGGTCTGGACCGGAGATGTCGAGCGCCTGCGCAAGCTGAAAACCGGGGCGATCGATATGGTGATCGAAGCGCTGCCCCAGCGTCTCGAGACCGTCGGTGGCGACGTCGCGCAGCTGGCATTGAAGGAAAAGCTCGTCGACGGGCTGCGCACCCGCGAGCAGTTCCGGACGGCACTGCTGCAGGCGGGCGCTCCGCGCAGTAACGACGACGAGGAGACTTTTCGACAGATCTCGATCTATTCGTACCTCCGGCACGTGAGCGAGCCCGCGGCCCGCGACGCGGTCGGGGTCGTCATCGCTCAGGGTGAAATCGTCGGCGGCGATGC
>DAINBQ010000027.1:0-8895 GCA_036732825.1 Burkholderiaceae bacterium | reverse complement strand
ACGATCACCGGCTCGATCGGGGTGTTCGGATTGATCCCGACGCTGGAAGGGACGATGGAAAAACTCGGGATCGCGACCGACGGCGTGGCGACGACCTGGCTGGCCGGCGCGACCGATCTGCGGCGTCCGCTGGACAAGCGGCTCGCGCAGGTGCTCGAACAGGTGATCTCGTCGAACTACCGGCAGTTCGTCGAGCTCGTCGCCGAGCGGCGCAAGTCGACGCCGGAGAAGATCAACGAGGTCGCGCAGGGACGCGTCTGGACCGGTTCGCAGGCCAGGGAACGCGGACTGGTCGACGCGCTCGGCGGATTCGATGCCGCGGTCAAGAGCGCCGCAAAGCGGGCCGGGCTTGGCGAAAGCTTCCGGGTTGAATACATCGAGCATGAGCCGCGTGGCCTGAACCGTTACCTGTCGCTGCTGTTCGGCCGGGCTGCCGCCATGCTGCGCGACGACTTTGGTTGGGACTTCGCAGCCCGGCTGCTGCTGGGCCGCGATAGTGAAGTCCGGCGCGACCTGCGGCTGTTGATCGACGCCCGCGAGGACCCGCTGGCGGCCATCAGCTATTGCTTCTGCGAACTCAGATAAGCGGGTCGGAAGCACCGCAATCCGAGCGCTAAGAACGCGGCCGTCCGGCGCAGGAATGTTCGCAGGCGCGGCTTTCTGGGATAGTATGCCTTCACGTTCGGCGGTCGGCCGGACGCCATCCCGCGCCGCCACCCAGCCCGCCGCCGCCCGCCATGGACACCGCCAGCCCGCTCGCGAGCCCTCGTCGGCCGGGCGCCCGCAAGCTGCAGATCCTGCAGACCCTGGCCTCGATGCTGGAGGATCCCAAAGGCGAAAAAGTCACCACGGCCGCCCTCGCCGCGCGGCTCGATGTCTCCGAAGCGGCCCTGTACCGGCATTTCGCCAGCAAGGCCCAGATGTTCGAAGGGTTGATCGAGTTCATCGAGACCACCGTCTTCGGCCTCATCAACGAGATCAGCAGCAAGGAAACATCGGGCACGAAACAGGCGCGGTCGATGGTCACGATGCTGCTCGAGTTCGCACAGACCAACAAGGGAATGACGCGCGTGCTGATCGGAGACGCGCTGGTCAACGAGCACGAGCGTTTACAGGAACGTATGAACCAGCTGTTCGAGCGGATCGAGTCGTCGCTGAAGCAGAGCCTGCGGGTCGCAGTGACCGAGGGCGAGCTGCCGGAGTCGTTCGATCCGGGAGCGCGCGCCGCGCTGATCGTTGCCTTCGTCCTCGGCCGCTGGCACCGGTTCGCGAAAAGCGGCTTTCGCAAGCTGCCGGCCGAAGGGCTCGACGCCCAGTTGCCGGCGCTTCTCGGTTAGCCGGCCTGCCTCGCGGCCGTTGGGCCGCAGACCGGGCAGCCGGGGTCGCGGCTGACGCGCACCGAATGCCATCGCATCGCCAGCGCGTCCAGCAGCAGGAGCCGGCCTTGCAGGGTCTCGCCGATTTCCGCGGCGAGCTTCAATGCCTCGGCCGCCTGCATCGTTCCGATGATCCCTGTGAGCGGGGCAAAGACACCCATGACTGCGCACAACTCGTCCTCGGCATCTCCCGGTGGGAACAGGCACGCATAGCAGGGCGAATCCTCATGGCGCAGGTCGAACACCGCGATCTGGCCGTCGAAGCGGACCGCCGCGCCCGAAACGAGCGGCTTTCGGTGCGCGACGCAGGCCCGATTGGCGGCGTGGCGCGTCGCGAAGTTGTCCGAGCAGTCAAGCACGACCGTCGCATCGGCAACCAGAGTTTCGAGATCGGCGGCCTCGACGCGGCGCGCGATCGGCACGACGTCGACTTCGGGATTGATGGCTGCCAGCGTCTTTCTCCCTGACTCGGCTTTTGGCGTGCCGACCCGGTCTGTCGTGTGCAGGATCTGGCGCTGCAGATTGGTCAGGTCGACGCTGTCGCCGTCGACCAGCAGGATGCGGGCGACGCCGGCCGACGCGAGGTAATAGGCGGCGGGCGAGCCCAGGCCACCGGCGCCGATCACGAGCATCGTCGCCGCGCGGATGCGCTCCTGGCCCTCGACCCCGATCTCATTGAGCAGGACGTGGCGCGAGTAGCGCAGCAGCTCCTCGTCGTTCATCGCGGCATCTTTACTCAAAACGAAACGGGCCGCAGCGCGGCCCGTTTCTGTACGACACCTTGATCAGCGGGCTGGCACGGCTTTCGCGACGCTGTCGGGGCTGGGTTTGGCGACGTCCACCGGCTTGCCCTTCAGGCGGTTCATCGCCTGCTGCAACTGATAGTCCTCGCTGCTGCCCCACTCGTAGCGGCGGGCGGCCGCCTTCGAGTCCGTTGCCGCCGGAACGGTCGGCTGCGCGGCGGCGCCCGGAGGCGTGGTCGCCCGGCGCGTCGTGTCCTCGGTCTTGGCATTCTCGAGATGACGCACCAGGTCGACTTCGCGCACGTTGAATCCGGCGAAATTTCCTTCCGGCGTGTCTTCGACGACCAGATCGGGGACGATGCCCTTGGCCTGGATCGAGCGGCCGCTCGGTGTGTAGTAGCGCGCGGTCGTGAGTTTGATCGCCGCCGGATTGTCACCATCCATCCGCAACGGAATGATCGTCTGCACCGAACCCTTGCCGAAGGTCTGAGTGCCCAGCACGGTCGCGCGCTTGTGGTCCTGCAACGCTCCGGCAACGATCTCGGACGCAGACGCCGAGGCGCCGTTGACCAGCACGATCATCGGCACGGACTTCACCTGTGCCGGCAGCTTCTGCAGCAGATCTTCGCCGCGGCCGCGCAGATAATCCTCCGGCGAAGCGACGAAACGCCGGCGCGCATCGTCGGTGCGGCCATCGGTTGAAACCACCAGCGACTTCGCCGGCAGGAAGGCTGCCGATACGCCGACTGCCGAATGAAGCAGACCGCCCGGGTCATTGCGCAGGTCAAGCACCAGTCCCTTGAGCGGACCCTGCTTGTAGAGATCGTTCACGTGGCGAACCAGGTCATCGACCGTGCGCTCCTTGAACTGCGACACCCGGACGAAGCCGTAACCCGGCTCGAGGATCTTCGAGCGAACCGACTGCACGCGGATCACGTCGCGCACGAGCTTGAACTCGAGAGGCTTTTCCTCTCCCTTGCGGGCGATTGTCAGCGTGATGCCGGTGCGCGGCTTGCCGCGCATCAGTTTCACCGCTTCGGGCAGCGTCAGCCCGCGCGTGACCTTGTCGTCGATCTTGATGATGAGGTCACCGGCACGGATGCCGGCCCGGGCCGCCGGAGTGTCGTCGATCGGGGCGATGACCTTGATGATGCCGTCCTCGGCGCCGACTTCGATGCCAAGGCCACCGAACTCGCCCTGGATGTCGCTCTGCATGTCCTTGAACGCATCGGCGTCCAGGTAAGCGGAATGCGGATCGAGTCCCGCGAGCATCCCGGAAATCGCTTCCTGCATCAGCTTCTTGTCGTCGACCGGCTCGACGTAATTGGCCTTGACCGCACCGAACACGTCGGTGAAGGCGCGGATCTCCTCCAGCGGGATCGGACCGCGCGAATCGCGGAAGGCGTAAGCCGAGATGCCGAGGCTCACAAGAACGCCGGCAACTGCGCCGGCGCCAATCAAAGCAACACTACGAGCCCTGCCAGCCATGCCACCCCCGGGATGCTGGAAATTCGATGGAGGGATTCCGCTTGCCACACTAGCGCGCGGCGATCCACTTGAGCGGATCAAAAGGTCGCCCTTGAAAGCGGAGTTCAAAGTATAGGCCCGTCTGTTCGTTTCCACCCGTGTTGCCGACGGACGCAATACTGTCTCCGACAGCAACGGTGTCACCAACGTTCCGTAACAGGCTTTCGTTATTTCCGTACACGGACAGGTAGCCGTCTCCGTGGTCGATCACCATCAGGTTGCCGAAGCCCCGCAGCCAATCGGCGAAAACGATCTGGCCGGGCGCAACCGCGCGCACCTCGGTCCCGAGGGGCGCCCGGATGAACAGTCCCTTCCAGGTCGGGGCAGTCCCCGCGCCTTCGACGCGTCGCGGGGAGCCGAATCGCGCGGTCACATCGCCACTGACTGGAAGTGCCATCTTTCCGCGCAGTTGGGCGAAGTTGCCGGTTGAAGACAGCGGTAGTTCGGGAGTGGTGGGCGCACTAGCGGCGGCAGGCGGCTTTCCTGCCGGCTTGCGTTTTCTCGCCGCTGCCGCCTTTGCGGCCTCATCGGCGCGCCTCTTTGCCTCGCGTTTCGCCTGCTCGGCCAAAACGCGTGAAACCTGATCGATCAATGCGGTGAGACGCTTTTCATCACGTTCGAGTTTGTCAATGGACTGCCGCTGGGCCGCGATCTGGCGTGAGAGGCGGTCACGGGTCTGCTTTTGTTTGGCCTGATCACGCAGCAGTGACGCCCGATCCCGCTCCTCGTCGGTTGCGATCTCTCGCAATTGACGCCCTTTCTCCTGCGATTCTTCCTCAAGTCGCGCCAACTCCGCCCTTCTCGACTGGAGTTCATCGATAGTGCGGGCCATTTCCCGGCCGGCGTAGCCGAGATACTCCGCATCCCGGCTGGACTGGCTCGGGTCCTCGCCTTCCAAAAACTCCTGCAAAGGGTCTCGCAATGTGAGCGCGTACTGCTGTCTAACCACCTGAATGAGGCGCTGTTCCTGGGAGCTTTCCTGCGCCGATACGGTTTTTTGACGCTCGCGTAGGCTGGCAATCTGAAGCTCGACTTGGGCCCGGGCGCGAGCGAGTTCCCGCAGCCGGCGATTGGTTGAAGAAATCGACCCTTCCACCGCCGCCAACGAATCGGCGGCGTCCTCGTAGGTCGCCTCGGTGGCCATCAACTGGCGCTTGAGGTTGGCCAGTTCGCGTTTCAGCTCCTGCTGCTCTGATTTCAGTTCCCGCTGGCGCTGAGGCGTGGCCGGCAAGCCGGCCTTGCCGGCGGCGCGGCCCGAAGCAGCCTTCTTCGCGGCAGGCTTTTCGACCGCGGGCGCCGCCTTGCGCGGCGTCTCACCACGCGACTGTGCGACGAGGGCATCCGCTGCAAGTCCCGCTGCCGCAAAAACGAGTACGAGGGCAGCGACGCGGATCACCGAGGTCCGCACGACCAGGGAACAGTCCAGCTGAACTTCACGCCGGCTTTGCCCGGCCTTGGGCGGCGACTGCCGCCGCAGCGCTAGCGATCTCGTCCGGGTCGCCGAGGTAGTAATTCCGAATCGGTTTCAGTTGCGCATCCAGTTCGTAGACCAGCGGTCGCGCGGTGGGAACGTTGACACCGACGATGTCTTCGTCCGAGATCGAGTCCAGATACTTGATCAGCGCGCGCATCGAGTTGCCGTGCGCCGCGACCAGCACTCGTCGACCGCGCTGGATGGCCGGCGCGATCGAATCGCTCCAGAACGGCAGCACGCGAGCGACCGTGTCCTTCAGGGACTCGGAGGCAGGAACTTCATCCGGCTTCAGGTGCCGGTAGCGCGGGTCCTTGCCCGCCCACCGCGCGTCGTCCGGTGTCAGCGGATCGGGTGCAATCGCATAGGCGCGCCGCCATGCGAGCACCTGCTCCTCGCCGAAGCGGGCGGCAGTTTCCGCCTTGTTCAGTCCCTGGAGCGCGCCGTAGTGCCGTTCGTTCAGCCGCCACGAGTGCACGACCGGCAGCCACATCAGGTCCATCGCGTCGAGCGTGATCCAGAGCGTGCGGATCGCGCGCCGGAGCACCGATGTGTAGGCGATGTCGAAGCGATAGCCCTCTCGCAGGAGCAGTTCACCCGCGGCCTGCGCTTCGCGCCGGCCACCTTCCGTCAGATCGACATCGGTCCAGCCGGTGAAGCGGTTCTCGAGGTTCCATTGGCTCTCGCCATGGCGCAGCAGCACGAGCTTGTACATGTCGGTTGGAGTGGGCCCTGATCTTGCCGAGTGCCTATTCTATAATTCGCCTCTTTGCCTTCGAATCCCACCGTGCAGTTCCTCACCGACAACATTCTTCTGATCGCGATCGCTTTCATCAGTGGCGGCATGCTCGTTTGGCCGCTGGTGAAGAGCCGCGCTTCGGGTCCGGCATTGAGCACGCTTCAGGCCACGCAGTTGATCAACGGACGGAATGCAACGATTGTCGATATCCGTTCGCCCGAGGAATTCGCGAAAGGGTCGCTGCCGAACGCGAAGAATCTGCCGGTGGAAAAGATCACGGAACGCATGCGCGAGCTGAAGAAGGACCGGCCGCTGATCGTCGTCTGCCCGACCGGCGGCACGGCAAGCCGCGCCGCGGCCCAGCTCCGGGCAGGCGGCTTCAGCGAGGTCTATGTGCTGGGCGGTGGACTGGCAGCATGGCGCGAAGCCGGCCTGCCGATCAGGAGCTGAGGGGATCGCGTCGGGAAGTCAGCATGAGTGCACGCATATTGATGTACAGCACGGGGTTCTGTCCGTATTGCCAGCGGGCCGAGTCGCTGCTGAAAGCGCGCGGCGTGGCCGAGATCGAGAAGGTCCGTGTGGATCTCGAGCCGGCACGGCTCGACGAAATGGTCAACCGCACCGGACGCCGCACGGTTCCCCAGATATTCGTTGGCGAGACTCATGTGGGCGGCTTCGACGACCTGGCGGCGCTCGACCGTGAGGGCCGTTTGGTACCGCTGCTCGCGGGCTGACTGCAAAGAGCATCGAATTTCAACCAAGAGCCTGCGCAGGGACGACTGCCTGCGCTCACAGCAAGGAAACTGAATGGCCGACACCACTCCCGCTGCCAACGCCGAACAGGCGCCGTTGTTCCAGTTGCAGCGCGTCTACCTGAAGGACGCTTCGCTCGAGATGCCGAACGCACCGCGCATCTTCCTGGAGGCTGAGGCGCCGGCGGTCGACATCCAGCTCGAAGTCAGCGACTCCGGCGTCATCGAAAACGTGCACGAAGTCGTCGTGCGGGTGACCGCAACCGCCAAGGTGAAGGACAAGGTCCTGTTCCTGGTCGAGGGCAAGCAGGGCGGGATCTTCGAGATCCGCAATATCCCGGCCGAGCAGATGGGGCCGATTCTCGGCGTCGTCTGCCCGGGGATCGTGTACCCGTACTTGCGCGCGAACATCGCCGACCTGATTTCACGCACCGGCTTGCCGCCGGTACATCTGGCCGAGATCAACTTCGAGGCCTTCTACTCGCAGAAGATGGCGGCCCTGGCGCAACAGTCCGCGGCGCAACCGGTGGGCAACGGCAGCGGCGCCGCCAGCAGCTGAGACCAATGAAGATCGCGGTGCTCGGCGCAGGGGCGTGGGGCACCGCCATCGCCTGCGCGGCAGCTGCGCGACACTCGGTCAAGCTGTATGTCCGCGACGAGGCGCAGCGGGCGCAAATGGCGCGCGAGCACGTCAACGCGCGCTACCTTCCCGAGATCGTGTTGCCGGATTCCCTTGCGCTCGACAGCAGCTTCAGCGGTTCTGTTGCGCATGGCGCGCCCGGCCTGATCGTGATCGCCACGCCGACAAGCGCGCTGCGCGAAATCCTGCGCGGGTTGCGCGATGCCGCGCCCACTGCCTTCCTGGTCTGGCTGTGCAAGGGTTTCGAGGAGACCAGCGAACTGCTGGCCCACCAGGTCGTCACCGCGGAACTCGGCGCGACAGCGCTGGAAAGGTCTGGCCCGCTGTCGGGTCCCAGTTTCGCGCTGGAGGTGGCGCGCGGACTTCCGACCGCGCTGACCGTCGCGGGTGCTCCCTCCATCTGCGATCGGGTCACCGACGCACTGCATGGCGGAGCGCTGCGCGTCTATTCGACTGATGATGTGATCGGCGTCGAAATCGGCGGCGCGGTCAAGAACGTGCTGGCGATCGCGACCGGCATCTCCGATGCACTTGAACTCGGACTCAACGCACGGGCGGCGCTCATCACCCGCGGGCTGGCGGAAATGACCCGGCTCGGAGTGGCGCTCGGGGCCCGTGTCGAGACCTTCATGGGGCTGACCGGTGTCGGCGACCTGATCCTGACCGCGACCGGCGACCTGTCGCGCAATCGGCGGGTCGGACTCGCCCTCGGGCGCGGAATGTCGACGGCCGCCGCTCTCGCCGAACTCGGGCATGTTGCTGAAGGCGTGCGCTCTGCGCAGGCCGTTGTCGGCCGCGCGCGCGCCGCCGGCATAGAGATGCCGATCGCCGAGGCCGTTTGCGCGGTCCTCGACGGCAAGCTGAGCGCTCCGCAGGCGCTGAACCGGCTGCTGGCGCGCGATCCGAAGCCCGAAGCTGACGCATGACGAAACTGACGTCCGTCTGCGTTTTCTGCGGTTCGCAGGCCGGCAGCCGGCCCGAATACGTGGACGCAGCGCGCGAGCTGGTGCGCGTACTGATCGCGCACGACGTCGAACTCGTCTACGGCGGCGGCCATGTCGGCCTGATGGGAACGCTGGCCGATCAGGCGCTGACGCTGGGAGGACGCGTGATCGGCGTCATCCCCGAGCATCTGATGCGGCCTGAGGTCGCGCACCAGGGCCTGACCGAGTTGCTCGTCGTCGACTCGATGCACACGCGCAAGCGCGCGATGGCTGATCGTAGCGATGCGTTCATCGTGCTGCCGGGCGGCTACGGCACGTTCGAAGAGATGTTCGAAATGGTGACGTGGCTGCAGCTTCAGCTGCACGCCAAGCCGGTCGGCGTCGTGAACGTCGAAGGCTTCTTCGATTCCCTGCTTGCCTTCATCCAGCACAGCGCAGCCGAAGGGTTCATCCGCCGCGAGCACTGGGACCTGCTGATCGTCGAACACTCCCCCGCGCTGCTCTTCGAGCGGCTGCAGCTGCATGCGGCGCAGCTGAAGCGCTCCCATCCGCCGCGCGTCGATCTCACGCGCGGCTGACGGAACACGAGGCGCTAGTGGCCTGTAACAGTCGATTCGGGAGGGAAAGGCGGGGCTGGCCGCGCCGAGTGCGCGAAGCGAGCCGCGTCGAATAGCCATCGCATATTCGCAAGGCGAGCGACAAA
>DAINBQ010000026.1:19720-22402 GCA_036732825.1 Burkholderiaceae bacterium | reverse complement strand
ATCCGGCTGATCGTCGGCCTGGGCAACGTCGGCGCCGAATATGAAGCAACGCGACACAACGCGGGCTTCTGGTACGCGGACGCGCTTGCACGCCGCGCCGGCGCGCGATTTTCAATGGAGCGCAAGTTCCACGGAGCGGTCGCCCGGGCGCGCATCGATGGCAGTGAACTGTGGCTGCTCAAGCCGTCGACCTACGTGAATCGCTCCGGACAAGCCGTGGTCGCGCTGGCGCTTTACTACAAGATCCTGCCGACGCAGATCCTGGTTGCACACGACGAGCTCGACCTCCTGCCCGGCTCCATAAAGTTGAAACTCGGTGGCGGGACCGCCGGCCACAACGGGCTGAAGGACACGCAGGCGCGCCTGTCGACCGCGGAGTTCTGGCGCCTGCGCATCGGCATCGGCCACCCGCGGTCGCTGGCGCTCGAGCAGGATGTCGGCGATTTCGTGCTTCATCCGCCCCGGAAGGAAGAACTGGCCGGGATCGACGCCGCGATCGAACGCGGCGAAACGATCGTCGACTTGCTGGTCGAAGGGAAGTTCGAAGCGGCGATGCTGAAGCTGCATACGCGCTGACAGGGGCGACACCAGGTGCAGGAGTTGCTCGAAGTACGCGTTGGCGATCTCGCGTTCGAACACCTGAAAGAGCGCGGAGTCGCGCCCGGCGACGTGCGCTGCATGCCGGCGGCGGCCGGCGGCCCCAAGGGTCTGGCACTGCTGCCGCTCGACCGACTGCTCGCGCGCGAGTGGTTGCCCCAGGCATCCGGCATCGAACTGATCGGAGCATCGATCGGCGCCTGGCGCATGGCCGCGCTGGCGCAGTCCGACCCGGTCGGCGCGCTCGACCGGCTGCAGCATGCGTACGTGCGCGAGCAGAACTATCGCGAGCGGCCCACGCCGGCACAGGTGGCCGACGCCTGCCGCGGCCTGGCGCGAGCGGTGCTCGGGGAATCCGCCGAATGGCGCCAGGACATTGCGCTGTCTGTGATCACTGCGCGCGCCCGCGGCGGTCTCGCCGGCCAGCGCTCGAAACGGGCGTTCGGCCACGCGGCGCTCGCCAACACGCTTTCGCGCCGCAGGTTGGCCGCGCACATGGAGCGGGTGGTGTTCCATACGGGTGCGCCATCACGGCTGCCGCCGGCGTTCGACGCCTTTGGACTGACCGAGGCGCCCTTCACCGAACGCAACCGCGAAGATGCGTTGCTGGCATCGGGTTCGATCCCGCTGATCTGCGACCCGGTGCGGGACATCGCCGAGGCACCGGCCGGCGAGTACTGGGACGGTGGCCTGATCGACTACCACCTGTTGCTGCCGTATGACCGCTACGACGGTCTCGTTCTCTACCCGCACTTCGTCCCGCACGTGACGCCGGGCTGGCTCGACAAATACGTTCCGTGGCGCACGCAAGCGCGACGCCATCGGTGGCTCGCGAACGTGATCCTGATCGCGCCGTCACGAGTCATGCTTGAGCGCCTTCCCACCCGCAAGCTGCCCGATCGCAGCGATTTCTATCGCTACGGCGCGGATCACGCGCGCCGCATCCGCGACTGGGAGCGCGCGATCGCCGAATGCGAGCGATTCGCCGAAGCGGCAATGCGCTGGCTGCAGGCACCGGATCTCGCGCTCGTGCAACCGCTGTAGCCGGTTAGCGAGGAGCCGCGTCGCGCGGAACCGCCGCCAGGTAGCCGCCGAGCGTCTGGCCCGGCAGCGGCTTGACCATCGTGATCAGCCGGTGGCGCAGTGTTCCGAGTTCGTAGCCGTCGCAAGACCGAACCTCCTCGTACCCGAGCCGCTCCCAGAAGACTCGTGCGCGTCGGTTGGCCTCGACCACGCCGAGGCGCAGCCAGCGCGCACCGCGCTCGATCGCCCAATGCTGATACGCGCCGTGCAGGCGCGGCGCGAGTCCGCGACCCCAGCTCTGCGTCGCGACGATGAAGAATCCGAGGTGATAGACGCCCGCCGCTATCAGGTCGGTCGCAACGGCGATCTGCGCAACGATGGTTCCGCTCTCATCGCGCACGATGAACCATAGGTCTTCGCAGTAGCTCATGTCGGCCGGCGGATGCGCGTCGAAAGCCCGCGCGGCGTCATCCGCCGGCGGCCGATGGCCGTGGGTCAATAGCCAGTACTCGGGGTTCGAATCGTTGAAGGCCTGGATCTCGGCGACTTCGCTCCGTTCGGCCTCGCGGATCACGAATCCCTTCAGCGCGATCCCGTGCTGCATCAAAGCTCGAGCGCCATCACCCGCTCGCCGCCATCGACCTTGCCGGTGTAGCAGAAACCGATCGAACCATAGAAGCGGCCAAGAAATTCGGCCTGCTCGACATGCGACACAAGAAGCCGCCTGGCGCCGGGACGGCTCCTGACATGATCGATCAGCAGCGTGATCGCCGCGCGGCCATGGCCCTTGCCTTGATGGGCCCGGTCGACCATCAGGCGCCACAGGAAGAAGTCCGGCTCTTCCGGCTGTTCGACGAGCGTGGGGTCGTAGAGCATGATGAAGCCGACCGGCGTTTCGTCGTCGTAGATCGCACGGAACCACGCCTCGTCATGGAACGAGGCTTCGGCGATCGACAGCGCGTTCGGTGCGACCTGGCGGCCGCCATCGCCGGCATCGAGCCGGCAGACCTCGCGCAGCGTTTCGCGGGTGACTTCCTTCAGGCTGATCGGCATCGCGTGAGC
>DAINBQ010000026.1:13398-19620 GCA_036732825.1 Burkholderiaceae bacterium | reverse complement strand
GCTTGCGATAATCGCATTCTTTGAGCCACTGAGTGCGCCGCCCGGCGCCTCGCACCGAAAGCTTTCATGGCCCTGAAATGCGGCATCGTCGGCCTTCCCAACGTCGGCAAGTCCACGCTATTCAACGCGCTGACCAAGGCGGGCATCGCCGCCGACAACTACCCGTTCTGCACGATCGAGCCGAATGTCGGCATCGTCGAAGTGCCGGATCCCCGCCTCGATGCACTGGCCGCAATCGCGAAGCCCGAGAAGGTGATCCCGGCCACGGTCGAGTTCGTCGACATCGCGGGTCTCGTGGCCGGCGCCAGCAAGGGAGAGGGGCTGGGCAACAAGTTCCTCGCGAACATCCGCGAGTGCGATGCGATCGCGCACATCGTGCGCTGCTTCGAAGATCCCAACGTGGTTCACGTCGCGGGCAAGGTCGATCCGGTATCGGACATCGAGGTGATCAACACCGAGCTCGCGCTGGCGGACCTGCAGACAGTGGACAAGCAGATGGCGCGCTACGGCAAGGTCGCGAAGACCGGCCAGGGCGAGGAGAAGAAGGAGGCGGCGCGCCTCGTCGCCGCGCTGGAGAAGATCCTGCCGGCTTTGAATGAAGCCCGCCCCGCACGCAGCGTCGATCTCTATCCGGAGGAACTGGCAGTCTTGAAGCCGCTCTTCCTGCTGACGATGAAGCCGACGATGTACGTCGCCAACGTCGAGGAGCATGGGTTCGAGGCAAACCCGCTGCTCGACCAGGTACGCGCGCTCGCAGCGAAGGAGAACGCGCCGGTCGTCGCGGTCTGCGCCAAGGTCGAAGCCGAGATCGCCGATCTGTCCGATGAGGACAAGGCCGTGTTCCTCGCCGACATGGGAATGGCCGAGGCCGGCCTGAACCGAGTGATCCGCGCCGGGTACGCGCTCCTTGGCCTGCTGACCTACTTCACTGTCGGCCCGAAGGAAGTGCGCGCGTGGACCGTCACACAGGGCGCGACGGCGCCACAGGCCGCCGGCGTCATCCATACCGACTTCGAGAAGGGATTCATCCGCGCCGAGACGATCGCCTACGAGGACTTCGTCCGGCTCAAAGGCGAAACCGGGGCGAAGGAAGCCGGCAAGATGCGGCTCGAGGGCAAGGACTATGTCGTCCGCGATGGCGATGTCCTGCACTTCCGGTTCAACGTCTAGGGCCGCTCAATGACTGCTTCGATTTCCCAGCTTTGGTTCTATCCGATCAAAGGTTGCCGGGGTTTCCGGCTTGCCCAAGCGACGCTGGCCGCGACCGGCCTGGAAGTCGACGGCATCGGCGACCGCGAGTGGGTCATCGTCGATGCCGACGGCCGGTTTCTCAGCCAGCGCGAGCTGCCCGCGATGGCGTTGATTGAAACGCGGCTCGCGGGCGGCGCGCTCTACCTCTCCGCGCCCGGCATGCTCAAGCTCGAAGTGCCGTTCGCGTCCGAGGGCGACGTGCTGAAGGTGCGCGTGTGGAACGACGAGGTCGACGCCGTCACGCAGGGTGAGGTCGCCGACGCCTGGTTCTCGAGTTTCCTCGGCCAGCCGTGCCGGCTGATGCGCTTCGATCCGGAGGCGAGTCGATTGTCGAATCGGCGCTACACCGGAGCGACCGAAGCTCCCTACAAGTTTGCCGATGCGTTCGCTCTGCTTGTCTGCTCGGAAGACTCGCTCGCGGACCTCAACGCGCGGCTCGGGAAGAAGAATCTCGCGCCGGTCGGCATCGAGAGGTTCCGCCCGAACATCGTCCTGGGCGGCGTCGAGGCGCACGAAGAAGACTATGCAGCGGACATCGCAGTGGCCGGTGCCCGGTTGCGAGTGGTCAAGCCCTGCGTGCGATGCACGGTCCCTAACGTCGATCCGGCCACCGGCATCGCGGGCTTCGAGCCCGGCGACACGCTCGCCGTCTATCGCAACGATCCGAAGGCCGGCGGCGTCACGTTCGGCGTCAATGCCATTGTCGAGTCCGGCGCGGGCAGCCCGCTTCGCGTCGGCGACGCGGTCGAGCTGAGCATCAGCTTCCGCTAGCCGGCAAGCCGCGGTAGGTCCACGCGCGCCAGAGCGCCTCGAGGGGTCCCTGGCGCATGTGCGCGAGCCAGGCGCGGCTCAAGCCCATCTGGACGATGAATATTCCCAGCCCAAGCAAGGTGGTCTGCCAGTAATTCAGCTGCGGGCCGAGCGCCAGTCCCCAGCCGGACAGCAGTGCACCCATCGCGACCGACTGCAGAAAGTAGTTGGTCAGCGGCATGCGGCCGGCTGGAGCGAACCAGCGCACCACGATCGCCGGTGCGCGCCGCATGAACATCGACGCATAGAAGAAAGCAAGCGGCACGCTCAGCAGCATCGGCACGGTCGCGGCCAGCGGCGACGCGCCGAGGCCGAGCGTCACGGCTTCGTCGAGCAGCCACCAGCCGTAAAGCAGCGACGCCGGCAGGCCGACGACGAGTCCGATGCCGGACGCGGTACGCCACGCCGCCGCATCGCGATCGGTGAGCCAACCGGAGCGAGCCGCGGTCATTCCGGTCAGCATCAGTGCAACGGTCATCGGCAGCCCGACAAGATTGGCGATCAGCATGTGGCCGAACTCGCGCAGCCGCTGCGGAAGTTGGCCCGCATAGTCGGCCCGGCTGAAGATCTCGAAATTGAGCGCGGCGTCGTTCGCGAGTTCGGCGGGCGACGGCGCCACCCGGATCGCCAGCAGGATCAGCGCCGCATTGAAGAGTGCCGTGCCAACCCACCAGTGGCGCGCCGCACGCCCGATGGCCGCGGCGTCGCGCTCGACGTAGGCGAGCAGAAAGAGCCCGGCCACCGCGTACATGTGCGTGATGTCTCCCAGGTAGAGCAACACCCCGTGCAGGATTCCGAACACGAAGAGGAAGAGCATCCGCCGCCGATAGACCGGGCGGGGCATCGCAGTCAACGCTTCGAGCCGGCGATAGAGCAACGCGAAGCCGACGCCGAACAGCATCGCGAACAACGGCATGAACTTCATGCTGATGAAGGTCGCCGTCAGGAAATACACGACGCGTTCGGCACGTGAAGCGGATTCAGCGAGATAACCGACCGGATTCGTCGCCCCCCAGAGAAACGACTGGACATTGACCAGCACGATGCCGAGCAGCGCGAAGCCGCGCAGCGCGTCGACGCGCGGATCGCGCGCGGCGAGCGGAGTCATGCTGACAGCAGCCGTTCAGCCTTCGTCAGGCTCGGCACCCATCTGTGCCAGCTTTGCCTTCAGCCATTTCTCGACCGACGGAAAGACGAACTTGCTGACATCGCCACCCAGCTGCGCGATCTCGCGAACGATGCTGCCGGAGATGAACTGGTACTGGTCGGATGGCGTCAGGAACATCGTCTCGACGTCGGGCAGCAGGTAGCGGTTCA
The DNA here is from genome assembly GCA_036732825.1 of Burkholderiaceae bacterium. GTDB lineage: Bacteria > Pseudomonadota > Gammaproteobacteria > Burkholderiales > Burkholderiaceae_F > DAINBQ01. Next base: position 16,242 of record DAINBQ010000026.1, on the reverse strand, counting down.
TCCCGGCCATCTGGAACTCGTATTCGAAGTCGGATACCGCGCGCAGGCCGCGCACGATGACACGGGCGTTCTGCTCACGCACGAAGTCCTTCAGCAGGCCGCGAAAGCCCGCAACCTCGACGTTCGGGTAGTGCGAAAGCACTTCGCGCGCGATCGAAATGCGTTCGTCCAGCACGAAGAACGGCTTCTTCGCACGGCTGTCGGCGACGCCCACGACGAGCCTCGAGAAGAGCCCCGCCGCTCGCCGCACGAGATCCTCGTGCCCGCGGGTCAGCGGATCAAAGGTACCCGGATACACCGCGATGACCATCGCTCGCCTCCTCGCCCGGCCGGTCGCGGATTATTCATTGAGTTGCACGCCGCAGCAAATGGAAGAAAACCCGCCCGGCGCGCCCGGACCGGACGATTTCCAGGCCTCTGGACGCCAGCGCCGACTCATCCAGCGGCGCGCCGCTCTCAAGGTAGATCAGCCCGCCGGGACAAGTGAGGCGCGCCGCCTCCGCCAGAGCCGGCACCAGCAGCGGGGAATCGAACGGCGGATCGAGGAACACCAGGTCGAACGAGGCTTCCGGCCAGCGCCGCGCCGTCGCGAGCGCGTCGCCTGCCACCAGTTCGATTTGCGTTGCCGAAAGCTTCTGCTTGATCCGGGCCAGCTGCGCAAGGAGTGCCGGGTTCTGCTCGACCAGCGTGACCTTTTGAGCGCCGCGCGAAGCGAGTTCGAAACCGAGCGCTCCGGTGCCGGCAAAGAGATCGAGGCCACGCACCCCATCCATCTCGGGCATCAGGTGCGCCAGCCAGTTGAAGAGCGTCTCGCGCACGCGGTCCGGGGTCGGCCGCAGCCCGGCGGCATTCGCGACCGGTAGCGGCGTGCGTTTCCAGGCTCCTCCGATGATTCGGACTTGGCGCGGAGCGTTCGTCACATTCGCGCTCTGGTGCTTTGATACACTGACCGCGGACTCTTCTTCTCGTCCGGTTTGCGACAGTCTGCCGCGATCCGACCGCTTCTCCCGCATCATTCAATGATAAGCCCCGCTCCTGCTGCAGGCTCTAAGGGCGGATGGCTCTCGCGCCTCCGGCACGGCCTCGAGAAGACCCGCGTCAACATCGTCGGGCTTTTTTCCGGCGGTGTCGTCGATGCGAACTTCCTGGACGAGCTCGAAATGGCGCTGATCAGCGCCGATGTCGGCGTCGCGACCGCCGCCCGCCTGATCGAGTCACTGCGGACCCGCATCAAACTTGGCGGATTGAAGACCCAGGAAGAGGTGCGGCTGGCACTGCGCGACGAGATCACCTCGTTGCTGCAGCCGGCCGAGGGCCGTTTCGACTTCGCCAAGGGCAAGCCGCTGATCGTGATGGTCGCCGGCGTCAACGGCGCGGGCAAGACAACGTCGATCGGCAAGCTCGCGAAGTGGTTCTCCGACCAGGGCAAGACCGTCCTGCTGGCGGCAGGCGACACGTTTCGCGCGGCGGCGCGCGAACAGCTCGCCGTCTGGGGCGCGCGCAACAATGTCGACGTGATCGCGCAGAGCGGCGGTGACCCGGCGGCGGTCATCTATGACGCGGTCACGGCCGCGAAATCGCGTGCCGTCGATGTACTGATCGCGGATACCGCCGGACGTCTTCCGACTCAGCATCACCTGATGGAAGAACTGAAGCGGGTGCGACGCGCGCAGGACAAGGCGCTGCCCGGCGCGCCGCACGAGGTGATCCTGGTCGTCGATGGCACGAATGGCCAGAACGCGCTGGCCCAGGTCCGCGCCTTCGATGAAGCAGTCGGACTGACCGGCCTTGTCGTGACCAAGCTCGACGGCACGGCCAAAGGAGGCGTGCTCGCGGCGATCGTCGAGTCAAGGAGCACTCATCCGCTGCCGATCCTGTTCATCGGCGTCGGCGAGGCGATCGACGACCTGCAGCCGTTCGTCGCGCGCGACTTCGCCGATGCGCTGGTCGGTATCGTCTAGCGTGAATTGGCCCCACGCTCACTTCGTTCGCTGCCCCCCGAGGGGGCGCTCAGCGCCCTTCGGGCGGCCGGGCGGGCACTGAGATGCAACTGGCCGCAGTCGATCTCGGCTCCAATAGTTTCCGGCTGGAAATTGGCCGGGTCGAGGGCACCCACATCGCGCGCCAGGGCTACTGGAAAGAGACCGTGCGGCTCGCGGCAGGGCTCGACGACAACAACAAACTCAGCAAGAAGTCGATTGAAATCGCGGTCGAGACCCTGGCGCGCATGAATGAGCGGCTGCGCGGAATGAAGGGCGAACACGTGCGCGCCGTCGGCACGCAGACGCTGCGCCAGGCCCGCAACCTCGACCAGTTTCTGCTCGAGGCGCAGCATGCGCTTGGGTTCCCGATCGAGGTGATCTCGGGGCGCGAGGAGGCGCGCCTGGTGTTCGAAGGGTGCATGCACACGCTTCCGACCTCGGCCGCCCGGCGCTTCGTCGTCGACATCGGCGGAGCCTCGACCGAGCTGATCGTCGGTCGCGGGTTCGCGGCCGACGGTGCGGAGTCATTCAAGGTCGGCTGCGTGAATACGTCACTGCGCTTCTTCAAGGACGGCCGCATCGATCGATCGAGCCTGAAGAAGGCGCAGGTCGCCGCCGCGGCGGAGCTGGAGGAAGCGGTGTCGGTTTTTTCGCGCGCCAACTGGGACGAGGCCTACGGGTCGAGCGGCACCGTCGGCGCCGTGTCCGAGATCCTGCGCGCGCAGGGCTGGTCCGACGGCACGATCACGAACGAGGGGCTGCTGAAGCTGCGCCATGCGCTGCTCGATGCGGGCGAGATCCGGCGCATCCGCCTGGCCGGCCTGAAGCCGGATCGGCAGGAAGTGCTCGCGGGCGGCGTTGC
>DAINBQ010000026.1:0-13298 GCA_036732825.1 Burkholderiaceae bacterium | reverse complement strand
TCCGCCTGGCCGGCCTGAAGCCGGATCGGCAGGAAGTGCTCGCGGGCGGCGTTGCGGTGTTGTCGGCGGTGTTCGACACGCTCGGAGTGACGGAGATGCAGCCGGCGCGCGGTGCGCTGCGGGTGGGCGTGCTCTACGACCTGCTGGGGCGGCGCGAGCAGAAGGATCTGCGCGACTCGACGGTGGCGCGCATGCAGGGCCGATTCGGTGTCGATCGCGCTCACGCGCAGCGCGTCGCGGCGCTGGCCGCGCAGTTCTATTCGGCGCTGTCCGCGAATACCGACGTCGAGAACGCGAAACGGCTGCAATGGGCGGCGCTGCTGCACGAGGTCGGCTTCGCGATCTCGCACAACGATTACCACAAGCATTCGGCCTACCTGATCGAACACAGCGACCTGGCCGGCTTCTCGACGACGGACCAGGAACATGTCGCGGAACTTGCGCTCGCGCAGCGCGGCAACCTCCGCAAGGTGTTCGACGCGCTGGCCGACCGCGACCGCGCCCGCAAGATCCTCGCGCTCCGACTGGCGGTGATCCTCGCGCATGCGCGCGGCCCGATTGAACTGCCGCAGTGGTCGCTGAAGTTCGGAAAGTCGATCGAGCTCGCACTGGACGGCGCCTGGATCTCGCACCACCCTTTGACCCAGTTCCTGCTCGAAGAGGAAGGCGCTCACTGGGAGCGCGTTGGCGTTTCGGTCGAGCTGCGGGAGCTTTAGCGGCCGACCAACCTAGGCCAGGTCGGGATTGATGACTGCGCGCAGCACGGTCTGTTCCTCGCCGCCGCGTTCGCGCTGGCTGAACCACCAGACGCCTGCCTTCTTGATCGGCCAGTCCTGCGCCTGTCCCGCAAGCAGTGTGGCGGCAACACGGCCGAGCGTCGGCTGGTGTCCGACGACGACGATCGTCGCCCGGTTGTCGGGCCAGCCGACCGCGGTCAACAGCTCGGCCGCGGTCGCGCCCGGCCCGATCTCGCTCACCGTGCGAATCTTCTTGTGCGAGATCTCTGCCAGCGCCCTGGCCGTCTGCTGCGCGCGCAGCGCCGGGCTGACATAGATCTTTGCGGTGTTGGGCAGGTGCGATTGGAGCCACTCCGCGACTCGGCGCGCCTGTTTTTCGCCTTTCGACGTCAGCTTGCGGCCGAGGTCGGGCTCCCCCAGTTCGGCCTCCGCATGCCGCCACAACACGAGTTCCATCGTCAGGCCTCGCCGACGCTTGCTGCGAGCGCCCCGAGCAGTTGATGCTGCGCTGATCGGCCCTCAGCGCGTGCCTTCGGCGCCCGGTATTCGCCGTTGCCGGCAAGTGACCAGGCGTCCTGCGTGTCCTCGAGGTAGGGCATCAGGCCCTCGTCGATCACGCGCTTGCGCAGCTTCGCGTCGAGCACCGGCCAGGCGATCTCGATGCGCCGGAACAGGTTGCGTCCCATCCAGTCCGCGCTCGACAGATAGACCTGCGCGTCGCCGCCGTTGCGAAAGTAATAGATGCGGTGGTGTTCGAGGAACCGGCCGACGATCGAACGGACCCGGATGTGTTCCGACATCCCCTTCACACCGGGGCGCAGCGCGCAGGCACCGCGGACGATCAGGTCGATCTTCACTCCGGCCTGCGACGCCGCGTACAGCGCGCTGATCGTCGCTTCGTCGGTCAGGGCATTCATCTTGGCGATCACGCGCGCCGGCCGGCCGCTGCGGGCAACCGCGACCTCGTTCGCCAGCGCGCGCAGCAGCTTCTTGTGCATCGTGAACGGCGCGATCCACAGGTGCTTCAGGCGTTCGACCTTGGTCAGGCTCGTCAGGTGCAGGAAAACTCTTTCGACATCGCCGCAGATCTCCGGATCCGCGGTCAGCATGCCGAAGTCCGTGTACAGCTTGGTCGTCACTTCGTGGTAGTTGCCCGTGCCCAGGTGCGCATATGGCACGAGCCGCGGGCGGCCGCGCAGTTCCTCCCGTCGCAGCACCAGCGTCATCTTCGCGTGAGTCTTGAGTCCGACGACGCCGTAAACGACCTGCGCACCGACCGCTTCGAGCCGCTCGGCAAGGTTGATGTTCGCCTCCTCGTCGAAGCGCGCCTTCAGTTCGACGATGACGGTCACTTCCTTGCCGCGCCGCGCTGCCTCTTCGAGGATGTCGACCATCACCGAGCTGATGCCGGTCCGGTACAGCGTCATGCGGATCGACGCGACCTTGGGATCGGTGGTCGCCTGGCGCAGGAACTCGATCACCGGCTCGAAGCTCTCATAGGGATGGTGGATCAGCAGGTCGCCCTGCTTCATCGCCTCGAACAGGTCGGCGCCCTGAGCCAGCTTGCGCGGCCAGGCCGGCACGAATGGCGGCCAGCGCAGCTTCGCGTCCTTGATGTGATCGACCAGCTGGTTCATCCGCACCAGATTGACCGGCCCGTCTACCTGGAACACGGCTTCGGCCGGCAACTGGAACTGTTCCTGCAGATGGGCCTGCAACGGCGGCGGACAGGTGCGCAGCACTTCGAGCCGGACCGCGTTGCCGAAGTGGCGCTGCGTGAGTTCCATCCGCATCGCCTGGCGCAGGTTGTGCACCTCGCGCTCATCGACCGTCAGATCGGAATCGCGCGTCACCCTGAACTGGGAAAACCCGCTGATCTGCCGGCCCGGGAAGAGTTCCTGCAGGTGCGCGCGAATCGCCGACGTCAGCAGTACAAATGCCTGTTTGCCCGGCGCGAGCTTCGGCGGCAGCGGGATCACCCGCGGCAGCACGCGCGGGACCTTCAGGATCGCGATAGCCGATGGTCGCCCGAAGGCGTCCTTGCCCTCGAGCTGGATGATGAAGTTCAGCGACTTGTTCAGCACCTGCGGGAAAGGGTGCGAGGTGTCGAGGCCGATCGGCGCCAGCAGCGGTCGCACTTCGCGCTGGAAATAGTCACGCACCCAAGCGCGCTGCTGCGCATTGCGCTGCGCGTGATTGACGATCACGATGCGATGCCGTTCGAGCGCAGGCATGATCGTCCGGTTGTAGAGGTCGTATTGCCTCTGGACCAGGCGATGCGCACGTTCGACCACCATCGAATACGACGTTGCGATCGGGCCCGTCGCGCCGGCGCGAACCTCCTCGGTCAGGTCCGACATCCTGACCTCGAAGAATTCATCGAGGTTGGACGAGACGATGCAGACGTAGCGCAGCCGCTCCGCCAGCGGAACCGAAGCACGCAGGGCCATCGCCAGCACGCGTTCGTTGAACGCAAGCAGCGACAGCTCCCGGTTCAGGTAAGGCTCCGGGGCTGGACTCAACTCTGATTCTCGTTTGGAGCGCTTGCGCTTGTGGCTTCGGACCATAGGGTCCAACAGTGACAGCTCGATGACACCCGTACAATTCCGCGCCATCGTGAAAGAGCGAGCGATTCTAAGCGCAGGGAATCGGCTGCAATGAGTGCGGTTCCGGCACAGTCCGCAAATCCGGGGCTGGTGAAATTCGATCGCGTGACCAAGCGCTACGGCGAAGGCCGGCCTGCGCTCGACGGAGCGAGCTTTTCGATCGCCCGCAGCGAATTCGTGCTGCTGACCGGCCCGTCAGGCGCCGGCAAGTCGACACTGCTGCGGCTCGTCGCTGCGCTCGAGACCCCGACCTCGGGCTCGATCGTCGTGGCCGGCGAGGACCTCGCCCACATTCGCCGCCGGTCGCTGCCGTTCCTGCGCCGTTCGATCGGCATCGTGCTGCAGGATCTGATGCTGCTCGCCGACCGGAGCGTCCTCGACAACGTCACTTTGCCCGCGCTCGCCTCCGGCCTTTCCGGGCACGAGGCAAGGGAGCGGGCACGGGCCGCGCTCGCCCGCGTTGCCATCGGTCCGGAGTCCGAGTCGGCACGCCCGAATGCGTTGTCGGGCGGCGAGCAGCAACGTGTCGCGCTGGCCCGGGCGATCGTGAACCGTCCCGCGCTGATCCTGGCCGACGAACCCACCGCGCACCTCGACGATCGATCGGCCGCACAACTGCTGCAGCTACTCGAGCAATTTGTCGTCGCCGGGGTCACGGTCATCGTTGCGACGCATGGTGAAGCCGTGCCTGTTCCGGCACGCGCGCGCGTGCTGCGCCTCGACGCCGGAAAGTTGATCGGATGAGCGCGGTCTCGACCCGCGCTTATGCACTGCGACGCGCGTTCGCAATGATGGGCGAACAGCCGGCGGCATTCCTGCTCAGCGTGCTGCTCGCCGCGGCGGCGCTCGCACTGCCGCTTGCACTGGCCTCGCTTGCGAACTCGGTGCGTCCTCTTGCCGCTCGGGTGCAGCCGGGCCCCGAGATCAGCGTCTTCGTGGCGGTGACCGCCTCCCCGCGCGAAACCGAAACGCTGAGGTCGCGGGTCGCGGGACTTCCTGACATGGCCGCCGTGCGGCTCGTACCGCGCGATGCGGCGCTGGCCGACCTGATGAAGCGCTCGGCGCTCGAAACCCCTCTGAAGGACCTGCGCACCAATCCGCTGCCGGATGTGCTGGTTGCCCGCCTGGCCACAGACTCTCCGGCACGGATCGAGTCGATCGCGTCCGAGATCCGCAAGTGGCCGCTGGTGGATTCGGTCCGCGCCGACACCGACTGGTATCGAAAGCTCGGCGCGATCGCGCGCGTGGTCAGCTGGCTGGGCGGCATCTTTGGCGGCCTCGTGGCGGTGCTGGTGGCGTTGATACTGGTCGGCACCGTTCGTTTACATGCTGCGATGCGCGCAGACGAGACCCGGATCCTGCGCATCGTCGGCGCGACGCGCGACTTCATCGTTCGTCCTTATGCGTACAGCGCAGGCCTGAGCCTTGCGCTGGCGTCCGTGGCCGCTGCGGGCATTGTGTTCGCCGCTCTCGCCGCCGTGCGCGGGCCGCTCGCCGACCTGGCGCAACTGTACGGGCAGGCGTTCACGTTGCCACCGCCGGACCTCCGGCTGATAGCCCTTTTCGTCGCGGGAACCTCGATCTTCGGCCTCATCGTTGGCCACCTCGGGGCACGGGCGGCGTTGTCCGGCATTCGCTGACAGTCTCAGCTGGGCGCGGTGTGAGTATTCGCTCACTCTCTCGTGCTTCGGCCCGTACCAATATGCCTGAGTGCAATAGTCAGGATTGAACTCAGCGCAAACTTGGGCCTCTAATGCTTAGCACTCGGAGAATGAGAGTGCTAGCATGTCAACAAAGGAGGTTTCAAGAGTGACAAGCAGCAGAACTTCCACGGTTGCCGGCGGTGCCTTGGTTCCGCTGGGTGTACGCGCGCTTGCGTTGAGCCCGGGGAGCCTTGGAAGCATCGATGCGTACATCCAGGCCGTCAATCGGGTTCCGATGTTGACCGCGGACGAAGAGCAACGGCTTGCGCGCAGGCTGCGCGACGAGAACGATCTCGACTCCGCCGGGCGGCTCGTGATGTCGCATCTGCGCCTGGTCGTAGCGGTCGCGCGCAACTACCTCGGTTACGGGCTCTCACACGCCGACCTGATCCAGGAAGGCAACATCGGCCTGATGAAGGCGGTCAAGCGCTTCGATCCCGAACGTGGCGTGCGCCTGGTCTCGTTCGCGCTGCACTGGATCAAGGCCGAGATCCACGAATACATCCTGAAGAACTGGCGGCTGGTCAAGGTCGCGACGACCAAGGCGCAGCGCAAGCTCTTCTTCAATCTGCGCAGCATGAAACAGGGCCTCGGCACGATGTCGCCGGACGAGATCAGCGACATGGCACGCGAGTTGAACGTCAAGCCCGCCGAGGTTGCCGAGATGGAAACCCGCATGTCGGGTGGCGACGTCGCGCTGGAAGGCCGCATCGACGACGGCGAAGAGGATTTCGCGCCGATCGACTACCTGGCCGACGCCGACTCGGAACCGACGCAGGTCCTGCAGCGCCGGCAGAACGATGTGCTGCAGAGCGAAGGCGTGCGCGAGGCGCTCGAGGACCTCGATGCACGCAGCCGCCGAATCGTCGAAGCGCGCTGGCTGAACGAGGATGCCGACGGCCGCGTGGGGACCGCCACGCTGCACGATCTGGCGCAGGAGTTCGGCGTCTCCGCGGAACGAATCCGGCAGATCGAGGCCAAAGCTCTACAGAAGATGCGAACCTCGCTGGCTGCGTACAGCTGAAACGGGCCGGCGGCCGACTCTTCTGGCCGGTTGATTTGTAGCTAGGTCCGCCTCTCTTCCTCCCCCTCTCCTCCGATGAGGCGGACACTGCGCCCCAGCGATGCTGGGGCGTTTTTTTTGGGTCCCATAATTCAAGCATGTCGATCGACTTCATCGCCCATGCGGCGCCGGCCCTTGCCTGCGTCTCCCCCTCGGGCTCGGTGCGGGCGATCGCGCGCAGGCTCGCGCACGGATACCACCAGCCCGACACGGCGCTGATCGCGGCGGCGCGCGAAAGTTCGTTGCTGGCGGGTCCTCCCGGACGCGTGAGCGCTGTCGGGACTTTTCGCAGCCCGAACGTATCGAGGCAGCTTGCCGAAGCCCTCGGTCCGGCGCTTGCGCCCGCTCTGCGCGATGAACTCGAGTGGTACGTCTGCCGCGGCGCGTTCTTCCACAACGATGCGCACTACGAGTCGGTGCTGTTCGGGGTCTGGTGCGTGCAAGGGCCCATTGTCGAAATCGTCTTTCCGCGCGCGGGCCTGAGGTTGCCGGCCGGGCCCGGGAACCTGACGGTCTTCGATCCGTATGAAGTACACGGAGTGCTCGCGGCATCGAAGGCGAACTATGCGGCCGGGGACTATGTCGATGCGGAGCCGAGCGTTTTTGTAGGGTTCGAACTCTCACTCGCGCCGGTGCGCGACGCGTTCGATATCGGCGCCGGCATCGAAGGCCGTGCCATTTCCAGCCGGACCCGGATCGCGGCCGTCACCGGCGCATTCGAATGAGCGCGGTCGGCGGGGCTCAGCCGATCAGTCGCTTGAGATCGGCCACGAGGGAGTCGACGTCCGTGGCGTGACGGACGAACAGGCGGATCCTGCCGTCGCGATCAAAGACGTAGCTGCCGGCCGTGTGGTCGATCGTGTACGACGTTTCGGTCCTCCCCGGCACTTTCTGGTAGAAGACCTTGAATTCCTTGGCCACCGCGGCGGTCTCTTCGGGGCTCCCACGCAGCCCGACAAAAGTCGGATCGAAGCCCGGTACGTATTGCGCGAGCAGCTGCGGCGTGTCGCGTTCAGGGTCGACCGTGATGAAGATCACCTGCACCGCGTCGCCGTCCTTGCCCAGCCGCTTCTTCACTTCCGCCATGTCGGAGAGCGTGGTCGGACAGACATCCGGACACTGAGTGAAGCCGAAAAAAACGACGACCAGCTTGCCGCGATAGTCCGCCAGCGTTCGCCGGGCCCCGGCGTGGTCCGTCAGCGAGAACTCGCGGGCGAATTCGGCGCCCGTGACATCGACGCTGTTGAACCGCTGCGACCCTGCATCGCAGGCTGCAAGCGCAGCCACCAGCGCAAACCCGCAGAGCAGGAGACGCACGGACCTGGGCAGCATGTGACCGGTCACCCGAACGTGTAGTGATCGACCAGCAGTGCCGCGAACAGCGCCGCCAGATAAACGATCGAGTAACTGAAGGTCGCACGCGCCAGCCGGTCGCTGTAGGCGCGGTAGAGCCGCCATGCGTAGCCGATGAAGATGCCTCCGAGCGCGAGCGCGGCCGCGAGGTACAGCCAGCCGGCCATCCTGACCACGAACGGCAGGGTCGTCGTCGCGACGAGGATCACGGTGTACAGCAGGATGTGCAGGCGGGTCAGCTGCACGCCGTGCGTGACGGGGAGCATCGGCAGGCCTGACTTCCGGTAGTCGTCGAGCCGGTACAGCGCCAGCGCCCAGAAGTGCGGTGGTGTCCAGACGAAGATGATCAGCGCGAGCAGCCAGGCTTCGGCGGGCGCGGACCCGGTGATCGCCGCCCACCCGAGCACCGGCGGCATCGCGCCGCTCATGCCGCCGATCACGATGTTCTGCGGCGTGTAGGGCTTGAGCAGCACCGTGTAGACGACCGCATAGCCGACGAAGGTTGCGAAGGTCAGCCACATCGTCAGCGGGTTGACGAACGTGTAGAGCACCCACATCCCGAGTCCGCCGAGCAGTCCGGAGAAAGACAGTGCCTGCAGCGGCGACAGCACGCCCTGCGGCAGCGGCCGCATCTGCGTGCGCGCCATCTTGCGGTCGATGTGCATCTCGATCAGCGAGTTGACAGCAAAGGCCGCCCCGGCCAGAAGCCAGATGCCGAGCGTCGCGACGGCGACGCGCTGCAACGACGGCAGCTCACGCGTCGACAGGAACATCCCGATGACCGTGCAGAAGATCGCCAGTTGCGTGACGCGTGGCTTCGTCAGCATCCAGTACTGGCCCAGCAGCTGGAATGCGGAACGATCAACGGCGGGCGACTCGGCTCGCATTGCGGAAGGGTCGAAAGGGGGAATGGGCTGATTTTACCGGCTCGCGCGGGCGATCCGGTGGTTGATGACGACAAGGAGCGCAACCAGCAGTGCAGCGCCACCGCTGTGCAGCACCGCTCCAAGCAGCGGCCAGTCGAACAGGATGTTCGATGTTCCGGTGAGCACTTGAAGTACCAGCAGGCCCAGCAGGAGCCGGGCCGGCCGCGCCAGGCCAGGCCGCCGCCACAGCCTCGCTGCCAGCCAACCCAGCAGCCCGAAGACGACCAGGGCAAACACGCGATGGACCCAATGGATCGCGACCAGCGCCTGGAACGGAATCAGTTCGCCAGCTCCGGTCCTTCCGAGTTCGCGCCATCCGGTGAATCCATGCGCAAAGTCCATCGGTGGCACCAGCTCGCCCTGGCACAGCGGCAGGTCCGGGCAGGCCAGCACCGCATAGTTGCTGCTGACCCAGCCCCCGAGCGCGATCTGCACGAACACGACCAGCAATGCGGCGATCGCCGCCGTCCTCAGCGTGCGGCCGCCTGCAGCCGCGGCAGTGCCTCCCCCTTCGCGCAGCGCGAGCCAGGTCAGCAGAGCCAGCAGAATCATTCCTCCCAGCAGGTGCAACGTGACGATCGCTGGCTGCAGCTTCATCGTGACGGTCAGCGCGCCGAACGCGCCTTGCGCGCATACCCAGCCGAGCGTCGCCGTCGCGAGCCACGCGTTCGCGCGTGCGCGGGGCTCGGCGCGCGCACGCCGCCACGCCTGCACGGTCAGGATGATGATCAGGAACCCGACGCCGAGCGCAAAGTAACGATGCAGCATCTCGATCCACGCCTTGGTCGCCGTCACCGGGCCGGTCGGCAGCGCGGACTCGGCAGCGCGGATCGATTCTCCTGCCGAGACCGGGTTCGAATGCCCGTAGCAGCCCGGCCAGTCGGGGCAGCCCAGACCGGAGTCCGTCAAGCGCGTGAAGCTGCCGAACATGATCAGGTCGAGCGTCAGGAATGCGGTCAGCCACGCGAGCTTGCGGAACTTCTGCGGATCGCGTGACAGCGCGACGTACGCGAGCGGCAGCGCAGCGACAGCCACTCCCTTCAACAACAGCCAGAGCAACGCGGCGGGTGTCATCGGTCCGTCTTCTCGATCCGGACCCAGCCCGCCGATGCCCGCAGCAGCTTCGCGATGTCGGCCTTGGTCCGGCCCGGATCCGGATTCCTCGGCCAGCGCAGCATCAGGTTGCCCAGCGGATCGATGATCCAGATGTGATCCTCGAGCCGGGCGTCCGGCGTCGCCGGCAGCGGCAGGAAGCCACGCAGCGGATCGACCGGCGAACGGATGAAATGCGTGCCTTCGAATTCGCGCATCACCATGGTCGACAACGGGCCGCCATCGGTGATCAGCCACACGCGCTCGATGCGATCGCGGTCCTTGCCCGTCATCGTGCGCTGCTGCCGCATGTGGAAGAGCTTATCGACACAGTCCGCTTCGCAGGTCGCGGCGTCGACCATCACGAACACCCAGCGGCCCCGCAGCGAGCGCAGATCGAAGTCGGAGCCGTCGAGCGACTTGAGCGGCAGTGCCGGCGTCGGCCGCTGCGGCTCGATCAGCGTGCCGTAATTGGTGCGCCCCGACGGCGGCAGCAGGTAGTAGGCCGTGTAGGAAGCCAGCACCGGAGCCACGGTCACCGCGATCAGCAGGTAAAGCATGCGATAGCGCCGCCAGTGGCTGGCTGGGGGCGTGCTCGGGGCCGTTTCGTTCATCGTCCGGTCAATTCGCGATAGCCGAACCAGGCGCTCAGGCCCGCGATCAGCGCGGCCAGCGAATACCACTGCAGCGCATAGCCACGGTGCTTCTCGACCCCGGTGGCCGGGCGCGCGCGGTCACGCACGAGGCCGTCCGGCGTTTCGCTGGTCTGCTGCACAACGAAGCGCGCGACACGCCCGCCGTGAACCTGTTCGAAGGTTTCGAACTCGAGGTTCTGCCAGATGCCCGGAAGACGCTGCTCCTGTATTCCGCCCAGTTCCAGCAGCCGCGGCATGCGCGAAACGGCAAGGCCCTCTATGACGACTTCGCCGGCCACGGGCGCCGCAGGCATGCGCGTCCGATCCTGCATGTCGCGCGCGATCCAGCCCCGGTCGACCAGGACCAGCGGCAGCGTGTCGCCGATCGCAAGCGGCGTGACGAGATCGAATCCGGCCACTCCCTGACGCATCCGATTGTCGAGATAGACGCTGGCGGACGGCACGAAGACGCCGCGCAGCCGGACCCGGCGCGGCAGCGCTCCGGTGACCGACTCGAGAGCGCTCCGGGAAGTGACCTCGATCGGTTCGAGCCGCTGCGCTGCATCCCACTCGGCCTGCAGCGCCTCCTTCGCGTCGCCGCGCCGGGACTGCCAGTTGCCAAGAGAGATCATCAGCGCGACGCCGGCCGCGGCGACGATCAACGCGGCGATGGGCTTGCGGCGGGGCATCGCGACGGATGGGATAATGAAAAACCGAATCGAATCACTGTCATGCGCATCATCATTCTGCTGGCCCTGGCCGGCATCCTGCTCTCGCTCGGATCGGCGCTGGTCTACCTGATCCGCGACCGCGGAAGGACGAACCGGACGGTGAATGCGCTCACAGTCCGGGTCGGTATCTCGGTGGCGCTCTTCCTGTTCATCCTGTTCAGCTATTGGATGGGCTGGATCCAGCCGCGTTCCTACTGATCGCGCGGCGCTGCGCCAAAAAAGAGCGGCGCCCGCGGCGCCGCTCGTTGCGACAGGCCCGCACCGCCTACAGCCAGTAGACGACGATATAAAGACCGATCCACACGACATCGACGAAGTGCCAGTACCAGGCCGCAGCTTCGAATGCGAAGTGATGGTCGGGCTTGAAATGGCCGCGGATGAGTCGCAGCAGCACGACCGAGAGCATGACCGCGCCGAGGAACACGTGGAAACCGTGGAAACCGGTCAGCATGAAAAACGTCGACCCGAAGATGCCCGATGACAGCTTCAGGTTCAGCGCACTGTAGGCATGGGCGTACTCGTACATCTGGATGCCGAGGAACGTCACTCCCAGCAGGACCGTCAACGCGAGCCAGAGGATGGCCCGGCCCCGGTGGTTTGCCAGCAGCGCGTGATGCGAAATCGTCAGCGTGACCCCCGACGAAAGCAGCAGCGCGGTATTGATCGTGGGCAGCCAGAACGGTCCGATCTTCGTGAAGTCCTCGACAACGCCCGCCGGTCCCGAGTGCGGCCAGCTCGGACTGAAATCGGGCCATAGCAGCTTGTGATCGAAGTCGCCGAGCAGCGGCGCCGTGATCATCCGCGCATAGAACAGTGCGCCGAAGAACGACGCGAAGAACATCACTTCGGAGAAGATGAACCAGCTCATTCCCCAGCGGAACGAGACATCGACCCTGCGGTTGTAGCTGCCATGCTCCGATTCGGCCGAGACCGCGCCGAACCAGCCGAACATCATGTAAACCAGTGTCGCGAGCCCGATCGCCAGCGAATACCAGCCGAGCGGGTTATGGTTGACGACCATGCCGAGACCGAACATCGTGAAGACCATCGCGACGCTGCCGATCAGCGGCCACTGCGACGGCGCCGGCACGAAGTAATGCGAAGCCCCACCATGTGTATCAGCCATTGCTCCCCCTTCTGTTTCCCGCGCGCGATCAGCCGACGACGGCCCGCACGATCATGATCAATATGAAAACGAACAGCGCCGCCGCGAGGACTCCCACGATGATCACATGCAGCGGATTGAGCTGAGCCGCGTCCTTCTGGTAGTCGGCCTTGCGCCGCACGCCGAAGAACGACCACAGCACGGCACGGGCCGTCTGCCCGAAGCTTGCCTTGCGCGCGGCGGGCGATTCGCTGGCAGTGGCCTGCTTCGGGTCCATCGGTCAGCTGCGCGGCGCACCCGCGCCCTCCTGCGGTTTGGCCAGCGCGCCGGCGACCTCGAAGAACGTATACGAGAGCGTTATCGTCTTCACGTCCTCCGGCAGTTCCGGGTCGACGAAGAACACGACTGGAAACCGGCGCGTCTCGCCGGCCGCCAGCAATTGCTGCTGGAAGCAGAAGCACTCGAGCTTCTGGAAGTACTGCGCCGACTGCATCGGGGCATAGCTCGGGATCGCCTGGCCCGCGACCGGCCGCGCCTCGAGGTTGACAAGGTCGTAGTTCACGTGGACCAGCTCGCCAGGATGAACCTCGACGTGGTTGCGCTCGGGCCGGAACTGCCACGGGCCCTGACGGTTCGCATCGAATTCGACGATCACCTTCCGGCTCGTGTCGACCTGCGTGTTGCGCGCCGAGCGTTCGGCGTCGGGATTGCGAGTCGTGACCACGTTGATCCCGGTCACCTCGCAGATCTTCCGGTACAGCGGTACCAGCGCCCAGCCGAACCCGAACATCAGCACGGCGACGACGACCAGCTTGCGCAGAATCGTGCGGTTGTCCTGCTGCAGCGGGGAGTTGCCGGACGTCATCGCTAGCCGCCGATCGCCCAGTACCGAGCGATGACACCCGCAAAGAACACGAGCGCAATTCCCAGCAGTATCAATGCTGTCCGCTTGTTCCGCTTGCGTACTTCAGTCGGCATCATCGAATCCGTCGCCGGTCGCCAGGGGCGACCGGCTTCCCAGAACTACCGAACCATCGGCGGTGTTTCGAACGTGTGGAACGGTGCCGGCGACGGCAGCGTCCACTCGAGCCCGCCATCGGCCGCATGCCACGGGTTCTCGGCAGCCTTCGGTCCGCCCTTGATGCACTTCACGACGACGTACAGGAAGATCATCTGCGTGAGGCCGAAGCCGAACCCGCCGATCGTCGCCATCATGTTGAAGTCGGCGAACTGCATCGGATAGTCGGCGTAGCGGCGCGGCATCCCCGCCAGGCCGAGGAAGTGCATCGGGAAGAAGGTGACGTTGAAGAAGATCATCGACAGCCAGAAGTGCCACTTTCCGAGCTT
>DAINBQ010000025.1:0-22538 GCA_036732825.1 Burkholderiaceae bacterium | reverse complement strand
GGGCCGTTGGAGAGGATCGCCATCCACGACGACCTGACCGCCGGGAAGCCGACCAGCCGCGGACCTCCTGGATGAATGCAGACCACGTCGTCATCCTCGAGCCAGAGGTCGATCACGGCCTCGCCGTCGGCGCTGTCGAGCGCCTCGTAGAAGGCCTGCTCGCATTCCTCGGGCGATGCGAACAGCAGCGGCTTGGTCAGTCGCGACATCGTTTCGGCTCAATGCCCCTTGACCGTCTCGCCCTCCCTGAGGCGATAAACGGTGCCGCAATACGGGCACATCGCCTGTCCGGTCTTCGTGACTTCGAGAAAGACCCGCGGGTGGTGATTCCACACCGGCATCGCCGGATTCGGACAGAACGCCGGCAGGTCTTGGGCCGAGAGTTCGACGACGGGCTCGGTGCGCGTTGCGCTCATACGCGAGTCAGCCAGGACTGGTACTTCGTTGCGCGCCCGTTCACGACCTCGAAGAAGAGATTCTGGATCTTCTCCGTCACCGGACCGCGGCGGCCGGCGCCGAGCACGCGTCCGTCGAGTTCGCGGATCGGAGTCACCTCGGCCGCCGTCCCGGTGAAAAATGCCTCGTCGGCCAGGTAGACATCGTCGCGCGTCATCGGCTTGGCAGTCACCGAATGCCCGAGATCGCGTGCGAGTTCGATCACGGTCGCGCGTGTGATCCCCGTCAGCCCCGACACCATCTCGGGTTCGTAGACCTGGCCGTCCTTGACGATGAAGAGATTCTCGCCCGCGCCCTCGGCGACGAAGCCCTGCGTGTCGAGCAGCAGCGCCTCGTCGTAGCCGTCGCGCGTCGCCTCCAGGTTGGCGAGGATCGAGTTCACGTAGTGGCCCGCCGTCTTGCTGCGGACCATCGAGACGTTGATGTGATGGCGCATGAATGAGGAGGTCTTGACGCGGATGCCGTTAACCAGGCCTTCTTCGCCCAGGTAGGCGCCCCAGGGCCAGGCCGCGATCGCGACATGCACCTGCGCGCCTTTCGGGCTTACGCCCATCTTCTCCGAACCGTAGAAGACGAGTGGCCGCAGGTAGCAGGAGTCGAGCTTGTTGGCCCGGACGACCTCGCGCTGCGCTTCGGAGACCTGCTCGCGCGTGTACGGAATCTCCATCATGAAGATCTTGGCGGAATTGAACAGCCGCTCCGTGTGTTCCTTCAGCCGGAAGATCGCCGTGCCGATCGCGGTGTTGTAGGCGCGTACACCCTCGAATACCGCCAGTCCGTAATGCAGCGAGTGTGTCAGCACGTGCGTGGTCGCGTCGCGCCACGGCACCAGTTTGCCGTCGTACCAGATCCAACCGTCGCGGTCGGCCATCGACATTGTTCTCTCCCGTTGTTGCGCCGGACTTGCCTTCGACCTGCCGCCGCATTCTAGCGAACAGCACCCGGCGCTCGAGTCACGCTCCATATAATTGCCGCATCAAGGAGTCTTCGTGTCCTTAACGAGATCGGCCGAGCGGCATCCTCCGGCCGGCTGCCTGCCACGCCCCTTTCTGCTCGTGCATCCTTGCAGTGCGCGTGGTCCGGCGTCTTGCCGAACGAGCCCGACATGATTCCCAGAGCGCTCTTCGGCCGAGAGCAGAACCTCGCGAATATCCGGCGCGATGCCTTCCTGCGGGGAGTGCGTGCGGTCGCTCCCGCGACGATCGCCACCGGCACCTGGGGCCTCGTCACCGGTGTCGCGATGGTGAAGGTCGGCCTGTCGACGATCGAAGCGATCGGAATGTCGCTGCTCGTGTTTGCAGGCTCGGCACAGCTCGCGGCACTGCCCTTGGTCGCGGCCGATGCGCCGGTGTGGGTGATCCTTCTCACCGCGACCGTCGTCAACCTGCGCTTCGTCATTTTCTCTGCCGGGTTGCAGCCCTACTTCCGGCATTTCCCGCTCGGCAGGCGGCTGATCCTCGGCTACCTCACGACCGATATCGGGTTCGCGTTATTTCTGTCGCGCTTTGCGCGCCGGCCCGACGCGGAGCGCGGTTCGCCCGAACAGGTCTGGTTCTTTCTCGGGATGGCGGCCGGCAACTGGGTGGCCTGGCAGGGCATGTCGATCCTCGGCATCCTGCTGGCGACGCAGGTCCCCGGAGCCTGGGGGCTCGAATTCGCGGCCATCATTGCATTGATCGCATTGACGGTCCCGATGATCAACGGCAAGCCCGCGCTGGTCGGCGCGGCCACCGCCGGACTGGTCGCGGTGGCCGCGGCCGGATTGCCGCTCAAGCTGGGGCTGGTGGTCGCCGTCGTCCTGGGCATTCTCGCCGCCATGAGCGCCGAACTCATGTTGGAGCGCCTCGGAGCACGGCGATGAGCGACCTGACGATCTGGATCGTCATCGTCGGGTTGACCGCGGTGACGCTGGTGACCCGCTCGCTCTTCCTCGTGCTCGGCGACCGCTTCCCACTGCCCGAACGCGTCCAGCACGGCCTGCGCTACGCGCCCGCCTGCGCGCTGATGGCGCTTGTTGCACCCGAACTCTTCGTCACGCAGGGCGCAATCGACGTTTCGTTCGGAAATCCGCGCCTGATCGCCGGTATCGCCGCGGCAGCGACGATTCTTGTCACTCGCAGCATGATTGCCGCGATGGTCATCGGCATGGCGGCATTCACGCTGCTGCGGCTGGTCGCCTGAGTCCTGAGGCTGGCGCGGCGCCGTTCTCAGGCGCCCTTGAACACCGCGTCCCAGAGCCGCATGACCGCGGCTGCTTCGTGCTCGACCTCCGCCGGCGGCACGCGCGCCCGCTCCGCGCCGTTGAGCCGCAGCCGGTGCTGGATGCTGCGAAACGTGCGATAGGCATCGGCGACCTCGGCCGCGAGCGCGGCGTCGATCAGCGCGAGTCCCCCTGCCATCTTCAGCAACGCGATGTTGCCGAGGTTGCGCACGAGTTCGGAATGTCGGTGCGCATGCGCGAGCACCAGGAACTGCACGATGAACTCGATGTCGACCATGCCGCCGCGGTCATGCTTGAGGTCGAAGAGCGACGACGGGTTCGGGTGGCCCTCGTGCATGCGCGCGCGCATTGCCAGCACCTCCGCGCGCAGATGATCGAGATCGCGCGGCCGCGTGAGCACGTAAGTGCGCTCCTGCTCGAAACGCTCGCCGAGCTCGGAGTCGCCGGCGCTGAACCGGGCTCGCGTCAGCGCCTGGTGCTCCCATATCCAGGCGCCCAGCCCGTCCTCGTTGCGCTGGTAACGCGAAAATGACGCGAACGACGACACCATCAGGCCGGAGTTGCCATTGGGTCGCAGCCTCAGGTCGATGTCGAACAGCTTGCCGGACGAGGTCTGTGTCGTGAGCCAGCTGATCACGCGCCGTGCCAGCATCGAGTAAACGTCCGGCGCGTCGGGGTGGTCATCGTCGAACAGGAATATCAGGTCGAGATCCGACGCATAGCCGAGCTCCTTGCCGCCCAGCTTGCCGTAAGCGATGACAGCGAACTTGGGTTCCGCGCGATGCCGCCGCGGCACCGTCAGCCATGCACGCGCGATCGCCAGCGCGATCGTGGAATCCGCCAGCGCCGATAGATGGTCGGCCAGACGCTCGACGGTGAGACGGCCCTCGAGATCGGCGATCAGCAGTCGAAAGACCTGCGCGTGGTGCGCCTCGCGCAGCAGGTCCATCTGCCGCTCCTGGTCGTCTCCGGCTTCCTCCAGCTGGCGCCGGACGGCCGCCGACCATGCGGCCCAGTCGGGCTCCCGCTCATGCAAGCGTTCGTCGAGCAGTTCGTCGAGCAGGATCGGATGCCGCGCCAGGTAGTCGGCCGCCCAGCGGCTTGCCGCCAGCATGCGAATCACGCGATCGAATGCCTGCGGGAACTGGTTCAACAGAGAGACATAGGTCTGGCGGCCGGAGATGACATCGGCGAGCTGGGCGAAACGCGCGAAATGCTCATCGGGGCCGATGTCATGCGCGGCGCCGGCCTCGCGCGAGCGCTCGATAGCCGCGTGCAGCGCCCGTCGCAGCAGTCGCTCTAGGCGCGCGCGCGCGGATTCGCTCACCGCCTGGAGCCGACGCGACGTCAGCACCGCGCGCAGCCGCTCGCCGGTGCCCTGCGGGTCGGCGAAACCCTGGGCCGCCAGATGCTCGACAAGGGCGCCGTCGTCGCCCGCCGCCGACGCGCGCCACGCGGCCGGCAACGGGGCTTGCCGGCTGTCGGTTTCCGGCTCCGTGAACACCGAGTCGAAAACGCCCGCCACGCAGTCCTGGACCGCGCGGTACGCGCCGATCAGTGCATCGATGTCCGCTGCTCCGAGCAGGCGCGCGACCCGCCCGCGTTCGGCTTCGCCCGGGGGCAGCAGGTGTGTCTGCGCATCATCGACGTATTGCAGCGCATGCTCGAGGTTGCGCAGGAAGACGTAGCTGGCGGCCAGCCGGTCGCAGGTCGGCTGCGGCAGGACACCGAACTCCGCCAGCAATGCCAGCGTCTGCAACGTCGATTTCGAGCGCAGGCGGGGCTCGCGCCCGCCCCGGATGACCTGAAACGTCTGCGCAATGAACTCGATCTCGCGGATGCCGCCGCGGCCAAGCTTCACGTTCTCGGCGCGCCGTTCACGCCCGGCATTGCGCCGGCCGGTTTCGGCGCGGATCAGCGCATGCAGCTCGCGCAGCGCGGCGATCGCGCCGAAGTCGAGATACTTGCGGAACACAAACGGGCGGACGACCGCATCGAGCGCCTTGCACTGCGCCTCGAACTGGGCCGGCGTGGCGAACACCGGGGACGAGACGACGCGCCCCTTGAGCCAGGCGAAGCGCTCCCATTCACGCCCCTGGACCATCAGGTATTCCTCGAGCATCGACGTCGACACTGCCAGCGGACCCGCGTCCCCATTGGGGCGTAGCCGCATGTCGACGCGGAAGACGTTGCCCTCGGCGCGCATGTCGTCGAGCGTCGCGATCACGCGCCGGCCGAGGCGACCGAAGAACTCGTGATTGCTGAGCGACCGTGCCGCGGCCACGGGGTCGTCCGCTCGCGTTTCGCCGTCCTCGTCGTACACGAAGATCAGGTCGATGTCCGACGAGACGTTCAGTTCCGCGCCGCCCAGCTTGCCCATGCCGACGACCAGCAGGTCCTGCGGTGTTCCCGTTTCCCCGACCGGGATTCCGTGTGCGGCCGCGAGTTCGCGCGCGTGCACCGGCACGGTCTCCTGCAGCGCCAGTTCGGCCAGCGCCGTCATCGTGCCGACGACCTCGGCAAGATCCGCACGGCCGGTGGCGTCACGCGCGATCAGCGACAGCAGCACCCGGCGGCGCAATCGACGCAGCGCCGTCGCCAAACGTTCCGCTTCGGTTCCCGTTGCGGCAACCGTCAGCGCTGTCAACTCGGTTCGCAGCAGCGCCGCGGTCCAGACAATCCCGGCCGCCGTCGCCAGCGCCGAATCCGGATCGTCGACACAGGCCGGGTCCGACTGCAGCACACGCTGCACGAAGTGCGAAAGCGCTGGCAGTTCGGCCAGGGTGCAGCGCGTTCCGCGCCAGTCGCCGGCTATGAGGTTGGGAGCTGAATTCACAAGGTCGAATGGGTCGATTGCCCGATGGCTGCGAGGTCGCTGTGATAGAGTGCACGCGTTCCCTGCAACGGCCTTCGTCCCCCTTGGACGTCCCGGGCCTGCGTCGGATCGGCGACCGAAGCGGTATCGCATTCTACGGAGCGCCCGCGCGAGCCCGCGCGATCCGAAACAGGCGCCGCCTTCGTCTCAGCTCCAGGCTCTGCTTTGCCCGAATCTCCAGTTCCGGACCCGGCGCCGGCAGCTCCCAAAGTGAACCGTCCGGAATTCCCGCAACCGATCTCCGACCTCGGCGCGACTGTTCATCGCATCGAGGAAGTCGTCGAGCAGTCGATCGAGCATGGGGTCGAACTCGCCGAGGCGTCGTTCGCGCGCCGCTTCGGCGATCGCGCGCTGCGGGGCGTGCGGATTGCACTGAAGTCTTTCGCCTGGCTCCTTGTTGCCGCGTTCTTCGCGTTCGGTACGCTGCTTCTCGTGACCCGCTACTGGATATTGCCGCGCATCGACGAGATGCGGCCCCGGGTCGAGGAAGTGGCCTCACGCGCGCTGAAGGCACCGGTCACCATCGGCCGCCTCGAAGCGAGCTGGCGCGGGCTCAGTCCGCACCTGGCGTTGAACGATGTCCGCGTCGGACGCGACGACGCGGAAAGCCTGGCGCTGCCGCGCGTCGAGGCCACCGTGTCGTGGTCGAGCCTGCTTGTCCTCGCGCCGCGCTTTTCCTACCTGCGCGTCCTGGCGCCCGAACTCGTCGTCCTGCGACTGCCCGGCGGCAGGTTCTCGATCGCGGGCTTCGTCCTAGATCCGGCCGCAGCCGGCGACGATTCGCGCGCAATGGAGTGGATTCTGGCGCAGGGACGTGTCGTGATCCGCGATGCCCGCGTCCGCTATCGCGACGAGCGGCAGGTGCCCGCGCGTGAACTCGAACTCACGGACGTCAATTTGCTGCTGGAGTCGAGTTTCAGCGCTCATTCGCTCGGCCTGCAGGCGACGCCGCCGGCGGCCATCGCGGGGCCGCTCGACGTCCGCGGCCGGATCCGCTACGACCCGCTCGCGCGCCGCTCGGATATCAAGGAATGGAGCGGTGACATTTATGCGGAACTGGCCTATGCCGACATCGCCGCGCTGACGAGACTCGCCGACCTGCCGCTCGACATCACGCACGCGCACGGGGCCGTTCGGAGCTGGCTTGCCTTCGACAACGCCCTCATCACGCGCGTCAACGCCGATCTCGCATTGAAGGACGTCGATGCGCGGCTGGCCGCCGACCTCGAGCCGCTGGCGCTTTCCTCGTTGCAGGGCCGCATCACGGTGCGCCAGTGGGACAACAGGGGAACTGAACCAGGCGGCCACGAACTCGTGCTGAGCCGGCTCACATTCGACAGCGCGACCGGGCATTCCTTCCCGCCGCTCGACCTGAAGCTGCGCCAGACCCGTGTGACGGAACGCGTCCCGCAACAGACGCAGGTTGAGGCCAGTCGCATCAATCTTGAAGGACTGGCAGCCCTGGCGCGCCACGTACCACTGCCGCGGGAGGTTCGCGACAACATCACCCGGCACGCGATCAAGGGAACGCTTTCCAACCTGACCGCGAGCTGGCAAGGCCCGACTCTGGAGGCCGGCGGCATCACATTGAAGACGCAGTTTGCCGGGCTGTCGAGCGCCGGCCAGCCGGCCGCCACCGAGCCTTCCGGCGCGGAAGGAGCAGGGCAGCCGGGCTTCGAGAACCTCACCGGCAGCGTCGAGGTGGCCGATGGCTCCGGCTGGTTGCAGCTTGCCGCGAAGGATGCGGTGCTGGTCTTTCCCGGCGTGTTCGAGGATCCGAAGTTCGGCTTCGATCGACTCAACGCATCACTGCGCTGGAAGTCGAAACCCGCTGTCGAGCTCCGCATCGAGTCGATGCAGGCGAGCAATCGCGACATCGAACTGAACGCCACCGGCAGCTACCGCACGGCTGACAAGGGGCCGGGGGTCGTCGATCTCAGCGCTCGCATCATCCGCTTCGACGCCGCTGCCACGCACCGTTACGTCCCGCTTGCGGCGGGCACGGGCGCGGCCAGGTGGCTGAAGAACGGCCTCGTCCGGGGACGTCTTGGCGACGCATCGCTCCGATTGAGGGGCGATCTTGCGCAGTTTCCGTTCAAGCGGCCGGCGGATGGCGAGTTTCGACTGGCGGGCAAGGTGACGAACGCCACGCTCGACGTCGCGCCCGGTGCCGCGGTGAACGGGCGCCAGCCGCCGGCCGGCAGCGTCTGGCCGCTGCTGACGGAAATCGATGCCGACATTGTGTTCGAGCGGGCCTCGATCACAATCAACGCGCAGCGCGGCAGCGTCTACGGCGCCCGCATCCAGAACACCAGTGCGCGCATTGCGGATCTGGGGCGCGACGCAACGCTTGAAGTGCGGGGGCAGGCGACCGGTCCGCTCGCGGATATGGTCCGCTATGTGAATGCGAGTCCGGTGGCCGGCTGGATTGGAGGTATCACCGAAGGCGTTGATGCGCGCGGCAATGCGCGGCTCGACCTGAAGCTCGACATTCCTCTGGCAGCAGCCGGGAGCACACGCGTTGCGGGATCCGTGCAGCTCGCCGGCAACGATGTGAAACTGCCAAATGTTCCGCCGTTCTCGCGCGTGAACGGGACGCTCGCATTCACAGAACGCGGCGTTCGCTTCAACAACCTCGCGGCCGGATTCGTCGGCGGCACGGCCCGCTTCGACGCCGAGACCCGAGCCGATGGAGCAACGGTCGTCACTGCGACCGGAATGCTGACGCCTGCGGGCCTGCGGATACTGTCGGAATCGCCGATGCTCGGGCGCGTACTCGATCGCATGCAGGGCAGCGCCCGCTACAACACCTCGCTGACCGTACACGAGGGCACGACGCAGCTGCAGATCGACAGCGACCTGATCGGACTCGCGATCGACGGCGTCGCGCCTTTGCGCAAATCGGCGACCGAACCGATGCCGCTGCGTATCGAACGCGCGACGCCCGGCGGCGGACGCGAGGACATGCGTGCCGCGCTCGGAAAGGTGCTCGGCGTGCAGCTCGAGCGACACACGGAAAAGGGGGAACTCCGGCTGACACGCGGCGTGATCGCCCTGAACACTCCGGCCAACCTGCCCGAATCCGGAATGCTCCTCAATGTCAGCCTGCCGCGGCTCGACGTCGAGGCCTGGTCGAATTGGCTGGGTGAAGACCCGGCCGGCGCGACGGCGCAGAGCGCGCGTGCTCCCGCGTCGACCGAGTCGCCGTTCGACTACGTCGCGCTGCAGACTCAGGAACTGGTCATCATGCGGCGCAGTTTCCGCAATCTGACGCTCGGTGCATCGCTGTCGCGCGGCGGTCTCGTCGATGCGAACATTTCGTCGGACAACCTCGTTGGCCAGGTCAGCTGGCGTCCGGGTCCGACCGGCTCGGTCGACTCGGCCGGGCTGGGCCGGATCCAGGCTCGCCTGTCGAAGCTGGTGATCCCCAACGCGGAAAAGGACAACGTCGCCACTGTGCTGCGCGCCCCGACGCGCCAGCTGCCGTCGATCGAACTCACGGCTGACAACTTCGACCTGGGCGATGCCAAGCTCGGCCGGCTCGATCTGCTCGCGCAGAACACCGGCACAGGCGCGTCGGCTGCGTGGCGCCTGCGGCGGCTCGACATAACCAACGGGGACATGAAGTTCGCGGCCTCGGGAGACTGGCTGGCTCCGGCGTCGTCGGCGCGCCACACCAACATGAAATTCAAGCTGGACGCCGCCGACGTTGGGGGAGCGCTGACGCGGCTTGGATTCGGCAACACGATGACCCGCGGCCAGGGCACCGTCGAAGGCGCGCTCGACTGGACCGGGTCGCCGCTGGAGATCGATTACCCGTCGCTGTCGGGCAACTTCAGTTTGAAGATCGACAACGGGCGATTCCTGAGGGTCGAAACCGGAAGCTCGGCGCGGCTGCTGACACTGCTGTCGCTGCAGTCGCTCGCCCGCACGCTGGGCACCGAGGCGCGCGAGACGTTCGGCGCGGGATTCGAGTTCACCTCGATCGTCGCCGAAGCCTCGATAGCGCGCGGAGTGATGACGACGCAGAACTTCCGCATGGTCGGCCAGAGTGCCGCGGTCCTGATGTCGGGCACGATCGACCTCAGCAACGAAACGCAGAATCTGCTGGTCGTCGTATTGCCAGAGATCGACGCCTCGACGGCGGCACTGGCTCTTACCGTCGTGAACCCGATCGTCGGGCTCGGCACTTTTCTTGCGCAGACGCTGCTGCGCAATCCGCTGTCCAGGGCACTTGCACTGGAGTTCGACGTGACAGGGAGCTGGACTGATCCCGTGGTCACGCGCCGCAGCCGCACTACCCCGAACACCCAGGAGACCGTCAGATGAGCGACGCTTCACCCACCGCGCGAGTGGCGGCCGTGCAGATGGTTTCGACGCCGCGGGTCGAGGACAACCTTCGCACCGCCGCGAGCCTGATCGCGGAAGCCGCGACGGCCGGAGCGCAGCTGGTCGCGTTGCCCGAATACTTCTGTCTGATGGGGCAAAGCGACACCGACAAGATCGCGCGGCGCGAGGCGGATGGCAGCGGGCCGATCCAGGAGTTCCTCGCCGGACAGGCGCGCGAACACCGCATCTGGCTGGTCGGCGGCACGCTGCCGCTCGTCGCGCGCGAGCCCCAACGGGTGATGAACAGTGTGCTTGTCCATGACCCGGAGGGCAGCCGTGTTGCGCGCTACGACAAGATCCACCTGTTCCGCTTCACGAAGGGCACCGAGACCTACGACGAGGCGCAGACGATCGCGCCCGGCCGCCAGGTGTCGACGTTCGAGTTCGCGCCTGACGGCGGTCCGCGGCTGCGGGTCGGGATATCCGTCTGTTATGACTTGCGGTTCCCCGAGCTCTACCGCGCGATGCAGCGTCCCGACCTGATCCTCGTGCCGTCCGCATTCACCGCGACGACGGGCCGCGCGCACTGGGAGATCCTGCTGCGCGCGCGGGCGATCGAGAACCTGGCCTACGTGCTCGCGCCGGCCCAGGGCGGCCGCCACGAGAACGGCCGCGCGACCTTCGGCCATTCGATGCTGATCGACCCGTGGGGAACCGTGCTTGCGAATCGCCCTGAAGGCGCCGGGGTTGTGTTCGGCGACATCGACCCGAAAGTCATTGAGGACAGCCGCGCTTCCCTGCCCGCGCTCGAGCATCGGGTCCTCGGCTGACCGCGTTCCGTACAATCCAGGGCCTACCCCTCGCACACGCCTCGCTGACCTCCCGATGAAACTCTCCGACCCGGCGCTCGATCGACTGGCGACCGCCAACCGGCTGTTGCTCGAGCCCTACGAGCTCGACGAAGCGCGCCTGCAGCGCGTTCTCGCGACGATCTTCGAACACCGCGCCGATTACGCGGACCTCTACTTCCAGTACACGCGCAGCGAGTCCTATTCGCTGGAAGAAGGCATCGTCAAGAGCGGCAGCTTCGACATCGAACAGGGCGTCGGCGTGCGGGCCATCGTCGGCGACAAGACCGCATTCGCCTATTCGGACGACATTTCGGCCGACTCGCTCGCCGAGGCTGCGCTCTCGGCGCGTGCGATCGCGCGGCATGGCAGCGGCAAGGTGAAGGTGGCGGCACGCGTGGCGCCGCGCGCCCAACCGGCGCTGTACGCGACGGCGGACCCGGTCGCATCACTCGATGCGGCCGCGAAGATCCGGATGCTGGAGAAGATCGAGCAGTTCGCGCGCGCGCGCGACCCGCGCGTCAAGCAGGTGATGGCGAGCGTCGGCGCCGAATATGACGTCGTGCTGATCGCGCGCAGTGACGGGGTTCTGGCGGCCGACGTGCGGCCGCTGGTGCGTCTCTCGGTCAACGCGATCGTCGAGGGTACCGGAGAACTGGCCGGGCGGCGCGAACAGGGGTTCGCCGGTGGCGGCGGGCGCCATGACCTTGCCTACTTCACCGACGAGATCCTGGCGGACTACGCAGCGAAGGCGGTCGACCAGGCACTGGTCAATCTCACCGCGAAGCCGGCGCCTGCGGGAATCATGCCGGTCGTGCTCGGACCGGGATGGCCCGGCATCCTGCTGCACGAGGCGGTCGGTCACGGCCTCGAAGGCGATTTCAACCGCAAGGGCTCGAGCGCATTTGCCGGTCGCGTCGGGCAGCGAGTGGCGTCGAAAGGCGTCACCGTCATCGATGACGGCACGATCGCCGACCGCCGCGGCTCGCTCAATGTCGACGACGAGGGCAATCCGACGGAACGAACGGTACTGATCGAAGACGGGATCCTGCGCGGCTACATCCAGGATTCGCTGAATGCGCGCCTGATGAAGGTACCGGTGACCGGCAATGCGCGCCGCGAGTCGTTCGCGCACCTGCCGATGCCCCGCATGACGAATACCTACATGCTGGCCGGCGACCGCGACCCGGCCGAGATCGTGCGCTCGGTGAAAAAGGGTATCTACGCGACGAACTTCGGCGGCGGGCAGGTCGACATCACCAACGGCAAGTTCGTGTTCTCGATGGCCGAGGCCTACATGATCGAGGACGGACGGATCACGCATCCGGTCAAGGGCGCGACACTGATCGGCAACGGGCCCGATGCGCTGACTCGCGTGACGATGATCGGCAACGACCTGGGACTCGATCCGGGCATCGGCACCTGCGGCAAGGACGGACAAAGCGTTCCGGTCGGCGTCGGCCAGCCGACATTGCGAATCGAAGGATTGACGGTCGGCGGAACGGGATAGAAACGCAGTCCGTCGGGCACGGGGAACGTCTCCGTTCGAGATTGCGCGATCTGCCTGCGCCCCCGCTGAATCGCCGTCCGAACGGCGCGGCATAATCGCAGCCACAAGAACAATCGCGCCGGGCCCTCTGGTCGCGACATCAGCAGGCAACCCGTGGAAATCCCCGTCCGCTTCCTGCCGCCGATCGTCTGGCTGGTGCGCCTGCTGGTGGGTGCCTATCCCCGCTGGCTGGGATCGGCCCCGACCGCAACCCAGAGGATCTACTTCGCGAATCACACCAGCCACATGGACACGATCGTCCTGTGGGCCGCGCTGCCGTCGAGCCTGCGCGCAAACACCCGACCCGTGGCCGCCAAGGACTACTGGGACAAGCCGGGCATCCGGGGACAGATTGCCCGCGAGGAGCTGAATGTCGTGATGGTCGACCGCAGCCGCGATGATCCGAATGCCGATCCGCTGGAACCGCTGCGCGATGCACTCGAGCATGGCTTCTCGCTGATCATCTTTCCCGAAGGCACGCGCGCGGCCCAGTCGCGGCCCGGCCCATTCAAGTCCGGGCTCTATCACCTGGCGAACGAATTTCCGCAGGTCGAGCTGATTCCCGTCTACATCGAGAACCTTCATCGCAGCATGCCGAAAGGGGCAATCGTGCCGGTCCCGATCATCTGCACGGTTCGCTTCGGCGCCCCGCTCGGGCGGCGCGCGGGAGAAGACAAGGACGCCTTCCTGGCGCGTGCGCGCGACGCCGTCATAGAGCTTGCGGTCTAGGACACTGTGAATCTCACGCTGAACGAAACCTTCCTCGCCGCCTTCTGCGCGATCGCGATCCTCGCAGCGGCGGGTACCGGCGTCGGCCAGTGGGTCGCATCGCGCACGCTCGATCCGCTGCGGGTCACGCGGCTCGGCATCCTCAACTCGCGCATCCGCGCCTCATGGTCTGTGCTCGCGGTGTTCACGATCGCGTTTGCGATCGGCCCGCAGGCATTACTGGTCGTGTTCGCGATTGCATCCTTCTTCGCGCTGCGCGAGTTCGTCTCGCTGACGCCGATCAAGCCGTCCGACCATTGGGCGCTGGTGGTCGCGTTCTACGTCGTGATTCCGGTCCAGTACCTGCTGCTGGGGTTCGGCCGGGCAAGCCTGTTCGCGGTTTTCATCCCCGTCTACGTGTTCCTGCTGCTGCCGGTCATCATCGCGATCAGGCAGGACACCGAGCGCTATCTCGAGCGCGTGGCCAAGGTCCAGTGGGGGCTGATGATCAGCGTCTACTGCATCAGTCACGCACCGGCGATCGTCACGCTGCCGATCAAGGGCTACGAGGGGCGGGGTCCGTTGCTGCTGCTCTTCTTCCTGCTCGTGCTTTACCTGACAGACCTGCTGCAGATCATCGCCAGCGCTGCTCTTGCCGGGCCGGCGCTGAAGTCGAATCCGAACAAGACCGTGCGCGGAGTTGCGGCTGGCGCGATTGCCGGCACGCTGCTCGGAACCCTGCTCTGGTGGATGACGCCGTTTCTCTGGTGGGAGGCCCTGCTGATGTCCGCCGTCATCGTCGGCACCGGCTTCCTGGGATCGCTGGTGCTTTCGTCGGTGAAGCGCAGCCTCGGCGCCCGCGTGTGGGACACAGAGATCGTGCTGACGCGCGGCGTGCTGGAACGCCTGGACTCACTGAGTTTCGCGGCGCCCGTCTTCTGGCAGATCACGCGCTATCTCTGGGTGATCCGCGCCGACGTATGACGGGCATCTGTGACGGACATCAAGCAGCCGACTTGCCGCGGCACCGCCTCCTCGGGTAGATTTCGTCCTGACGGGCCTGCTTGCGGCCCGCCCGAACCCATGACGAACGCGCGTTTCTTCTTCTATTTTTACGGCTTTTTCCAGCCTCTGGCGGAGAGAGTCGAACGGCGCGCATAATCAGAACCCGGAACGACACCAACCGCCAGGCCCTGCACCTGGCGGTTTTTTTTCGCCGGTCCGCAGGGTAGGCACCGAGGACCGACGATGGACGGAGCAATGACGATGCGTTTCATGACCGATGACCTGCGGATCAAGGAGATCAAGGAGCTGGCGCCGCCGGCCCACCTGCTCCGCGAATTCCCGTGCGACGAGAAAGCGTCTGCCACCGTGTTCGAGTCGCGTGCCGCGATCCACCGGATCCTGCACGGCATGGACGACCGACTGGTCGTCGTCATGGGCCCCTGCTCGATCCACGACCCGGACGCTGCGCTCGAATACGCAAGGCGGCTGAAGAGCGAACGCGAGCGGCTGCGGGCCGACCTCGAGGTCGTGATGCGTGTCTACTTCGAGAAGCCGCGCACGACCGTCGGCTGGAAGGGCCTGATCAACGACCCGGATCTGGACGGCAGCTTCCGTATCAACCACGGCCTGCGCGTCGCGCGCGAACTGCTGATGGAGATCAACGCAGCCGGCGTTCCCGCCGGCTGCGAGTATCTCGACATGATCACGCCGCAGTACATCGCCGACTTCGTCGCCTGGGGCGCGATCGGCGCACGCACGACTGAAAGCCAGGTGCACCGTGAACTTGCCTCCGGCCTTTCATGTCCGGTCGGATTCAAGAACGGCACTGACGGCAACATCCGCATCGCCGCCGATGCGATCAAGGCCGCCCAGCAGCCGCATCACTTCCTGTCGGTCACGAAAGGTGGCCACTCGGCGATCGTGTCGACCAAGGGCAACGAGGATTGCCACATCATCCTGCGCGGAGGCAAGCAGCCGAACTTCGACGCTCCGAGTGTCGATGCCGCATGCGCTGAACTCGCGAAGGCCGGGCTCGCGCAGCGGCTGATGGTCGACGCCAGCCACGCGAACAGCCAGAAGAACCACAACAACCAGACCGCGGTCTGCGCGAACATCGGCGAGCAGGTGGCCGGCGGCGACGTGCGCATCATCGGCGTGATGATCGAGAGCCATCTGGTGGCGGGCCGCCAGGACCTCGTCCCCGGCCAGCCGCTCACCTACGGCCAGTCGATCACGGACGCCTGCATCGGCTGGGACGACAGCGTCGCGGCGCTCGAGATCCTGGCCGACGCAGCACGCAAACGGCGGCTGCGCGCCGCCAACGAGTCGGTCAAGTGAACGCTCCGACCGGGGCGCCGATCACTTGACCATGTCGCGATACGCGTGCCAGCTCGCGTGGCCGAGCAGCGGAAAGACGACGATCAGGCCCAGCATGAAGGTCGCGAAACCGATGGCCGTGAGCACTGCAATCAGCGCCGCCCAGACCAGCGTCGCCCGCGGATTGGTGAGACAGCACTTGAGGCTGGTCAATGCTGCAGTGACGACGTCGACGTTGCGGTCGAGCAGCATTGGCGCGGTGACGACTCCGAAGACGAACACGGTCAGCGCGAACAGGCCGCCGGCTCCGAAGTAGGCGACCAGCAGCGGGATGTAGCGGCCTGAAAAGAGGACATCGCCGGCCAGCGTGTTCAGGTCGCGGACTTCGCCGCCGTAGAAGAGCGCAAAGATGATCGCCGCCACCCTCTCCCACAGGATCAGCGTCAGCATCAGTGCCAGCCCCCACAGCGCGATCGATCCGAAATTGCGCCGCCAGGCGAACACCGCTGCACTGCCGTCGACCTTCTGGCCCTGCTCGATCTGCTGCGACAGCGCATAGAAAACGATCGCGACGAAAGGCGCCACGAGCAGAAAGCCGCCTGTCAGCGCCGGAACGAGGTACGTGTAGCGCCAGGCCACCATCAGCAGCGCGAAGCCGAATGCAGCGACCCAGGCGCCGTATCCAAGACTGGGCCCGGCCGAACGCTTCAGGTCCGACCAGCCTCTCTTGAGCCAGACAAGGGGCTGCGATGCGTCGACCTGGCGCACCTGCGGAGTGGCAAGGCCGGCGTCAGGACGATCCACTGCGTGCTCCATTTGACCTCCTCGATCGATATCCAGGGTCGATGCGCCATCCCAGCCGTCGCCGCGACGAGCCCGCGGGTCAGGTCATCATAAGCGCGCAGTCCGGCTGCGGGGAAGATGGATATCGACAGCACGAAGCCGCGGGAGCGTTGTTGTGCTTTGCCGCAATGCAAGGTGAGTGCCTCGGCTGCCGTTCATCGGGACTGCTTGACAAGTGCCCTCACAGGTATCAATGTGATATCACTTTGATACCGGAGGGGCGATGCAGAACTCACCACGAACGCAGGAACTTGAACGCCGCAGTGCCAGCGGCTATCTGTGGCTCGCAATCGGACTTGCGCTGATCGCGGCCGGTGTCTACCTCGTCGTGCGCCCGATCGGACTGATCGGGATCGCGCTCGGCGTCTTGTTGATCCTCAGCGGAGCGCTGGTGCTGGCAGGCCTCTACATGCTGCAGCCGAACGAGGCGGCGATCCTGCTGCTGTTCGGCGAATACGTCGGTACCGACCGCTCCGAGGGACTGCGCTGGGCCAATCCTTTCTACAAGAAGCAGAAGATCAGCCTGCGCGCGCACAACCTGAACAGCGACCGGCTGAAGGTGAACGACAAGCGCGGCAATCCGATCGAGATCGCCGCTGCGATCGTCTGGCGCGTGCGCAACACGGCGCAAGCGGTGTTCGACGTCGAGGACTACGACGAATATGTCCGGGTCCAGGCCGAGGCTGCGATCCGCCACCTGGCGTCGAGTTATGCCTATGACGAGGGCGAACACGAAAACTCGGACGAACCGACCTTGCGCGCAAGTCCGGATCGGGTGACGCGCGCGCTGATACAGGAGCTGACCGACCGTCTGGACCAGGCCGGCATCGCGATCGAGGACGCGAAACTCACGCACCTGGCATACGCGCCCGAGATCGCACAGGTCATGCTGCGCCGGCAGCAGGCCGAAGCGATCATCGCCGCGCGCAGCAAGATCGTGCTCGGTGCGGTCAGCATGGTCGAAATGGCGCTCAAGGGCCTGTCCGAGCGGCAGATCGTCGAACTCGACGACGAACGGCGCGCGGCGATGGTCTCGAACCTGCTCGTCGTGCTGTGCGCGGAGAGCGAGGCGCAACCGGTCATCAACACCGGCACGCTGTACCAGTAGATGAACGCGCTCGCGCTCTGGATTCCCGGATCTCTTCTGATCATCATCGGGGTGCTTCTGCTCGCGTTCGGCCAGCTGTCGCTGACGCCGGCGCTGGCCATTGTCGGCATCGGCACTGCGCTCGAGACCGTCGGCGTCGTGTTGTGGGTGCGCCAGCGCCCGCCACCGAACCGGACGAAAGAAAGCGGATGAAGTACGAGCACACGCAGCCGGGCTGGCCGCTGCGCCTCTCCCTCGGCATCACTGCGGCGGGCTTCCTGGCGGCGGCCGCGATCACTCCGCACGAACTGCTGCCGGTTTCGCGCGCGATCCTCGTCGGCGCGGCACTGCTGTCCGCAGTGCTGGGATGGATGTGGGGCGCGTTGACGATCCGCATCAACGACGGACTACTGCGCTGGCAGTTCGGGCTCGGTTGGCCGCGAAAATCGGTTCCGCTCGACGCTATCGCGAGCGTCGAGACGACACGCACGACGTTCTGGGAAGGCTGGGGCGTGCACCGCA
This sequence comes from Burkholderiaceae bacterium, assembly GCA_036732825.1. Lineage (GTDB taxonomy): Bacteria > Pseudomonadota > Gammaproteobacteria > Burkholderiales > Burkholderiaceae_F > DAINBQ01. The sequence goes on along the minus strand of DAINBQ010000025.1, from coordinate 4,778 downwards.
CGCGGCGCGGCTGGTTGTACAACGTCGCGGGGAAAGACGCCGTCCTCATCCGCAAGCACGATGGCAAGGCATTTCTGCTCGGAACCGACGAACCGCGCAAACTGAAAGCTGCGCTTGAGCGCGCGATGGGGCAGGTGAGGCACTAGCCGTGGCCAGCCCGGACAAGAAGGCGTTTTTGCTCCGCATCGACCCCGCGTTATGGTCGGAGCTCGAGCGCCTCGCCGCCGCGGACCTGCGCTCGGTCAACGCCCAGATCGAATTCCTGCTGCGCGAAGCGCTGGAGCGGCGCGGTTTGAAGATGCGCGAGGTGCGCAAGGGCAAGAGCGCGTCGTAGCGCCCTGCTCCACAGCGAACCGCTACCGGGTACCAGTGACCTCCGCGTAGAACGCATCGCTGGTCGGCTTGCGCCCGAGGAAGGCCTCCACCAGCGCGTGCGGCTGCCGCTGCCCGCCGGCAGCCAGGATCGTGTTGCGGTAGCGCAGTCCCACGGCCGGGTTCAGCAGCTTGCCGTCGAACGCCGACAGCATGTCCAGCGCGAGCACCTGCGACCACATGTAGCCGTAGTAGCCGGCCGCGTAGCCGCCCATCAGGTGGCTGAATCCGGCGGGCAACAGCGAACCTTCGACGTAGCCCAGCCGCGTCGCCTGCTCGAGTTCGATCCACGCCGCGAGTGCTTCGGGCGGCGTACCCGTGTGCAGCTTCATGTCGTACATCGCGAACTGCCATTGCCGGCCGAACCAGCTCCCCCGGCCGAAGCGGCGCGCGGCATCGAGCTGCGTGACCTGTTCGCTGCTCAGGCGCGGGCACTCGGGACAAACTTGCGCAAAGAGCTTCAGCGGCTCCTCGCGCCGCGCCCACTCCTCGAACATCTGCGACGGCGCTTCGACGAAGTCACGCTTGACCGACGTGCCGCCCTGGTCGGCATAGCGGGTCTTCGAGAGGACGCCGTGCAGCACGTGGCCGAATTCGTGCAGCGTCGTTTCGAGCTCGTCATGGTCGAGCCCCTTGCGATTGAAGTTGGTCACCAGCACCGAGACCGGCGTGCGGTTCACGAGCGTCGACACCGACCGCACGGGGAAGGCCGCCGCATGGTTGTACTTGCCCTCGCGCGGATACAGATCCAGGTAGATGCCGCCGATGAAAGTTCTGCGTCCGCCCTGCCCCGCGGCCTCGTAGACGTCGAAGTAGCGCACGTCGGGATGCCAGCGCGGAACGTTGCGCTCGACGAAGCGCACCTGGTACAGGAGCTCGGCGAGCTTCATCGTGTAGGCGATGCTCTTGTCGGTCGGGAAGTAAGCGCGCAGAGCCTCCTGGTCGATCTTGTAGCGAGCGCGCCGCACCCGTTCCTGGTGGAACGCAACGTCCCAGCGGTTGAGCTGCGTCTCGGCGAGCGGCTTGCCGGTCAACTGCGACTTGTCGGCACGCAGCTCCTCGAGTTCGCGCGCCTCGACCGCATCGACCGCGCCCTTGACCTTGTCGAGGAATTCGTAGACCGCAGCCGGCGTCTGCGCCATGCGGCGCTTCAACGTGTAGGTCGCGAAGTCGGGTAATCCGTGCAGCTGCGCCAGTTCATGGCGCAGCTTCAGCACACGGTCGAGCAGCTCGATGTTGGCCGGCCCGCCTTCGCGCTGCTTCGCCAGCCAGACCCGCCGGCGCGCTTCGGCGCTGGTCGCGTTCTGCAGGAAGGGCACAACCGTCGGATAGTCGAGGCCGAGCACCAGGTTGCCCGCATCATCACGCTTGCGCGCCTTCAGCCAGTCGTCCGGCAGACCTGCAGCTTCTTCCGGAGTGATGACGATGGTTGTCGGGTCCTCGTTCACGTTCTTGCTGAACTGCAGCCCGATCTTCTCGATCTCGTCCGTGATCTCCTTCGCGCGCCTGCGTTTCGCGGGCGCGAGCGTCGCTCCGCCGTCTTCGAACTTTTCGATCAGATCCTGCTGGTAGGTCGTGTCCGTCAGGTCCTTCGGCTTCACCGCGCGGACGCGCCGGTAGAGCGCCTCGCTCTGGAAGATCTCTGTCTCGAACGGAAGCAGCTTCTCCAGGCAAGCCCGGGCCGCGTCGCGCGTCTCCTTGTGCGGCGAGACGTCCTGCAGCAGGTAGACCGGATAGGCGAAATCCGCGAAGCGGATCGACAGCCGGTTCATGTCGGCGAGTACCCTCCCGGCCTCGGCCTTCGACTCCATGACCTTCAGCGCCGCGCGCACGCCGGTCAGTTCATGCTCGCAGCGCTTCGTGATCGTCGCGGCGTCGAGCAGCGGTACCAGCGGCCGGGCGGGTTCGGCCGCGCCCGCCGATCCGGCGAAAAGCGCCAGCGCGCACAGAAATCGCAACTTCATGCTGTTGTCCTTTAATTCTTGGAACGACGCCGAAAAGTGAAAGCGAGCCCGCGCCGCATAGCGTCGCGCTCGGCCTCAATCAACGCTTGGCGGTCAGGTCCGCGAAGAATGCGTCCGGACTCGATGCGCGGCCGAGAAACGCTTTTACCAGTTCCTGCGGCGGCTGCTCTCCGCCGCGCTCGAGGATCGTCTGCCGGTAGCGGCGGCCGACGCCCGGGTCGAGCATTCTTCCGCTGAATGCCGACAGCAGGTCGAAAGCAAGCACCTCCGACCACAGGTAGCCGTAATAGCCGGCCGAATAGCCGCTCATCACGTGGCCGAAGTTCGCCGGCTTCATCGTGCCCTCGACGTGGCCGAGAGGCAGCGTGCGTTCGAGCTCGATCCAGGTGTCGAGCGACTTCTTCGGCGCACCCTGGTACAGGCGCATGTCGAAGGTCGCGTATTGCCACTGGCCGCTGTACTGAATCCCGCGACCGAAGCGGCGCGCGTCCTCGATGCGCTGGATCTGCTCGTCGGTCAGGCGCGGACATTGCGGGCAGACGTCGGCCAGCAGCGCCAGCGTCTCCGGACGGCGCCCCCACTCCTCGAACATCTGCGATGGCGCCTCGACGAAGTCGCGCTTGACCGACGTGCCGGCCTGGCCCGCGTATTTGGTGGCCGACAGAACGCCGTGCAGCACATGGCCGAACTCGTGCAGCAGCGTCCGCAGTTCACTGGTGTTCAGGCCCTGGCGGTTGAAATTGGCCATCATCACCGATGTCGGCCGGCGTTGCGCAAGCGTCGACGCCGGATAGGTCGGCGCCGCGGCTGCGTGACTGTATTTGCCCTGGCGCGGGTACAGGTCGAGATAGACGCCACCGACGAAGCGGCCGCGCCTGCCATCCTGCGCGCGATCAAAGACATCGTAGTAACGGACGTCCGGATGCCAGCGCGGCACGTCGGCTTCGACGAACTCGATGCCGTACAGCCGCTCTGCAATCCGGATCGCGAATCGCACGCTGGCATCGGTCGGGAAGTAGGCGCGCAGCGCCTCCTGGTCGACGTCGTAGCGCGCGCGCCGGATGCGCTGCGCATGGAATCCCGTATCCCACTGCTGAAGCGTGACCTCGCCGACCGGCTTGTCCAGCAGTGCGGCCTTGTCGGCGCGCAACTCGGCCAGTTCGCGTGTCTCCTGCTCGAGAACCGTCTTGCGCACGCGATCGAGGAACTGATTGACCGCCTCCGGCGTTCCGGCCATCCGGCGCCGGAGCACGAACGTCGGGTAATCGGGAAAGCCGTAAAGCTGCGCCAGTTCATGCCTCAGGACGACCGCGCGATCGAGCCGTTCGAGGTTCGCCACGCCACCGCGGTTCTGGAACGCCATCCAGACACGTTGCCGCGCCGGCTCGCTGATGGCATTCGAAAGAAACGGAAAAACCGTCGGATACTCGAGATCGACAACGAGGTTGCCGGCGTCATCGCGCGGGCGCGCCTTCAGCCAGGACTCGGGCATTCCCGTGGCCTCGTCCGGCGTGACAATGACCCTGGTCGGGTCCTCGTCCACAGCCTTGCGAAACGCGAGCGCCAGCTTCGTCAGTTCCTGGTTGATCTGCTTGACGCGCACCTGCTTGTCGGCCGGCAACGAGGCGCCGCTGTCCTCGAAGTTCTCGAGCAGATCCTCGCGATACTGGCGGTCGACCGGATTGCGCGTCTTCAGCGCCTCGACCCGCTGGAACAACGGCCGGCTCTGATACAGCTCGGTCGAAAACGCCGAATACTTCTGCAGGCAGTCCTTGGCCGCGTCGCGCGTGGCCTTGTCCGGCGACACGCTCGACATCAAATAAATCGGCCGGATGAAGTCGGAGGATGCCAGCGTCAGCCGGTTGAATTCGCCGAGGATGTCGCCCGCAGCACGCCTGCGTGCCATCTCCGCGACGATGGATCGCAGCCGCGCCAGTTCCGGCTCACACCGGCCCGAAGTCGCCGCCGCATCGAGCTGTGGCACGAGCCGGCGCGGTGGCTCGGCGGCGGCAGCGAGGTTCACGAAGAGCGCCACTGCGCCGCAGGCAAGGATCTGCTTCATCAAAAGGTCCGATTTTTGCGCGCCCCCGGCGCGGATGGCCGGCAAGCTTAATGGCTGCCGCCGGCTTTCCCCGAGCCGGCCGACGGGATCCCGGTCGGATGCGACCGGTGCGCCCGAACGGGCGACGAAATCGGAGCAGGCTACTGGTTCTTCCGCTGTTGCCACTGCACGTCGCTGCCGCCGGCATGACGGTTCAGCACCCGCGCCAGTACGAACAGCAGATCCGAAAGCCGGTTCAGGTACTGGCGCGGCGCGTCGTTCAGCTTGTCCTGCCGGCCCAGCGTCACCAGCGACCGTTCGGCGCGCCGGCACACCGTACGGCAGACATGCGCGATCGAAGCCGCCCGCGATCCGCCCGGGAGGATGAACTCCTCGAGCCG
>DAINBQ010000024.1:0-22648 GCA_036732825.1 Burkholderiaceae bacterium | reverse complement strand
TGCGTGGCGGCGATGCCGGCGTGTCGCGCCAGCCGTTCGAAATGCGGATCGCGCAGACCGTGCTCGCGCAGGCCGCGCACGCAATTGACCAGGTAGTCGAGACTGGTGCCGAAGCGCCCGCAGCTGCCGCGCGTGAACACCGAGAGGATCTGCCGCTCGCTCAGCTTGCCCGCATAGTTCGGCGCATCGCGGCGGACGACGAAGGCAAGCGCGGGAACGAGCGAACCATTGCCCAGGCGACAGTTCAGCCAGCGCGGCGAATACGAGCCCATGAACATCTCGCGCACCCACAGGCGCTCGAATTCGGTGCGCAATGAGCGGGCCCGCACTCGGTAGACGACGCCGGCGCAGGAGCCGCCGCGATCGAGTCCGGCCACGAGACCCGGACAGTCGGGGGTTCCGCGGTTGATGCGGCTCCAGAGGCACAGGCGCCGGTGATAGCCGTGCACGCGCGCGGTCGCCCGGCGATCGAAGCTGAGTTCCGGATTCCAGATCAGCGATCCATAGCCGAAGACCCAGACCGGCGACTTTTGGTCCCAGTGCGAGAGCGCCGCCTCGAGCGATTGCGCGAGTTGTTGCTCGCTGAGGCGATCGGGCGGTGGCTGCGCGGCTTTCATCGGCGTGGCAGGTGTTCGTCCTTCATCCTGCGCCAGGATGTCCAGCCGCCGGCCGCCATGACACCGGACATCAGCCAGAACGCGGCACCGGTGCCGAGCACTGCGCCGAACGCGCCGAATACCAGAGGCAGCACCACGTGGCTGCTGTTCATGATCGTCGTGCGCAGTCCGAGCGTCTCTCCAATGCGACCCGGTGGAGCATAGTCGTGCAGCAGCGACATCACATTGGGCTGCGCCGACCCCAGGCCCAGGCCGAGCAGGAAGGCGACCGCCATCAGCGGCGCCATCGAGGTGAAGAACGGCATCAGTGCAAACGCAATCGCTGCGGTAACCAGCGTGAACAGCAGAACCTGCCATTCCCGGTAGCGCTGCGCGAGCTTCGGCATCGCGAGCCGGATCACGAAGGTGGCGGCGGCAAAACTTCCCAGCACCAGCCCGATCTGCGAGGCGGACAGGCCGATGCTCGTTCCGTACACCGGGATCAGGAACGACTGCAGATCCCAAGCCATCGAAATCATCCCGCTGACGATCAACACATTGCGCACGTTCGGAACGCGGAAGAGGTCGAAAGGGTTCGTTACCTCCGATCCCGCATGCCGCGGCTTCGGGTGCGGGAACCGATCGCGCTGCGCGTACAGCACATAGATGCTGGCGGCCAGCAGCAGGAAGATCAGCGCGAAAGTCGCCCGGTGGCCGATGCTGTCGATCAGGAAACCGCTGGAGATCGGCGCGATCAGCCCCGAGACCGAGAAGCCGAGCGCCAGCACCGAGAACGCTGCCGGCCGTCGCCCCGGCTCCGCGAGTTCGCCGACCAGGTTTTGCGTCGTCAGCTGCACGACCATGAAGCCGGTGCCGAGCAGCGTGCTTGCGACCAGCAGCGGGGCGATGTCGGCCACCGCATAGGGAAACGCGGCAGGCAGCAGCGCGCCTGTGGTCATCAGCGCAGTTCCGACCAGCAGCGGACGGAAGGGCCCGGCGGTGTCGAGCCAGCGCCCGGCGCGCACCGCCAACAGGGCAGGGACCAGCGCATACAGCGCGATGACGACGCCGACCGTGAACGCGGAAGCCTTGTTCGACAGCGCATACAGCGAAGCCGTGACCCGGCCCGCGCCGAACGCCGTGTGCGTCAGCACGACGAAGACGACGATGCGCGGCAGTGTCAAGTGCATCGCGTCATCAGTCTGCTTCGGCGGGCTGGAGGCGCGCATCGCGACCCGGCCGCCAGGCGACCAGCGCGACGCCGGCGCAGGTGACCGCAATTCCGATCGCCGTGAGCAGCGAGAGCCGGACGCCGAACATCAGCCACTCGAGCACGACCGCGATGATCGGCGTCAGGTACAGCAGGCTCGTGACGCGCGTCGCCTCGCCCCGCCGCATCAACGTGTGCAGGGCGTTGACCGCCCCGATCGACGCGAAGACCACGAGAAAGCCGATCGCTGCCAGCATCGGCCACGTCCAGCGCACTTCGAAACGTTCGATCACGACCGCCAGCGGCGCCAGCACGATCAGGCTGGCGCCGAACTGGACCACCGATGCTGCGCGCAGATCCACGGTCGGACAGAAGATGCGCTGGTACAGCGTGCCGGCGGTGATTGCAGCGAGAGCGATGAGCACGCCCGCCAGCGAACCCGGCGACATCGCATCGATGTCGATCTTGTGCCACACGACCAGCGCGACCCCGGCCAGCCCAAGTACGACGCCCGTCCACTGCGATCGCTGCAACCGCTCGCCAGTGAGCGGCGCCGCGACCAGCGCGGTGGCGAGCGGCTGCAGCGCGAGCACCAGCGCTGCAATGCCGGCCGACATTCCCAGGAATTGGGCGTAATGGCTGCCGCCGAGGTTCACCGCGTGCATCAGCAATCCGGCGACGGCCACATGCAGCCACTGCACTGACGTCCGCGGCCAGGCCGGCCGCACCGCGAGCGCGAGCGGCACGACGAGCAGCAGGCCGAACGCGAAGCGCAGCGTCAGGAAGGTGAACGGCGGGGCCGATTGCAGCCCGACCTTGGTCGCCAGGTAGCCGGAGCCCCAGACGACGACGAAATACCAGGCGAGCAGCGAACTCGAGTGGCGACGGGACAGGAGGGTCACGGCCCTCATTGTTGCAGACGCGCCCCACGCGGCGCCGACGAATCGGGGCGGCGCCTATCGGGCCCATTTGGACAATCAATTATCCAGCGTCTATCGATAGTGAGAAACTACGCCTTGTTCCGATTCTTCCCCAACCCTTAGAGGACAAGCACCATGTCGATCATCAACACCCAGGTCCAGCCCTTCAAGGCCCAGGCCTTCCACAACGGCAAGTTCATCGAAGTGACTGACCAGTCCCTCCAGGGCAAGTGGTCGGTGCTGGTGTTCATGCCCGCGGCGTTCACCTTCAACTGCCCGACGGAAGTCGAGGACGCGGCCGACAGCTACCACATGTTCAAGTCACTCGGCGCCGAGGTCTACATCGTCACGACCGACACGCACTTCGCGCACAAGGTGTGGCACGAGACCAGCCCGGCCGTCGGCAAGGCGAAGTTCCCGCTGGTTGGCGACCCGACGCACACGCTGACCCGCATGTTCGGCGTGCATATCGAGGAAGAAGGCCTGGCACTGCGTGGGACCTTCATCGTCAACCCCGATGGCGTCGTCAAGACCGCCGAGATCCACGACAACAGCATCGCCCGTGACGTCAAGGAGACGCTGCGCAAGCTGCAGGCCGCGCAATACGTCGCCAACAACCCGGGTCAGGTCTGCCCGGCCAAGTGGCAGGAAGGCGCGAAGGCGCTGACTCCGTCGCTCGACCTCGTCGGCAAGATCTGATCGATCTCGACATCACGAGTCCCCGCCGGCTCCCGCCGGCGGGAACCTTCGCATTGCCTTACTTCGGACTCCGCCATGTTGGACGACACCCTCAAGAACCAGCTCGCCGCCTACCTGCAGCGCCTCACGCACGAGGTTGACATCGTCGCGTCGCTTGACGATCGCGAAGCCTCGCGCGAGATGCGCGAACTGCTCGACGAGATCGCGGCGCTGAGCCCGTTGATCCGCGTGCGTCATGACGGCCAGGATGCGCGCCGTCCCTCGTTCTCCATCAGCCGCGCAGGCCACGACATGGGCGTGCGTTTCGCCGCGATCCCGATGGGCCACGAGTTCACCTCGCTGGTGCTGGCGCTGCTGCAGGCCGGCGGCCATCCGCCGAAGGTCGAGCCCGACGTGATCGAGCAGATCAGGTCGCTGGAAGGCGACTTCGTGTTCGAGACCTACATGTCGCTGACCTGCCATAACTGTCCGGACGTGGTGCAGGCGCTGAACCTGATGGCGGTGCTCAACCCGCGCATCCGGCACGTCGCCATCGACGGCGGGCTGTTCAAGGACGAGGTCGAGGCGCGCCAGATCATGGCCGTGCCGATGATCTTCCTGAACGGCCAGCCGTTCGGCTCCGGCCGGATGGAGATCGGCGAGATCCTCGCGAAAATCGACACCGGCGCGGCGGCGCGCGATGCGAAGAAGCTGGCGACGAAGGACGTGTTCGACGTGCTGATCGTCGGCGGCGGACCCGCCGGCGCGGCGGCCGCCGTGTACGCGGCGCGCAAGGGCATCCGGACCGGCATCGTCGCCGAGCGCCTGGGCGGCCAGACACTGGACACGCTGGGCATCGAGAACTTCATCTCGGTGCTGGAGACCGAGGGGCCGCAGTTCGCCGCGGCACTGGAGGCGCACGCGCGCCAATATGACGTCGACATCATCGGCGGCCAGCGGGTCGAGTCGCTCGAACCGTCGGCCACGCCGGGTGGTGTGACCACGGTGACGCTCGCCAACGGCGCGCAGCTGCGTGGCAAGACGGTGATCCTCTCCACCGGAGCTCGCTGGCGCAACGTCAATGTGCCGGGCGAGCAGGAATACCGGAACAAGGGCGTCGCCTACTGCCCGCACTGCGACGGGCCGCTCTACAAGGGCAAGAAGGTCGCGGTGATCGGAGGCGGCAACTCGGGCGTTGAGGCGGCGATCGATCTCGCGGGCGTGGTCGAGCACGTCACGCTGATCGAGTTCTCTGATCAGCTGAAGGCGGACGCCGTTCTGGTGCGCAAGCTCCAGAGCCTGCCGAACGTGGCGATCCACACCAACGCACAGACGACCGGGATCACCGGCGACGGCCACAAGGTCACCGGGCTGCGCTATCGCGACCGGGCGACCGGCGCCGAGCGCGAGATCGAATTGGCAGGCGTGTTCGTGCAGATCGGCCTGGTGCCCAACACCGAGTGGCTGAAAGGCACGGTGGAGCTGTCGAAGTACGGCGAGATCGTCGTCGACGCCAGGGGTGCGACGAGCGTGCCCGGCGTTTTCGCCGCCGGCGACGCGACGACGACACCGTTCAAGCAGATCATCATTGCGGCGGGCGAAGGGGCGAAGGCGGCACTGTCGGCCTTCGACCACCTGATCCGCCATGGCGCCAGCGGGGATGCACCTTCGGAAGCGACGCCTTTGATGCTTGCAGCCTAGGAACCGGCGGGGCCCGGTCAACTGCTGCTCGATCTGTCCTGTGTACGGGACGATGGAGACGGCGCCACCGGCCCCGCGCGGTCAGGCGTGCCGGATCAGCAGCAGCGGAACGTCGCCGGTGGCCGCAGTGCGTGTCGCGACCGATCCCATGACGGCGGCCTTGAATGCGCCGTAACCGTGCGAGCCCATCACCAGCAGGTCAAGTTTCTTCTTCTTTGCATAGGCCGCGAGCTCATCGCCGGCATTGCCGACCAGGCACACTTCGTCGGCCTTGACGCCTGCCTTGGCGAGCAGCTTGCGGGCCGGAGCGACGGCCTTCTCGAAGGTCTTCGCCTGCAGCGAGCGGACTTCCTCGATCGTGAACGCCGGCAGCGCGATGCCGGCCATGTCAGGCATCACGGCCCCGGCGTAGTCCTGCACGACATGGATCAGCGCCAGTTTCGGCGCGGCGCCGAAGAGCTGCGGATGACGCAGCACGTAGCTGATCGCCGCGCGCCCGTATTTGCTCCCGTCGACCGCGATACCGACCTTCAGTGAGTCGGCCGGCGGGGCCGCGCGATTGCGCAGGATCAGCACGGGCGCTTTCGACTGCGCGAGCACCGAATTCGTCACGGAGCCGAGCAGCAGGCCCTTCAGCGCCCCGCGGCCATGCGAGCCGATCACGATCAGATCCGCCTTGCTTTTCGCTGCGGCTGAACTGATCTCCTCGGCCGGGTTGCCGACCACGTAGCGGGCGGCGGCCTCGAGGCCGGCCTTGCGCAGGCGAGCCTGCGCCGGCTTAAGGACCTTGTCCGCTTCCTCGGTGTAGTAGGAACGCACGTGGGCCTTGCCGACGAGCTGCGTGGCGCGAACCGGAACCGGAAGCTGAACGTTCAGCACTTCGACCTGCGGTTCGGACCCGATCAGGGTCGACCGCGAAGCGACGAAGTCGAGTGCGACACGGCTGTACTTGCTGCCATCCAGGGGAAGCAGGATCCTCATCGTCATCTCCCACGATTGTGACTGCAGTGTACGTGGCGCCTCGCGCAGCGGCCTGACGAGCGGCAAGGAGTCCGAGGATCCCGCGGCCGGCCCATGGCTTGGCGGCGCGATTAAGCTCTGCATTCGCTTAGAGGAGTCGAATCATGGAACCGCAGGAAAGAGAAGCGCTGCTGACGATCGCGCTGCTGGCGGCGTTTGCCGACGGGGCTCACGAGGACCGCGAGCGGGCCGAGATCCGGCGTGCGGCAGATGCGCTTGCAGCCGAGCTGAATGTCCCGGGCCTCTACCAGGATGTGCTGCTGAAACGGGTCGATGTCGGTGCGGCAGTCGCAAGGCTGCGATCCGATGCGGCGCGCAGGCTCGCGTACGAGGTCGCGGTCGGCGTGTGCGAAGCCGACGGATTGCGCAACGAGTCCGAAACGCGCTTCCTGGCGCAGCTCGGCAACGCGCTCGGACTCGGGCAGCCAGAGATCGCCGCGACCGCGGCAACAGCCGATGCGCTGGCGACCGCCCCTCTGCCGGGGCCAGCGGCCGCTGGGGCTGTCGTCTCGGCCGTGCCTTCGACCGACCCGGCCGAAATGGATTCGATGATCCTGAAGGCTTCGGTACTCAACGGCGCGCTGGAACTGCTGCCGCAATCACTCGCGTCGATGGCGATCATTCCGTTGCAGATGAAGCTCGTGTACCGGATCGGCAAGGCGCACGGCTACGAGCTCGATCGCGGGCATGTGAAGGACCTGCTGGCGACGCTGGGGGTCGGCCTGACGGGCCAGTACCTCGAACAGGTCGGACGCAAGCTGGTCGGCGGTCTGTTCGGCCAGGTCGTGGGTGGTCTCGTCGGCTCGCTTGCGCGCGGCGCGACGGGAGCCGCCTTTTCCTTCGCGACCACCTATGCGCTTGGCCAGGTGGCTCGCCGCTACTACGCGGGCGGGCGCACGCTGAGTGCAGAGATGTTGCAGCAGACGTTTTCCGAGATGCTCGCGCAGGGCAAGGAACTGCAATCCCGCTACACCGCGCAGATCGAGCAGCAGGCGCGTTCGGTCGATGTCGGCCGGCTCGTGCAGATGGTCCGCAGCGAGTAGGTCGATGTCGGCCACCGACCTCGCGCTTGCGCCCGCCGAGCCCGACCTCGCGCGCCGCTTCGGTGGCGTCGCCCGGCTCTACGGCGAGGAAGGCGCGGCGCGGCTGCGCGCGGCGCGGGTCGTCGTCGTCGGCATCGGTGGCGTCGGATCCTGGGCGGCCGAGGCGCTCGCACGGTCGGCGGTCGGCGGCTTGACGCTGATCGATCTCGATCACATTGCAGAGTCGAACACCAACCGGCAGATCCATGCGCTGGAAGGCGAATACGGCAAGTCCAAGGTGTTGGCGATGGCCGAGCGAATCGCGGCGATCAACCCGGTCTGCGTCGTGACGGCGCTCGATGCCTTTGCCGATGCGGAAAACGCATCATCGCTGGTCGCGGGCGCCGACCTCGTCATCGACTGCACCGACCAGGTGAGTGCGAAGGCGGCGCTGATCGCGGCGGCGCGTGCAGCGAAGATCCCGATCATCAGCTGCGGGGCGGCCGGCGGACGTGTCGACCCGGCCCGCGTTCGCTGCGCCGATCTCGCGGTCGTTACCGGCGATCCGCTGCTGTCCAAGGTGCGGTATCGCCTGCGTCGCAGTCACGGATTTCCGCGCGAGTCGGATCGCCGGCGGAAGTTTCACGTGACAGGTGTCTTTTCGGACGAGCCGGTGAAGAGGCCGCTCACCTGCGACAGCGACGACGATCGCGAGCCTCTGCATGGCGGTCTCGCCTGTGCGGGCTATGGATCGAGCGTCGCGGTGACCGCGACGATGGGTTTTGTTGCCGCCGGACACGCGTTGACGCTGCTGGCCCGGGCGCCCGGGGACGCCGCTTGACGGGCATCAACCGGCACCCGCGCTGCCGCCGTAGGCTGTTCATGCAGTTCATTTTCCGGAGGGCGTATGTTCAAGCGAATCCTGGTGCCCACCGATGGCTCGGAACTCTCCGACAAGGCCATTGACGGTGCGGTTGCGCTGGCGAAGTCGCTGAATGCCACGCTGGTTGGCGTCACGGTGATCGAGCCGTATTCGTATTCGAATCTGTCCGAATACCGGCCCGAGACGATGGACGATTACGACGCGCGGATGGCGAAGTCGGCCGCCGACCGGCTCGGGCGAGTGACCGACCGCGCAACCGCGGCCGGCGTTGCGGTCCAGACGCTGTCGCTGAAGTCGTTCACCCCGTTCGAAGCGATCATCAGCGCCGCGTCGAGCGAGAAATGCGACCTGATCATGATGGCGTCGCATGGCCGGCGCGGCCTGGGCGCGGTGTTGCTCGGCAGCGAGACGCAGAAGGTGCTGACGCACTCGACGATCCCGGTGATGGTCTTTCGCTGAACCCGGGCGGCTCATGCCGCCCATCCACGGCGCTCCGCCGCCGCGAGCCCGGCCAGTCCACTGGCCGGGCTTTTTACTTGTTTGTTCCCCTCGCGTGCCCGGCATTCGAGCCGGGCCGTCGGACGGCGCTGCCGCCGCCGGCAGCCTTGCGTTGCGTCAACCACGCTGACGCTGATCGGCTTACCTTGAGCGACGCATAGACCGCGCCAGGAGGTGACATGACGGAAGCCACGGCCTTCAGACACGACGAGATCTTCGTCGGCTTCAATCCGATCGACGAGTTGCACCGTGAGTTCCAGTACCTGCTCGACCTGCTGATCGATTGCGAGGACGCGGACTACGGCCAGCATCTGGTCGACCTGCACGAGCACCTGCTGCGTCATTGCGGCGTCGAGGAGGAATGGATGCGGCAGGAGCGCTACCCGGGCTACGCGCGCCACAAGCGCGAGCACGAGGAACTCCTCGAGTCGGTGTCCGAGGTCCGGCGGCGGTTCGACGCCGGCGACATCGATGCGGTGCGTACTTTCTCGATCGAGCTGATGCCATGGTTCACCGTCCATGCGCAGACGATGGACGCGCCGCTCGCGGCCTACCTGAAGGGCGACTGACGCGGTGGACGACCCGCGGCACAGCTTTGCGGTCGGCGTCCCGTCGATCGACGCCCTGCACGCCGAGTTCGAGCAGCGCGTGCAGGCGCTGCAGAACGCGGGTGACGACGCGGGGACTGCGCTCGAAGCCTTCGAGGAACACCTGCAACGGCACTTCGAGCACGAACAGGCATTGATGGCGGCGAGCGGCTTCCCGATGGAAGCGTGCCATGCGCGGGAGCACGCGACGGTGCTCGAAGTAGTCGCCGAAGTGCGGCGACTGAGCAGCGCCGGGCAACTGGAACCGCTGCACCGCCTCGCGCCGGCGATGCTCGAGTGGTTTGCAATTCACGCGGGATCGATGGACGCCGCGCTGGCCGAGCACCTCAAAGGCAATTCGTCGGCCGCCGCCTGAACCTCACGCTGTCCGGCGCTGGCGCAGTTCGCGCCGGATCCAGTCGTGCAGGTGGATCATTCCGTCCTCGTGCGGCGTGTGGTACGGGCCGATGTCGTCCTCGCCCGCCAGCCAGAGCGCGCGCCGCCCGCGATGCAGGCGCTGGCAGGCCTCGGCATCCTCGGCCGCCGATTCGGCATACGCCGCCTGGTGCGCATCGACGATCTGCCGTTCGAACGCCTGCACTTCCTCCGGGTAGTAGAACTCGACGATGTTGGTCGTGTGATCCGGCGAACGCGGAATCAGCGTGCTGACGACCAGCGAATACGGGTACCACTCGAGCATCACGTTCGGGTACAGGATCGACCACACGGTGCCGTATTTCGGCAGCTTGCCGCCCGAGTAGGCCAGCAGCGCGTCGCGGTAGCGCTGGTAATTGGGTGAGACCTGCGACTTCAGCTCGTCCTTGATGCCCAGGATCTGGTAGCTCCAGCGGTCGCCGAAGCCCCATTCGTAATTCCCCGGGTCGACCCACTTCTGCAGGCCTGGATGCATCGCCTCGACGTGATACAGCTCGAGATAGATCTCGAGGAACGCCTTCCAGTTGAATGCGCATTCGTCGACGACGACGCGGTCGAAAACGTAGTCGCGATAGTCGTAGTCGGCCGCGAGCGGGAAGTCGGCCAGGTCGGCATTCGGATCACGCGGACCGGCGAACAGCAGCCCATGCCAGTGATTCAACGGTGTGCGCGGCAGCGAACAGTCCGGCGTGCTGTCGAAGTCTGGCGCTCCCAGCAGCTTGCCGTCGAGGTCGTAGGTCCAGCGATGCAGCGGACAGACGATGTTCGGGTTGTTGCCGCGCCCTTCGAGCAGCAGGCCCTGCCGATGGCGGCAGGTGTTGGAAAGCAGGTTGATGCCGCCCGGGCCGTGCACCAGCACCTTGCCGTTCTCCGTCCACGGCAGCGCCATGTAGTCGCCGAGCTCGGGCACCATCCTCTCGCCGCCGACGTAATTCGGGCCCTTGTCGAACAGCAGCAGCATTTCGCGCTCGAACCAGGCGCGGTCGAAGTAGGACGAGATCGGAAGCGGCGCTGCGCGCGCCAGCAGTGCGGAGTCGAGGTTGGAGCGGCGCGAGATCGAGTCGGGCGCGTTCATCTTGGATGCGGATGTCTGCGGCGAAGTCTGCTGTCGGCGCGGATCATACGCGCGGCTCCCCGACCGCAGGTTTCAGGTCGCGGGTTGCAGGTCATATAACCAGCCGTGCCGCGTCGCCCATTTCTCGACTTCGACGCCGACGAGCACCGCGAGCGCGAGGACCGACGCCATCGCCAGTGCGTCGGCCGGCAGCGGCTGCGTTCCGAACACGAGCTGCAGCGCGGGCACATACACCAGCAGCAGGTGCAGCGCGACGCTTGCAGCGACGGCGGAGAGCAGCAGCGGATTGCTGGCGAACCCCAGGCGCGCGAGGCTCACCGTCTCGGAACGGATCGCCAGGACGTGCGCAAGTTGTGCGAACGTGAGCACGGTGAAGGTCATCGTCTGCGGATGAACGCCATGCTCGATTGCCCACCAACATGCGTACAGGCTCACGCCGCCGATCAGCAGCCCGGCCCAGAGGATGTGCTGCCAGACGCCGTGCGCGAACACGCTTTCCTCGCGCGGCCGCGGCGGCCGCCGCATCACGTTCGGGTCGGCCGGCTCGCTCGCCAGCGCGAGGCCCGGCAGGCCGTCGGTCACGAAGTTGACCCACAGGATCTGGATCGGCGTCAGCGGAATCGGCAATCCGAGGAAGGGCGCGAGGAAGATGGTCCAGATCTCGCCGGCATTGCCGGCCATCACGAATCGCACGAACTTGCGGATGTTGTCGTAGATACGGCGGCCCTCGCGGACGGCGCCCACGATCGTCGCGAAGTTGTCGTCGAGCAGCACGAGGTCGGACGCTTCACGCGCGACGTCGGTACCGCCGCGGCCCATCGCGACGCCGATGTCGGCCTTCTTCAGCGCCGGCGCATCGTTGACGCCGTCGCCGGTCATTGCGACGCATTCGCCGCGCGCCTGCAGCGCCTCCACGATTCGGATCTTCTGTGCCGGGTCGACCCGCGCATAGATGCGCACGTCGAGCGCGCGCCGCTGCAGCTCGTCGTCCGAGAGGCGCGCGAGCTCCGTGCCCGTCATGACGTGCTCGCCGTCATCCGCCATTCCCAGCGCACGGCCAATTGCCATCGCGGTCGCCGGATGATCGCCGGTGATCATCACCGGCACGATGCCGGCGCTCGCGCATTCCCGCACCGCACCGGCGGCCTCGGCCCGGGCCGGATCGATCATTCCCACCAGCGCCAGCAGCGCGAGCTCGCCGTCGAGCTGCTCGATCGACTCGTGCAAGTCGGCCTCGCGCGCCGCCAGCGCGAGGACCCGCAGTCCCTGCGCCGCCAGCCTCTCGCTGCGCGCGTGCCAGATCGCCGCATCGACGTTCACGCAATGAGGCAGTACCGCTTCGGGCGCTCCTTTCACGGTCAGCAGCGCGCCGTCGCCGAACGCATGCAGTGTCGTCATCCGCTTGCGCACGGAGTCGAACGGAAGTTCGGCGATGCGCGGGAACTCGGCCCGCAGCGCATCGACATCGCAGCCCGCGGCGCGTGCAGCTTCGACCAGCGCGACCTCGGTCGGATCGCCGACCCAGTGTCCGTCCGCGCCGCGCGCGGCATCGCTGTTCAGCGCCAGCACCTTCAGCGTCAGTTCCTCCGCCGCCGGGTCGACCTCGATTCGCTGATCGACCCGCAGCCGGTTCTCGGTCAGCGTGCCCGTCTTGTCGCTGCAGATGAACGTCACCGATCCCAGCGACTCGACGCAGGGCAGACGCCGCACCAGTGCGTTGGCCTGCGACATGCGCCGGGCGCCGAACGCAAGCGCGATCGAGACGACGGCCGGCAGCGCTTCCGGAATCGCGGCGACGGCCAGGCTGACGGCGGTCAGGAACATCAGCGCGAGCGGTTCGCCGCGCGCGACGCCCGCCGCGAAGATGACCGCGCAGATCATGAGCACGGCGACCGCAAGCCGGCGTCCGAAGTGGCCGAGCCGGACCTGCAGCGGCGTGTGCTGCTCGCCGGCTTCCTCGACGAGGCGCGCGATGCGGCCGAGTTCGGTGCGCGCTGCGGTCGCGAACACGACGCCGATGCCGCGGCCGGCGGTGACGATCGTGCCGCAATACGCGAGATTTCTCCGGTCCGCGAGCGACGTACCGGCATCCAGTGTGAGTCCGGCGTCCTTGTCGGCCGGCACCGATTCGCCGGTCAGTGCGGCTTCCTCGATGCGCAACGCGGCGCTCTCGATGATGCGCAGATCGGCCGGCACGCGCGTTCCGGCCTCGAGCCAGACCAGGTCGCCCGCAACCAGGTCGGCCGCGGGGACTTCCTGCCGGCTGCCGCCGCGGATGACCTGTGCGTGCGGTGCCGACAGCGCGCGCAGTGCCGCCATCGCCTGCTCCGCGCGCCACTCCTGCGCGAAGCCGAGGATTGCGTTGAGCAGGACAATCGCGAGGATTGCGGCCGCCTCGATCGGTTCGCCGATCAGCCCGGCCACGCCCGCTGCGACGATCAGCACGACGATCATGAAGTCGGCGAACTGCCGCGCGAACATCGCGAGGGGTCCGGGTCGACCCGCCTCCGGCAGCGCGTTGGGGCCGTCGCGCCGCAGGCGATCGGCCGCCTCGGCCGTACTCAAGCCGGAACGCGAAGTCCGCAGCGGCTGCAGCACTTCGTCGGCGGATAGCGAGTGCCAGGCCTCCTGCGGCAGCGGGATGTCAGCGTCCATCGATGTCAGGCCGGGAAACCGCAGCAACCGGTTCGGGGCCGCGCCTGTCGAATGACTGTACGGCGCAGGCGGCGCCGCGGCTTAATCGCGATCAACCTGAATGGCGGCGCTGCGTGTCTGGCTGGCGCGCGGGCTCAGAGATCGTTCGGCTGCTTCGCAACGTCCGGGCGGGTGACCCACCCTTCGGCGCAGGCGCGCTCCACGGCCGCGCGCGGATCAAGTCCTTCTCCGTACATGTCGGACCAGCGAGTCTCATCCAGCATGTCGTGCGATCGCATGATCGGCCATCCAAGCTCCTTGCAGACCTCGGCCAGCCACTCGAAAAGGGTCATCTTCCCTCCGTCCGTTACAGCCGGGCGACGTGCACTTCCTCGAGCCACATGATTTCGCAGTCGCGGTCGCCTGCGGTGAGCGACGTATTGGCGACCCGGCCGCCCGCATCGCGCACGTTGACGAGCTTGCCGCGCAGCGTCACGAGTTCGCCATGGCGGACGCGCCGCAGCTGGTCGTAGATTCCCGTCGACGCCGGGATCACGTGCACGTTCGTGATGTGCGGCGCGAGTTGTTCGAATTCCTGCGGGCTCATCGCATCGCGAGGCCGGGCGAACAGCGCGCGCAGTCCGTTGCTTGCGCCTTCATGCGAGAACTTGAAGCGCTCGACATTCGCGGTATCGGTCATCGGTCCGTAGCCCAGGCCGATATCGTGCGTCGAAGGCCGCAGTCCCGGCACCCAGTTGGCGAGCGACTGGTAGGGCTTGAAGCGCTCGATGTTCAGCACGCGGCCGCGGGTCTCGAACTCGGCCACCGGCATCAGCGCGCCGCCGTCGGCGGTCGCGATCGGTGCCGCGCCGGCGAGCGGCCTGACGACATAGCTGCCTTCATCGACACGGCCGCGCGGCACATCGACCGAGCCTGGCCGGTCCATCCACGCGGACACCGCGCCGACGAGGCCGAGGGTCAGCGCGGCGCCGGCAACGAAATCGCGCGCATTCATTGCAGGCCGTCCGACGGGTTTCTCAGGCCTGGCCCTCGAAGGTGTTGCAGGCGGAGATCTGGCCGCTCTTCATGCCGGTCATGAACCAGCGCATGCGCTGCTCGGACGTGCCGTGCGTGAAACTATCCGGGACGATCGCGCCCTGCGTCCGGCGCTGAATCGTGTCGTCACCGATCGCCGCGGCCGCGCGCATCGCCTCTTCGACATCGCCGGCCTCGAGCAGGTTGCGGTTCTGGGCGTGATGCGCCCAGACGCCGGCAAAGCAGTCCGCCTGCAGTTCGAGGCGCACCGAGAGCGCGCTGTATTGCGACTCGCTCATGCGCTTACGGAAGCCGTCCATCTTCTGCATGATTCCGAGCTGGTTCTGCACGTGGTGTCCAACCTCGTGCGCGATCACGTAGGCCTGTGCGAAATCGCCAGGTGCCCGGAAGCGATCACGCAGCAGCTGGTAGAAGGCGAGGTCGATGTAGACCTTGCTGTCGAGGGGGCAGTAAAACGGACCCATCGCCGTCTGGCCGGTGCCGCACGCGGTGGGTGTGGCCCGGTCGAAGATCACGAGTCCGGGTTCCGAGTAATTGCGGCCGAGTTGGCGGAACAGTGTCCCCCAGGTTTTCTCGGTGTCGGCGAGTACGCCGGAAACAAAGCGGCCGAGTTCGTCGCTCGGGGCCTTTACGGGACCGCTTGGTGCCTGCGCCGGCTGGACCTGCACTTGCTGCACCGTATCCGCGAGTCCCAGGATCACGCGCGGATCGATGCCGAAGAACATCCCGATGATGACCAGGATGATCACGCCGATGCCACCGCCAAAAATTCCGCGGCGTCCGCCGAAGGACTGGCCGCGCCGGTCTTCGACGTTGGAACTCTGGTCTTCGATGCGCATGCTTGATCCCCGTGGATGTGCCACGGGGATTCAAGCACACTGAAGCGTCGCGCGCTACCGCGCGAGATTCTATTTAGTCGTCGCGCCCGTGACCGCGGCCGCGACGGGGTTTCCCGTCCCGATGCCCGTTCCAGTTCACGTAGCGCACGTCATGGCGATACGGGCGCTGATAGACGACGCGGTGCGGCACATGGATGACACGCGGCGCGACGACGTAACGCGGCGGTAGATACACGGGGGCCGGCGCATAGACCGGCGCTGGCACATAGACCTGCGGCGGCGGAACGTAGACCGGCACTCGGTAGACCGGGGGGCCGTAGAACGGAGCCCCGATGCGGAAACCGAACTCCGGGGTGCTGACGCTGACCACGACGCCGTTGGCCTGCGCGACCGACCATGGTGCGATTGCGGCGATTAAGAGGGCGCCGGCCCAGATGCGACGTTTCATCGTTGACCTCCTGTGTGATGCTGAAGGTTCAACGGCGTGCCGACCCCGCCGGAACACCGGCGTTCGTTTCAAGGTGTAACGGAAGCCGACCTAGGACGTCGGCAGGGGGACGACCCGGACACGCCCGCGCGGGCAAGGGCGGTCGCTGTAGCTGATGCGGCCGTCCAACTCGCAACGGTAGACGAGCGGGTTGAGCCGCGAGTAAGCCGCAGTGAACCTGGGGGAAACCGCGAAAACTTCGGGCATCGCCGCCCACGACGGCGGGCCGACGTCACCGCGATCGGCCGGCCTCGAAGGCGAGAGGCTGGAGACCAGCAGGTAAGCCAGCGCGACCACCAACGCAGAGCTGACGACTAGGGTCAGGACGTGAAGCGTGAGATCGAACTGGCGATCCGAAGCGAACGACGAATAGGGAACCATCGCGGCGCGGATTATCCCCCATTTCAAGGGTGTTACCGGACCGGTTTCCCGAGGTGAAATGCTCTAGATCAGGCGAGCGCCAAGCCGCTTTTTTGCAGCCGCCAGACCGCGAGCAAGTCGCGTTCCCGCTCGCGGGTCATCTTGCCCGCTCGCCGCTTGTCGTCATGCAGCGGGATGCCGGCGTCGAGGATGTCGCTGATCGTCACGGCCATCGGCCGGGTCTTCAGTCCGGCGCCGCGCGAGCGCGCCGTGTCGACTTTGTGAAAGCCGAGCGTCTCCGGATCGTGCGATGGAATCCACAGCGGCATCTCGACCCAGGGCTGTACGCCCTCGCGCTGCAGAAAATGTTCGTCGACCCATTCGATTTCGACATCCTCGCCGCAGATCCAGCGGCAGGTATCGATCAGCTCACCGAAGGTCGCACCTTCGTTCGGGCCGGTCCCGTTATAGGCGCCGGTGGCGCGCAACATGATGAGCCGCAGGATCCATGCCGCGAGGTCGCGTGCATCGATGAACTGGATCGGCGTGTCGGGCGATCCTGGCGCCAGCACGCGACCGCCGGCGCTGATTCGCCATGGCCAGTAGGAAAAACGCCCGGTCGGATCTCCGGGGCCGACGATCAGGCCCGGGCGGACGAGGATGCTGCGCCCGCCGAAGATGCGGGCTACCGTTCGCTCGCATTCGGCCTTCAGCGGTCCGTAGGTCGCGCCGTTGATCGTTTCACGGTCGATATTGTCGGCGGCGGCCAGCGGATCGGTCTCGCGGATCGGAGGGCGCGCGAACGATCCATAGGCCGAAACGCTGGAGATGTAGACATAGCGCTCGCAGCTGTCGAACAGCGCGGCGCAGGTCGCTTCGACGTCCTGCGGACGGTAGCCGCAGGTGTCGATGACGGCATCCCATTGCCGCCCGAGCAGCAGGTGCAGGTCTTCCTTGCGATCGCCGACGATCCATTTGACGCCGGGCGGCCACCAGTTGCGCGAGTGGCCGCGGTTGAACACCGTGACCGCATGCCCACCCTCCAGCGCCGACTGCAGCAGCGCCTGCCCGAGAAACACTCCCCCGCCGATGATGAGCAGATTCATGGCCCGATCTTAGGGACCAAATGCCTTCGCGAACAGCAATCCCGCCCGCCGATCGTCGCCGCAAAACGGTCCGGCCCGCCCGGCTGTCGTTTTTGGGTCACGCACTCTGGGGATCAAGTCGTCGTTACCGCGCGGGACTTACTCGGAGGAGCGCCGCGGGCGAGGCGGCACCGGTGAGATAATCGTGATCCGATACCAGTACGAGTTTGGTGGCCAGCCGGCCTCCGATCCTGCGGTGCCCACCGCCACGACTCCCGTTTCTCCTCCAACCCCGTTCGACCGCGCCGTCCTCGACACCGGCTCGAAAGAACTGCTGCGCGACGGCCGCTGGGCCAATGCCCGGGTCTACCGTTTCCACTTCGGCGGTGCCGACTGGGTCGTCAAGGATTTCGCGCCGCGGTCGTTCTGGGTCCGCAACACGCTCGGCCGGCTGTTATTGCGGCGTGAACTGCGGGCCTTGCAGCGACTGTCGGGAATCGAAGGAGTGCCGGGAGATGCGTTCCGCGTCGATTCGCACGCGATCGCCGCGCGGTACATCCCGGGCGTGACGCTCGGCAATGTACCCGCCGAGCAGCTGACTGCGCCGTTCTTTGCGGCGCTCGAGCGCCTGCTGCAGCTGGTACACACGCGCGGCATCGTTCACCTCGACACACGCGGCACCGGCAACATGCTGATGACTCCCGAAGGCCGGCCGGCGCTGATCGACTTCCAGGCATCGCTCGGGACCCGGTGGATGCCGATGTCCTGGCGCCGCTGGCTCGACAATCTCGACATGACCGGCGTCTACAAGAAGTGGCTGCAGCACGATCCCGAGTCGATGGGACCGGAGCGACGTGCGCTGTATGAGCACATGACTCGCCGCCGGCGGCTGTGGGTGGCGCGCGGGTATGCTGGCGCCGCCAAGCAGAAGCGCTCGGACGCCTGAGAGTCCGAATCTGAAGCCGCTGCAACCACGCACCGCTTGATGCTGACTGCCATCCGTTCCGCGTTCAATCACCCCGGGCTGCGCAGCGTGCTGGTCCGCCTGCGGGTACCGCTGGCGATCATCGCGATCGCGGTCGCAATCCCGTTCCTGAAGCGCGACTGGCTCGCCGCGGGCTTCCTGGTTTCGATGCTCGGAGAGCTGATCCAGCTCTGGAGCTTCGCGTCGCTCGACAAGAACTCCGACCTGGCGATCCGGGGACCGTACGCGATGGTGCGCAACCCGATGTACCTCGGACGCTTCTTCATCATCTTCGGCTTCCTGATGCTGCTCGCGAACGTGTGGATCCTCGTCGTCTACACGCTCGTTTACTGGTTCTACATGGACACGCGGGTCGAACGCGAGGAAGCGCACCTGCGACCGATTTTCGGCGCGCGTTACGAGGACTACTGCAGGCAGGTGCATCGCTTCATCCCCGGCCCCCCGCTCGGAGGCCAGCCGGTCGCCTACTGGAGCTGGCAGCTGTTTCGGCAGAACAACGCCACGGTCAACCTGCTCGGGACCCTGGTCGTCTGGGCCATCGTCGCCGCCTGGCTGCTGCGCGCCTGAACTAGCGGCCGTCCGTCCTCACGTCATTGCCGCTTCGCGCCGATCCAGCTAAACCACTTTCACACTGACGTTTGGGTCATCCGGGAAGCGGATACCCGAGAAGCAGTGCGATCGTCAGCATCTCTCGAATGGAAAACGCCGAAACGGGAACCAGCGTGCCGAGCCGGGCAAGCGGCCTGGGGTCATTGCACTGTATGTGGCGGCAATGCGCAGCCCTCGCGTTCGCTGCGCTGATCTCGGCCTGCGGGGGCGGCGGAGACAGCGGCGGCGGCACGGTCGCACCGGCTGTCAGCCCCGCGCCCGTCGCACTGACTGTCACGAGTTTCAGCCCGTCCAGCGGCGGCGCCGGAACGGTCGTGACCGTCACCGGGACCGGCTTCACTGGGCTGCAATCTGCCAAGGTCGGCAATGTCGACGCCGCCTTCACCGTCACGTCCGACACCCAAGTGCGATTGACGGTGCCGAGCGGCGCCCAGACCGGGCGCATCGAACTGGGCGGACTCGGCCGCACCGTGCTGTCGGCCAGTGACTTCACGGTCACCGCGGTCCCGCTGGTGACCTCTGTCGCGCCGACCAGCGTCCTCGCCGGGGGCCGCATCACGTTGACCGGAACCGGCCTCGACCTGGTGCGCGAAGTCCGCCTGAACGCGACCGCGCTGACTATCGTCTCGCAGAGCGCAACCTCGATCGCCGTCGATGTCGTCGCCGGCGCGACTTCGGGCGTGCTGACGCTGGTCGACACGATGGGCGTTGCACGCGCGCTGACGCAGCAGGTCACCGTCGTCGCGCCGATGACGATCACCTCGTTCAGCCCGGCCTCGATCGTCACCGGGCAGGCGCTGACGATCAACGGCACGAATCTCGATCGCGCGGTCGGCATCACTTTCGCCAACGGCGCGACCGCGAATGTCGCGAGTCGCACCGGAACGACGCGCATCACGGCCACGGTGCCCGACTCGGCTGCGACTGGTGCGTTGCGCATGCGCGGCAATGCGAACGACGAGATTGTGTCGGCATCGGCACTGACCGTGATCCCGGCGATCCGCGTCGATGCGAACGCCGTGTACCGGGTCGCTGCCGGGGCCAACGTGACAATGGCGGGTACGGGGCTGACCGAAGTGAGCGGCGTCATGCTTGGCTCGACGGCCGCGACGGTCGTTTCGCGCACCGCGACCCAGCTCGTGTTCACGGTCCCGGCCGGTGTTGCCTGCGGTGCGATCACGCTGCAGTCGGCAAGCCAGCCGTCGGTCGCGGGCGGCAGCGTCGTCGTGGGCACGGGCTGCGCGGCAACGCTGGCCGGCATCGAGTTCGGTCAGGTCCTCGCGCAGCCGTCGACCGATCCGCGCCAGCGCCTGGTGCCCGGCAAGGAAACCTGGGTGCGCGCGTTCGTCGTGTCCAACCAGGCGGGATTGCCGTCGCCGACGGTGCGGCTGACCGGGTACACCGGTGTCACGATCCGCGGAACCGTGACGATGGCCGGGCCCGCGACCTTGCCGACGGTGTCCGGCGCTTCGGTGCCCGACGCCATCCGCTTTGACGAAGCGCAGAGCTTCAATGTCGAGTTGCCGGCGACCTGGGTGGCCGCCGGACTGTCGGTCCGCATCGAGGTCGATCCCGAGCAGCGGCTCGGTGCGATGACCACCGCCGATGCGACGCCGACGGTCGGCACGCCGACGCGGCTCGACATCGTGCTGGTGCCGGTTGTTTCAGGAGGATTCGCACCGTCGCTGCCGACGACGGCCGCGGTACTGGACGAACTGACGCGCCGCTTCCCGATCCCCAGATCGAGCATCACCGTGTCGGTGCGCCAGCAACACGTGCTCACGAGCGTCACCGACGGCCTCGACACGCAGACCGAGTGGTCAAGTGCGTTGTCCGAGCTCCGCACGCTGCGCATGGCCGAGAACCCGAACAATGCATACCGCTACTACTTCGGATTCGTGCGCCGCAGCGGCGGCGGTGTCGCCGGCATTGGCTACGTGCCCGGCCGAACCGCGCTCGGATGGGACTCGGCAACCGGCTGGTCGCGCACAACGACGCACGAACTCGGGCACAACTTCGGCCGGCTGCACGCGCCGTGCGGCGGCGTCGCCAGTGCCGATACGAATTATCCGTACGCGGGCGGCGTGCTGGGACCGACACCGCTGGTCGATTCCCTACCGACTGCGCTGAACGTCATCTCGCCCGCGAGCCAGACCGACGTGATGGGCTACTGCAACGGGGCGTGGTTTTCCGATTACAACTACCGTGCGATGCAGACGCATCTGGAAGGGCAGCCGCAGCTCGCCATCGCAACTGCGGCGACCGCGCAGGCGGGAGCGCCGGAGAGCGAACTGCTGCTGGTTTCCGGCGTCATCGGCCTCGATGGCGTCGCGTTCGCACCGGTCCAGCCGTTGCGCGGCCGGCCGGCATTGGGCAGCGGCGACTACACGTTGCGGATCCGGACGCGCGACGGACGCACGATCGAGCACCCGTTCGATGCGGAACTGGTCGACCATGCGGTGCCACCGGAGCGGCATTTCGCGTTCACGGTCGTCAATCCCGGGCCGCTCACGGGGCTCGAAGTACTGCGCGGTGGCGCGGTCCTGCCGTTGCGAGTTTCAACGCTGGCGACGATGCAGCGCGCCGTCGCGGCGACCGATCAGCCGATCAACCTTGCCTGGAGCGAGAGTGGTGGCGTGCTCGAAGTGAACTGGAATGCCGCTGCGCGCCCGTATCTGAGCGTCGCGCATGTCGTCGACGGACGCCGCACCGTGCTCGCGATCAACCGGACCGGCGGGCAACTGCAGTTGCCGTCCGCGGAACTGCCCGCCGGCGGCGCGTTCGAGATCGGGCTGTCCGACGGACTGAACTCGCAGCTCGTCCTGTTGACGCGCTGACTCTGCCGCGTTGATTCGCTACCGCGCCAGCAGCGGTTCGACTTCCGGGTGGCGGCGGGCCCAGCTGCTCACGTAGGAGCACACGGGCAGCACGTCCCACCCTTGCGCCTTCGCGTGGTCGAAGGCCGCCTGCACCAGGGCCGAAGCGATGCCGCGTCCCTCGAGCTGCGGCGGCACTTCGGTGTGTACGAGCATCATCGTGTCGCCGTGCATGCGGTAATCGCATCGGCACAACAGGCCGTCGACGATGGCCTCGAAGCGATGCTCTGCGGCGTTGAGCCGGACGTCAATGCGGGGGCTTTCCATCGCGTCCTCCGGAATTTCTCCGAAAGCTTAGCGCCCGCGGCGGTGGCCTGTCTGCATCATTGACGGGATGTTGGTGCGAACCGTCGAAGTGTCCTGGCGCTCCTGCCGGCCGGAAGCCGCTTGCTTGTGCGTATGGGTCGGAGCAGTGGCCGGTTTGGGGCCACGCGCCGCGTGCGACGGTTTCGGCGCGCCATGCGCGGGCCGGGCGGGTGCTGCGTGCGTGGAATGGGAGCGGCCGGGCTGCGCCGGACGGGCCGGTTTCGCGGTCCGCTGCTTCTGCGGCGCATCGCGGCGCGCATTGCTGCGCGGGCCCGGCGATTGGCCACGGCCCCGCATGATCGGTTCCGCGCGTTCGTTCGGGTTCGGCTCGAACCCGGCGATGATTTCCTTCTGCACCTGGCGGCGGATCAGCTTCTCGATGTCGGCGAGCAGCGGTTTGTCATCGGCGCAGACGAGCGAGATCGCCTCGCCGGTGGCGCCGGCGCGGCCGGTGCGTCCGATGCGATGCACGTAGTCCTCGGGCACATGCGGCAGGTCGAAGTTGACGACATGCGGCAGCTGCTCGATGTCGAGTCCGCGCGCCGCGATATCGGTCGCGACCAGCGCCTGCAGCTCGCCGCTCTTGAACTCGGCGAGCGCGCGCGTGCGCGCACCCTGGCTCTTGTTGCCGTGGATCGCGAGCGCGGTCACGCCATGCTTGTTCAGGTATTCGGCCAGGCGGTTCGCGCCGTGCTTGGTGCGCGTGAACACCAGCACCTGGAACCAGTTGTGTTCCTTCGCGAGGTGCGCGAGCAGCTCGGACTTGCGGCCGCGGTCGACCAGCAT
>DAINBQ010000023.1:20264-22815 GCA_036732825.1 Burkholderiaceae bacterium | reverse complement strand
CGGGCCGCATCGGCATGGCGCTCGCGAAGGCCGAGGTCAGCAACGTCGCCCGGGCAGGCACACGGCTCGCACACGTGCCGCAGCAACTGGACAGGCTCGAACCGGATAGGGTCGAACCGGGGCGCGCGGTGTCGCTGGTCATCGTTCTGTGCGGCGGCGAGGACGTCGTCCGCGGCGCCTCGCGCCGGAACATCGGCAGCGCGATCGACGGCATTGCTGCGCGCGTACGCGCGCTGGGAGCCCGGCTGATCCTCGTCCCGCCGGGCGTCCTCGGTCGGGCACCAATCTGGTTGCCGCCGCTGTCCTCCTACTACACGTGGCGGGCGCGCAGGGTCCGCCGGGCGATTTTCGACGCGGCCCGCAAGCACGCCGACGTCGAAGTCATCGACCTGGCGCCGGCCCGACCGGCGCATCGGTTTGCGCATGACGGTGAACGGAACTACGCATCCGACCGCTTGCACCCGAGCGATGTCGGCTACGCCGCGTGGTTCGAGAAGATCGTGCAGCAATCCGCGCATCTTCGGGCAAGACTCGTGGGGCCGCTCCGGCTCCGGGTCGTGAAGAGCGCGAAGTCGTTCAAATGGTCCCCGCACATCCTGCGCGCGGCAGTCCGCTAGCCGGCTCTGATGCTCGGAAATCTGAGACGCCGGTTCGTCACGCCGCGTTTGTTTGCCTGGGCGCGCCGGAACCTGCCCCCGATCTCGCAGACTGAACGAGAGGCGCTTGCGGCGGGCGACGTCTGGTGGGACGGCGAGCTCCTCGGTGGCAAGCCCGACTGGGACAAGCTGCTGGATTTCGAGCCGGCACGGCTGACGACCGCTGAACGCGACTTCATCGACGGGCCGGTGGCCGAGTTGTGCGGCATGCTCGACGACTGGCGCATCAATGTCGAACTCCTCGACCTGCCGCCGGAAGTCTGGGACTTCCTGAAACGCAACCGGTTCTTCGGAATGGCCATTCCGAAGGACTACGGCGGGCTCGGCTTTTCCGCCTACGCTCATTCCGAGGTCGTGAAGCGAATCGCGACGCGGTCGATCGCCGGGGCGATCACCGTGATGGTGCCGAACTCGCTCGGGCCGGCCGAACTGCTGCTGGAGTTCGGCACCGATGAACAGAAGCGCCGTCATCTGCCTCGTCTCGCCGATGGATCCGAGATCCCGTGTTTTGCACTGACCAGCGCACTGGCCGGCTCGGACGCGGCCGCAATGCAAGACCGCGGCGTCGTCTGTCACGGCATGCACGAAGGCAGGCGGGTGCTCGGGATGCGAATCAGCTGGTCGAAGCGCTACATCACGCTGGCACCGGTGGCGACGCTGCTCGGGCTGGCGTTCAAGCTCGAGGATCCGGACCGCCTGCTCGGAGACAAGGGGTCGATCGGCATCACGCTGGCACTGATTCCCGCCTCCACCCACGGCGTGCAGATCGGCCGCCGACACCTGGCTGGATTGCAGGCGTTCCAGAACGGACCGACATCCGGCAGGAACGTTTTCGTTCCCTTCGACTGGGTGATCGGCGGGCGCGCGGGTGCCGGTGCCGGTTGGCGCATGCTGATGAGTGCGCTCGCGGCGGGGCGCGGTATTTCGCTCCCAACGCTGGCGACCGCGGCAGCGTGCATGGCGGCCCGCACGACCGGCGCATACGCGCGGATTCGCGAGCAGTTCGGCGTTCCAATCGGCCGGTTCGATGGCGTGCAGGAGCGCCTCGGTCGCATGGCCGGGATCGCCTACGAGCTCGAAGCCGCACGGCGCCTGACCTGCGCCGGGCTCGACCAGGGCCATGCGCCGGCGATCGTGTCCGCGATCGTGAAGGCGCATTCGACCTACCGCATGCGTACGTCGATCAACGACGCGATGGATGTCCACGGCGGGAAGGCCATCGTCGACGGACCTCTGAACTACCTCGCCATGTCTATCGCGCGGTGCCGATCGGAATCACTGTCGAAGGCGCCAACATATTGACCCGCAGCCTGATCATCTTCGGACAGGGAGCCATCCGCGCGCACCCCTGGCTGCTGCAGGAGATGAACGCGCTGCAGAAACCGGACGAACAGCAGGCCCTGGCCGAATTCGATCGTGCAAGTGCCGGGCATGCTCGACACCTGCTGCGGACCCTGGGACGCGCCTGGCTCTGGAACTGGTCGGGCGCCGCGCTGGCACCGGCGCCGCGGGGCAGCGCGAATCGAACGGCGTTCCGGCGCCTGAGTCGCTATGCGTCTGCGCTCGCGTTCACGTCCGAGGTCGCGCTGCTGACATTGGGCGGCAGCCTGAAGCGCCGGGAGTCGATCTCGGCCCGCCTGGGCGACGTGCTGTCGGAGCTTTATCTCTTATCCGCGGTGCTCAAGCGTTTCCGCGATGACGGCGAGCCGGGCGGGGATGCGCCGGTCGTGCAATGGTGCTGCGAAACCGGATTTGCACGCATCGAATCCGCGCTTGCCGGCGTCATCGACAACTTTCCTGTGCGCTGGCTGGCATGGACCGTACGCGCAATCACTCTGCCGTTCGGTGTGCGCCGACGCGGGCCGGGCGATGCGATGACGCATGCCTGCGCCGAA
>DAINBQ010000023.1:0-20164 GCA_036732825.1 Burkholderiaceae bacterium | reverse complement strand
TTGCTCGAATTTGCGCCGATCCGGCGCCGTCACAAACCTTCCCAGTCTGCGACGCCTCAATCCGTCTGACTCGCATCTGATAGCGGGCACGGCGGTTGCCGCCTGGGTCTGCCAGAGGCCCACTCATGAGAATCGTCTACGTGACGGAAACCTATCCGCCGGAACTCAACGGCGTCGCGCTGACCGTGGAGCGGACCGTGCGCTGGCTGCGTGAGCGGGGGCACCGTGTCTCGCTCGTGCGGCCGCGCCAGGGCAGGGAAAGCCGCGTTACCGAGGACACGATGCTCACTCCGGGCCTGCCGATCCCGATGTATCCCGGTCTGCGATTCGGGCTGCCGGTCCGGTCGCGACTGCAGCGCTGCTGGCAGCGCGAGCGGCCGGATGTCGTCCATGCGGCGACCGAAGGACCGCTCGGCAGTGCCGCGATCGCAGTCGCACGCAAACTCGGAATCCCGGTGACGTCCGATTTCAGGACGAACTTCCACCAGTACGGCTCGCACTATGCGTTGGGCTGGGCCGAACCGATGATTCGTGCCTACCTGCGCAGATTCCACAATCGCACCGACCTGACCTTCGCGCCGACGAACGAGGTCGTGCGTCAGCTGGCGCGCGACGGCGTGCAACGCGTCATCGAGGTCGGACGCGGCGTGGATGCACGCCGCTTCTCGCCGACCCGGCGCAGCATGGCAATGCGCAGGTCCTGGGGCGTGAACGATGACGCGCCGGCGGTGCTGTATGTCGGCCGTCTCGCTGCGGAGAAGAACGTTCAGCTGCTGCTGCGTTCGTTCGCGGCAATCAAAGGGCAAAACGCCGCCGCCCGGCTCATCCTGGTGGGCGACGGGCCGATGCGCAGGAGCCTGCAGCGCGCGCACCCGGACGCAATCTTCACCGGAGCGCAGAGCGGCACAGCGCTGGCCACGGCCTATGCGTCGGCCGACATCTTTCTCTTTCCGAGCCTGACCGAGACCTTCGGAAACGTGACCCTCGAGGCGCTGGCCAGCGGACTGATCGTCGTCGCCTACGACACGGGGGCCGCAGCCCAGCATGTCGATCACGAAGTCAGCGGCTTTCTGGTGCCGGTGGACACCGACAGCCAGTTCGTTGTCACCGCCGCCGTTGCGGCGATGCGATTCGCGGAGCGCGGGTCGATGCGCCGCGCAGCGCGGGAAGCCGCGCTGCGCGCGGCGTGGCCCGCCGTGCTTGCGCGCTTCGAGGCACACCTGCACGCAGTGTCTCGCCGTTAGGCAGGGCTAGGCGCGGTCACGCAACTCGGTGACCCCTTCCATCTCCGCGCAATGGTCGCAGCAGAACATGCGCCCGTCCTTTTCCAGGCCGTGACCGACGATGCGCACTCCGCAATGGGCGCAGGGCGGTGCGAGCTGGTGAATTGCACATTCGAAGCTGTCGAATGTGTAGGTCCGGCCGCCCTTGATCAGCTGGAATGACTTGTCATAGTCATTTCCGCACACGTCGCATTTCGCCATTCAGATCTCCTCCTATTGATTCCGCGCGCGAGTTCGCGCGGCCTTGCGCGCGGCTGCCGAGCGACCCTCGGCACCTTTGGTTCTGGCCGCCTTGCGCGCCGCAGCCGAGCGGTTGGATGCGGTCCTTTCGGATGCCGCCGCGCGCGCATGGCGGGCCAGGGCATCGCTGGAAGCCGCGGCCCGGCCTTCGTCCTTGAGGGCCTCGGTGGCTGCACGCGATCGAGTGCGCGATTTGGCGGCGCCAGCCTGTCCCGCCCGATAGGCGGCCGCGGCGCTGCGCCGGGTCTTCTCCGACGTCGATCCCTTCGCAGGCGGCGCGAGCTTCACGCCCGCCCGCCGCGCTTTCGACAAGCCAATAGCGATCGCCTGTTTCGCCGAGCGCGCCCCGTGCTTGCCCTGCCGGACGTGCTTGATTTCCTCGCGCACGAACTCGCCGGCTTGGGTGCTTGGAGCCTTGCCTTCACGCTTGGCCTGCTTCGCTCGCTCAACGGTTTTCTTCTCGGGCATTCGAACCTCCGGTCGTCGATTGCCGACCAGCAAGAATTTCGCCTGCGGATGTATCGTATCGCTGCGCAGGCGGTCGGGCATCCGGATTGCGGAACCGGGCATCGCATCGCCGCATCCATCCACGACTTCCATTGACCGGGACGCCCTCGTGCGTCCAGCCACCGATCGACCTGCCATGGTTTCCTGGTTCCTGCTGGTGGGCGCGGTTCTCGTCGTCATGGCATTTGCCAGTCGATGGGTGGCGCGCATGCCGCTTTCGTTTGCGCTCGTCTATCTCGCGGTCGGATTCGCGATCGGGCCCGACGGCGCCAACCTGGTTGCGATCGACCTCGTCGCGCACGGCGGAGTCATCGAGATACTCGCTGAAGTCGCAGTGTTGATCTCGCTCTTCGCCGTCGGCCTGCGGCTGAACCTGCCGCTGGCTTGGAGCTACTGGCGTACGCCCATCAAGCTCGCGACGCTCACGATGCTGCTGACGATTGCCGGCATCGCGCTCGCGGCGCACTGGCTGCTTGGGTTCGACTGGCCGGTCGCGGTCCTGCTCGGCGCGGTGCTCGCGCCGACGGATCCGGTGCTGGCGTCAGACGTCCAGGTGCGGCACGCGGACGATCGCGACGCGCTGCGGCTCGCGCTCACCGCCGAAGGCGGCCTGAACGACGGAACCGCCTTTCCGGCCGTGATTCTTGGCCTGATGCTGATCGGGGGCGCGCCCGACTTTTCGCGCTGGGTATGGCACGACGTGGTTTGGGCGATAGCGGGTGCGGTTGCGCTCGGCACCGCGTCCGGCCTGCTGCTCGCCTGGGCCGTCGCACGGATCAGACGATCGAGGGGAGGACTCGAGTTCGAGGAATTTCTCGCGCTCGGCATGATTGCGCTGACCTATGGTGCCGCGCTGGCCACCCAAACGTACGGATTCATCGCGGTCTTCGTTGCCGGCCTCGCGTTTGCACAGGCGAAGTTCCACGGCGCGCGACGTCCATCGGAAGCGACAACGCCTGGAAGCGCGCAGCGACTGCTGGTGTTCACGACGCAATGCGAACGGCTGGCGGAAGTCGCACTCGTATTGCTGATCGGCGCCGCTTTGTGGACGGTGTCGTGGAGCCTGCAGATCGTCGCGTTCGGCGCCGCTCTGATGTTCATCGTGCGCCCACTCGCGACGCTGATCACGATCCGCACGTCCGAACTGTCCCACCTGCGCCGGCGCTTGCTCGCCTGGTTCGGCATCCGCGGCATCGGCTCCGTGTATTACGCGACCTATGCGATGGAGAACGCCGACTATGCGCCGTGGATGCATGATTTCGCCAGCGCCACGCTGGTCGCGATTGCGATGTCGATCGCCGCGCACGGCATCTCGGCTACGCCGCTGATGAACTGGCTGCGCGCGCGCCGCGCGGCGCCGGGATCGAGTGCACGGACGTAGCACGCGAGGAAAATCGCGACACTTACAAACGAAAAGGCCGCTCGCGCATGACTGCGCGAGCGGCCTGACCGGCGCGGGACTCACTCCCGCGCACGGCTACTTCTGCTGGTAGTACTTGCGGTTCTCCGAGTCCCAGCGGTCGTCGGCGAAGTTCGGCCACGACTTGGAACTGAAGCCCGGCACCTTCGACAAGCGTGCCTTGTCGATGTCAAGGATGTAGTGATCCTTGCCGGACGCATTCATCTGCAGCGACTGCCAGGGGACCGCATGCAGCCGGTCTCCGATGCCGAGGAACCCGCCGGTCGACACGACCGCGTACGCGACGCCGCCGTTCTTGTCGAGCACGATGTCCTTCACGTCACCGATCTTCTCGCCCTTGCTGTTGCGGACGTCGGTGCCGATGATCTTCGACGCGCGATGGCTGCGCTCCCATTCGCTCATGGACTTGCCTGTCATGTGCGGGGACGCATCGCTCGGCGACGGCGTCATCGTCGACTTCGGGGCCGGGCTCGGCTTGGCGGCCGACGGCGCGCCTGTCATCGAACCCTGCGTGCTACTGGGCGTCGACGGTTCGCTCTTCGACTGGGCGGTGGCCGCGATCGGCACCGTCGCGAATGCGACTGCGGCCAACGGCGCCAGCAAGATTTCAACTCTCTTCATGAAAGACCTCCAGTTACAGACTGTGAGCATTCAGTGGCAAACCGGATGCCCGCCGTCGGCGCAGCTCGACTACGTCCTCCGCAGGTCCCGCAGGCGCTCAAGCGCCCTCACTCCATCCTCGATGTGCCGGAGAACCGCGCTCTCGACGTCGCCCGGCAGGTCCGAGTCGAGCGCATCACGGAAGTGCATCAGCGCTTCGCATTCGGCGGCCTCCCAGATGGATGCGACGTCCGACCCGGCCGTAAGCAGGGCTACTGGCGGACGCTCGACTTCAATTTGCGGCAAGGATTGCAGGCACTCGGTGATCTCTTCGGCGGAGCGCCGATACCGATCGGCACGCTCGTGGAGCAAGGTACGCAGCGGTTCCTTGCGCGTCTGATTCGCGAGACGCACGGCCGCCGCGCCGGTTTCATGGCAGGCAGCGAGCAATTCGAGCAAAGATTCGCCGGTCGACACCTGGCTGTAGCTATTCATCGAGTCCTTCCTTCCAGCGACGGGAACCGTGCAGCGCAGCACTTCGCATGCCTGAATGCGTGCCTGCGTACACCGGAGCAAGCGGGCACGCCTTCTGCCTCGGTCTGCGAAGACGTCCTTGCACATGACTCGCAACGCAACTCCCCCCTCCGCACTCCCGGCTGCCCGGGGCGAGGAGGAGTGCGGCCCGCACCTGGTGGACACGACGATGTTCTGGAGTCCCGCCGGAGGCGGTGTCGGGCGCTATCTCCGCGACAAGCGCCGTTGGCTGAAGGCGCACACGAACTGGCGGCACACCCTCGTTGTCGCCGGCGGAGGCGACGACGCAATCCGCGTGCGCGGCCTGCCACTTCCCTTCAGCGGAGGTTATCGATTTCCATTGGAGCGAAGCCGCGCGGCGCGCCAGCTCACATCGCTCGCACCCGACCTGATCGAGGTCGGTGATCCCTATCGCCTGGCCTGGGCCGCGGCCGACGCGGCGCAACAATGCGGGATTCCGGCCGTTGCCTACTGCCACTCGAACATCATGGAAGTCGCGGCGCAGTCGCTGGGCACGCATAGCAGATCATGGGCCGGACGCTACGTCCGGCACGTTTACCGGAATTTCGACGCCGTGTTCGCAGGCAGTCGGTGGATGGCGAATGAACTCCGTGACCTCGGACTCGATAACGTCGTTCACCAGCCTCTCGGCGTCGATCTCTCGACGTTCAATCCGGCGCGGCGCGACGACGCCTGGCGCCGTCGACTCGCGATTCCCGACGGTACGACCGTTCTGATCTACACCGGCCGCTTCGCGCCGGAGAAGAACCCGCAAACTCTCGGCGCATTGGCC
The DNA here is from genome assembly GCA_036732825.1 of Burkholderiaceae bacterium. Lineage (GTDB taxonomy): Bacteria > Pseudomonadota > Gammaproteobacteria > Burkholderiales > Burkholderiaceae_F > DAINBQ01. Next base: position 14,787 of record DAINBQ010000023.1, on the reverse strand, counting down.
GATCGGCTGGGATCCGGCTTTCAGCTGGTCGCGATCGGCGCCGGTCCGAATCCACCGCGCGGCGAGCGCGTCAGGGTGCTTCCGTACCAGCACGATCCGACCACGCTCGCGACCGCCCTCGCGAGCGCGGATGTATTCGTGCATGCGGGCGAGCAGGAGACGTTCGGGCTGGCGCCGCTCGAGGCGCTCGCGAGCGGCACCCCGGTCGTCATGCCGGCGCGCGCCGGGCTGCTCGATCTTGTCGACGGCAAGGCAGCCATCGGCGTGTCTCGCCCGACGCCGGACACGCTGGCGGAAGCCGTCCGTTCGCTGCTGCGGCGCGATCGCGACCCGCTGCGCATGGCCGCGCTGGAGCTTGCCCGCGGGTTCGACGCGACGCGGGCCTTCGAGCGCCTCTTCGCTTGCTATTCCGCCCTGCGTTCGCGTCGCGCCCAGGCGGGCGGCGGCGTGATCGCACATCCCTATGCGTGACCACGGCTGGCTCTGCGTCTCCGTGCACGATGTGGCGCCCGCCACCTGGCCCGACTGCCAGCGCGTGCTCGCGGCCGTGCGGGAAGTGGCCGACATTCCGGTCACGCTGCTCGTGGTTCCCGCCTACCACGGACGATGTTCAGCGCTTGCGCCCGGCTTCGAGACCGCAATGTCCGAGCAGCTCGCCCGCGGCCACGAACTTGCTTTGCACGGCTACTTTCACCGGGACTGCGGGTCCCCCGTCTCTGTCGCGGACTGGGTGCGGCGTCGCCTTTACACCGCGGGCGAAGGCGAGTTCTGTGCCCTGAACCGCCGCGAGTGCGCCGAACGACTGTTGCTCGGTCAGCGCTGGTTCGTCGCGAACGGGTGGCAGCTGGCGGGATTCGTACCCCCGGCGTGGCTGCTGAACGACGAGGCGTGGCAGGCGCTGCGGCAGTTTTCCGAACTGCAGTACGTGACGACTCGGAACTGCATCCATCTGTTGCGCCTCGGCGTTGCGCTGCGCGCACCGTGCCTGGCGGTGAGTGTCAGAAGCGCGTGGCGCCGCGCGCTGTCGCTGCCCTGGAGCCGCGTAGCACTGCGACGCGCGCAGGCGCCCGTCGTGCGCATCGCACTGCACCCGCGCGATGCCGACTTCCCGGCCATACGGCACGCCTGGCAGAGGGAACTGGAGCGACTCCTGAAGAACCGTACGCCCGCGACGAAACAGGGCTTTGTCGCCGCATGGTCGCGCAGACCCGCCAGGCCGCAGCGCGCTGAGTGCGCGCCGATGGCGGTTAACGGCTGAACGACAGCGGTGCGGCGGAGCTAATAAAGCGACAGGACCACAGCCCCCACCACGGCCCCCATTGCCGCGCCCGCGGCGACGTCGCTCGGATAGTGCAATCCAAGCGTCACGCGCGACAGCGCGATCAGCAATGTGAGCGGTACCAGTCCGATCGCCGCCAGCGGATAGTGGTGCGTGAGAATGATCGTGAAGGTCAGCGCATGCAGCACGTGTCCGGAGGGAAAACTGAAGCGGTCGAGCGCCCGCGCACACGCGCGAATGTCAGGACACTGGACAAAGGGACGCGGCCGGCCGGTCCAGCGCTTCACAAACGTGTAGAGCGTCAGGTTCACGAGACCCGCCAGCGCCATGTGCGTCGCGATGTCCCGGCCTTCGGTGCCGCCGAAGAATGCGAGCGCACCGATCAGCGCGTACCAGGCGATTCCGTCCCCCAGCCAGCTCGCGGCGACGAGGATGGAAGTCAGCAGCCGGTACTGAATCGCGCCGTGCAGTCGCTTTGCCCACCGTTGATCGCGCTCCGCCCACAGCGCGCGTTGCGCAGTCCACCGGTGCTCGCGCAAGAGAGGTTTCGTTTGCATTGTTATGAGGCAGGGCCGTTGACCGGAGATCGGTTGGCCTTCTCCTGCTCCTGACTGGCCCCGTGCAAGCCGTATGCCCGGACGGGCCTATTGGCTTTTGCCACGCTTCGCCGGCCCGCGAGCACCCGACGGCGGGCGCGTCGTCGGCTCGTCAGCCTGGTCGAGCGCAGGCGCTACCGACGCCAGCACTTGCGGACAGTTGCTGTCCTCGCCCGGGCCGGTTTCGATCAGCGCTAGCAGTGCGGCCAGCGGATTGATCGCAGCCAGCGCAATCGCTGCGCCGCCTCGCAACAGCGCGCCGGGCCCGACCGCGACGGTCGCATCGCCAAAGCTGCCAGTCACGTAAAGCGGTGCTCGCAGCGACAGGATGCTCGGCTGTTTCGGCCGGGGTTTCAGTTCGAGTTCGAATTGCTCGGCCTCCAGGTCAATCGCCCCGCTGCCGTCGACCCGGGTGGTCTCGGTGTCGAACACCAGCACCTGCGAGCGCGCAACGCCATCGGTGACCGCCATCGCGATGGCTGCACAGCGAACCGCAACGGGTTCGTCACCACGGACCAGCAACGGCAGCAGCTTGCCGCCGTCCAGGCTGGCCGCAGCGATGACCGTATGCGAGATGCGGCCGCCCGACATCGCAACCGCCAGCGTGCCATCGGACGACGCCGCGAACTCTGCGATCGACTGCCCCCGGCCACGAAGACGAAGCTGCGCCCCGAGCTGGCCGTCGCTCAAGCGGGCACGATCGAGTGTCGGAAACAGGCGCGCGAAATCGATCTTTCGAAAGTCCACCGACGTTTCGGCGCGAATCGGACGCTGGCGCGCATCGAGCGTGACGGCGGACACGATCGCGCCGCCGGAGAGTCCGAACTTCAGCGGATCCAGGCGAAGCACGCCGTCGCGCAGCTGGGCCTCGACCGAGAAATCCTCCAGCGGCAGTGCCGGGTTCACCGCCACCCTTTGAGCCACGAGGGAAACATTGGCGTCGATCGCCTGCATTCGCGGCACGTCGAATCGCTTGTCAGGCAAGACGCGGCTCTCGGATCCTGGTCGGCGCGGATCGACACCGATCAGCACGCCCAGGTCGGCCAGCGCGAGGCGATCGCTGCGCAGTTCCGCCGTCAGCAGAGGTCGCGCGCGCGTCATGTCGAAGTCGCCGGTGCCGCGGATGTCAGAGCGCCCGACGCGCCCCGAGATCTCCTCGAGCCGGTACCGGCCCTCCTGCTGTCGCAGGCGACCTTCGATGCGGTAAGGCGGTGTCGACGGGAGTGCGAGCGGCAATGTCGGGTAAAGCGAGTCCAGGCTCGGGCCGGCAATTCGCAGTTTGGCGTCGATCGTCATGTCGCCCAGCAGATCTGCGACCGTTCCTTCCCCCTGAACGTCGGTGCTGCCGGCCTTCAGCTGCCCCTTGAACGGAAACGCCTGTGCCGTGTCCTGCAACGTCAGCACGGGACCCGTGAGTGCGTGGCCCTTGAAGGGACTGTCGGCGTATTTGCCTTCGAATTCGATTCGCGTGTGCCACGGATCACTCGCATCCGACCGCGCCTGAGAGTCAGCCCGGAGGCGGAGACCCATGCGTCGCACGGCATCGCGGTAGGTCACCGTGAAGTCTTCGAGCATCAACGATCGGATCGGTATCGACAGGCGCGGAAATGGGGCATCCGGATCGGATGGCCGCGATGCCGCAGCCGGCCGTTGCCAGTTGCCGGTGCCATCCGAATCGCGCCGGAGATCGAGCGCCGCGCCGGACACCTGCAGTTCGATCAGCTCCAGCCGACCGCGCAGCGCCGCCCAGAGTGAAACGCGCGCTCCGATCCGGCGCGCGGTCAGCAGCTCTTTTTCGCCGCTGGCCTCACTTCCGACCACAACGTTGTGCAACTGCAGGCGTGGCCCCGGAGTCCACCGCAACTCGACGGATTCGATGCTGACCGGACGTCCGGAAGCATTCGACAGGCGTTTCTCGAGCGGAGCCCGGAGCCAGTTGCCGTCCACCATGAGCAGCAGCCCGACAACGAGGCCCGTCGCAGCGGCCGTCCACGCGAGGACCCGCACGCCATGACGATCGAGCCAGTGCCGGATCGGGTGGCGGCCTTGCGGCTGGGATGGATTGACTCGCACGCCTGAATTGCCTTTCGAAGGACATTCCCTGCAAACGGCGTGCCGCGTCCTGCCCGATCGGGATCACCGATTGCTCGGTGGCGACGTAATGGTCACAAGGGAGACGCCATGGACAAGTCAATGCAGCGCGCGCGGTCGGCACGCACCGGCGCACCGATCCGTCAACCGAAGCCGCCGTTCAAGAAGCAGCGGCAGGATCCGCCGGGGCTCGAGTCCGAACTGAAGCCTGCGCCGCGCTACAAGGCGGATCAATACAAGCCTGCCGGCAAACTCTCGGGACAGGCGGCGCTGATCACCGGCGGCGACTCGGGCATTGGTCGGGCAGTCGCGGTTCTCTTTGCGCGCGAGGGCGCCGACGTCGCGATCGTCTACCTGCCCGAAGAGCAATCCGACGCGGAGAAGACAAAGGCCGAGGTGCAGGCCTGCGGACGGCGCTGCGAACTGATTCCCGGCGACCTGGCGGATCCCGCATTCTGCGAGAAGGTGGTCGAGAAGACAGCGAAGACGTTTGGTCGCCTCGACGTGCTGGTCTCGAACGCGGCGCAGCAGAGCAGCAAGGAGCTTGCTGAACTCGAAGAGACCGATCTGGTCCGCACGTTCGAAACGAACATCTTTGCCTATATGCGGCTGGCCCGCGCCGCGCTTCGCTACATGAAGCCCGGTGCTGCGATCATCGCGACCAGTTCCGAGACCGGGATCAAGGGCACCCGGAAGATGCCTGATTATTCGGCGACAAAAGGGGCGGTCAATGCGTTCACGAAGTCGCTTGCAATCGACCTGATCGAGCGGCGCATTCGCGTCAACGCCGTCGCACCGGGCCCGGTGTGGACGCCGCTCAATCCCGCCGACACCGGCGCGACGGCGAAAGAGGCTGCCGAATTCGGCGCCGACAGCCCGATGAAACGGCCGGCGCAGCCCGAGGAGATTGCACCCGCCTACGTGTTTCTGGCATCGAATGCGGATTCGTCCTACATCACGGGCACAGTACTGCAGGTGATGGGCGGCGAAACGACAGGCGGTTGAGCGAACAGCGAGTCGGGCGTACGCGCGGCGCCGCCAAGCGCCGCGCGCGCTTTGGGGGATACTTGGGGGTCGAGGAGCCGCCGGCAGCCTCAACTGATGAACTGGACTCCCATGAGCAAGCAAAAGAACGCTCCGGCCAAGCCGGTGTTTCACACGCCGACGCAGATGGACTGGAACGAAGAACGATTGGCCGCCTTGGGCAAGGAGCAGTTGCTCAACCTGCTGCAGAACCTGCAGACGCAGCGTGGCAGCGGTCGCGTGGCCGAGGAAACGGCCGCCGAACTCGAGCAGCGCATCCGGGCGCGGCTGCCCGCGCGGGCCGTCGCAGTGCGCCGCAAGCGCGCGCGCAGCGAAGTGCAGCTCGAAGCACGCGTCGCGCAGCAACTCGGCGCGCTGGCGGTGGAACTGGCCGAGCGTTACGACCTGAGTCCGGCGACCGCCACGCGTGCGTCGGCGGGCACCAAGGGATTTCGCGCGCAGCCGCTGACCGACAGCAAGGGCCAGGCGCGCGCCGGCGGCTCGGTCAAGACCGGCCAGACGGCGATCGAACGCTACATCTCCTGCCGCATGCGCGACTCGCTCGCAAGTCTCGCCTTCGTGTTGCTCGCCGATCAGCCGCAGGAGGCGGGGCGCTATGTGCTGCTCGGTACCGACGACCTGCTCGACGACGCGCTGCCGAACGAATTCACGCCGCTGGCAGAGCAGCACGGCTGGTCAATCGGATCGCGCGCCCGGATGCGCGCCGCGCCGATGCCGAACTTCGCCGAGGCGGCGCAGCGTTACGAAGCGCTGCTCGCGCGCGTGGCCACGCCGATGGGCGAGCGACAATGATGCGCGCGCTGGAAGCCTAGACTTCAGCGCGGTACCGGCCGATCCTCGAACGACGATTGGCGAATCGCGAGTCAGAAAGCGAAAGGCCCGCCTTGATGGCGGGCCTTTTGTTCACTGCCCGCAACCGCAAGCTACTTGCCGAACACGACCGCGCGGCCGCTCGTCACGTCCCAGGCGGTTCCGTTCTCGAGGCTGATTCGATAGAACTCGCGCAGCACATTGCCCATGAAGCCGATCTCGACGATCGAGACATCCTTGAACTGGGTTTCGATCCCGTTGGGCAGGATCTTGTTCATCTCGTCCGCGACCTCCTTCATCGCCGCCTGAATGCGCGGGTCGTACTTCGTCATGCTGTACACGAGCGTGTTGTGCGGATTGTGCGAAGCCGCTTCCTTGCCGTCCTTCATGACGTTCACGCCGCTCACGCCCACGGTGCGCGTGAGTTCCTTCGCGGCGTCGCTCATGTTCGCGTACACCGGCCCCGTGCAGCGCGGCAGCGGACCGTCACGCAATGGGGTCAGCACAGCGGTGGCGACGGTGTTGTAGGACATCATCTCGGTGTAGCCCTGACCGCTCTTCACCACGCCGAGATCGAACCACCACGGCGCGCCGGCGCCCTTGGAAGCTTCGGTGTTGTAGAAATCCTTGAGCGTGAGCTTCAGAACCGGCGGTACCTTGGGCAGGGCCTTCAACATCTTCGCCGGCGTCGTCGGATCGGCGCTGTGGATGTGCACCACCGTCACGTGCTGCAGGTTGAAGGTGCGAGCCTCGTCCGCGAGACCCAGCTTCAAGAGCCGCTCGCGCAACGGCGGGTAAATCTTGTTGTCGAGAACGTCCGTCACATCCTTGGGCAGGCGGTACACGAGCCCGTAGGTAGCCTTGTGCTCGCGAAACTCGGCCTTCCCGATGGCGCTGTTGTCAATTGCGTTCGCCGCGGTCGCGGCGATGGAGCAGATGCCCACTGCCAGCCCAATCACGGCGCTGCGAAGATTTCTCATGGCTGTTTCCCCCTCTGTTCTTCGTGTTGTACGGATTTGACGTGGAAGTCCGGCAGCCCAATGTGGCGCGACACGCTGGACTTCTCGAGAAATACTATCCGACGAGCCCCGGACCGGCGCAATTTCGGCGGAGGGGATCAACCAAGAAGAAGGGGTGGCTTCCAGTCAGGAGTGCCACCCCTCGGTTTCAAAGCCGGGGTAATGCCGCGGCGGCGCAAGCGCGTCCGCGGCACCCCTGCTCAATGAGGCGCGAGCAGCATCTTTTCCACCGTTAAGGCACCGATCTGCTGGCCCATCGTGATGCCGACGTCGGTTGACGTCCTGTAGTGAATCCCTTCGTAGATGCGGGCATTGGCCACTTCGCGGGTGAAGTCGTCCAGGTTCGTCCAGCGGCGCGTCGCGCCTTTCGCGGTCGGGCTGGCTGTCGCCAGCACCGGGGTTGGACGGTCACCGATTTCCGCCTTGAGCACCGTGGCGACGGCAGCCGCGAGGATGGCGTGCGCGCTCGGGTACTCGGGATGCAGTGGCGCAGCGATGAAGGGCATCCATGACGCCTCACGCTCCGTCGCGTCATTGCCGTCGTTGTCGCCGTTGCGGATCGCCGTGGCAGGGCGCCAGAAGTTGTAGTGGTACTTGGCGTCGAAGACAGCGATCATCGCGTCGTCCATCGCCTGCGCCACCGCCGCGAACATGCGGGCGTTCTGGGCCACTTCGCGCCCGGGCATGTTAGCCACCGAACGCGCGACGCCGTCATAGATCGGCGGCAGCGAGTATTCCCAGAAGCGCGCGATCTCCGACTGCTCGCTGCTGCGCGCGGTGCTGTTCCTGCTGCCGAGCGCCTTGACTTCGTTGAAGTCGCGCGCCCAGGCATCGCTGGTCAACGCAGGCGGGGGGCCCGGACGGAACTGGGCCGCACTCGACATCAGCCACGGCTTGCGCTGTGACCACGTGGGCGCGGCCGGACTCGCGGTCGGCACGTAAGCGCCGGCGGCCGCATGCGGCCGATAGGTCTCCGCGCTCATGGAGTCGTTTGCGCGCCGCGCGAACACCGCCGCCGCGGCCTGTTCGCCCGCGGCAATTCCGGCCGTCTTGGCCGGGCCGTCGGCGATCTTCGCCAACGCAGCCTGGTAGGCCGTGTCGATCGAAGCCTGCAGCGAAGGCACCAGCTTCGTGAGCGTGGCGCGGTTGGCCGCGGCGACCGCGGCATCGACTGACGCCTGATTTCCCTGGCTGCCGTTGACGGCCTCGTGGACGGCGGTCTGGACGACCGCCATCACGCGGATCGCCGGGGGAGTGCCGAGCTTGGACTCGACGACGATTTCTCCGGCCTTGATGTTCCAGTCGGTGATCACATCGGCGCTGGCGTTGACCGCCAGCCCGGCGAGCAGAGAAGCCGCGACGGCGATGCGTGCGGCATGGGTACGGGTTGCGAATCGCATGATGGTTCCTTAGTTGAATGAATTGAAAGCCCGAGCAGATCGCGCAGCGTTATCGGTCGGTGAAGAAGTAGTAGTCGGCCGTGTACTGAACGCGCGCCGTCGTGCCGGCGGAGTCGCGGTTGCAATCCGCTGCCGGGGCCACGCCACCCACGGTGTTGACGCGCTGGATGCTGGTGACCTTGCTGAAGCGGCCATCCGGTCCGTTCGACTTGGTCGCCAGCAGCAACCACGGAACGGCGCCCGCCACCGGCGCGTCGGCGCGCTGTTTCAGCGTGCCCACGACCCGGCTGCCGTCGCTGGACTGCCAGAGAGGTCCCGCTCCATGGCGGCCGATCGACTTGCCGTGCGCGTCGAAGAGTTCGGCCTCGGGCGCCACGAACGCCCATTCATATCCGGTGCCGGCGTTCTTCCCGGCACGGCACTCGTAGATCTGAACGCCCTTCGCCGGGACGATCATCGCCAGCGATTCGTTCGCGGCGGGCCGGAGCTTTTCCGGGACCGCCACCAGCGGCGAACTCGTGCAGGCCGCCAGCGCGAGAGCGAGCAAGCTGCCTGCGAAGACTGGATTGGCGATGCGCTCACGCATCGGTCGTTGCGTTTTCATCAATGTTCTCCTTGGTTCGGGCACATTGGCCCGGCATGTCTATCGTTTCGTGATGACGACTTCGAGGTATTCGGCGGGCACCACCAGCGATGCCGACCCCGCGGTGTTCAGCAGGTGGAGCAGCGTTGTGATGTCGCGTTCCAGCGACCGGGCACCCGCAGCGTCGAGCGCGGCAAATGCCTTGTGCGTCGGTCCGTAGTAATCGCGGAACACCTGCACCCAATGCGCGGCCGAGAGGTAGCGGAAATTGAAGTAACGCCGCTCGCAGCGGATCTGCGCGGCCTGGGTGCCGAACAGCTCGCTGAGGTGCGCCTCGGTACCCCAGAGCGCCGGCGACTTCAGCCCCGCGGGCGGCGGAACGTGCGCGCCGATCACCTTGAACAGCCGGCCGATGAAACCGCCGGGCGTCCAGTTCGCCATGCCGATCCGGCCACCAGGGCGCAGCACGCGCAGCATCTCGCCGGCGACGCGTTCGTGGTCGGGGGTGAACATCGCGCCGAAGGTTGACAGCACGATGTCGAAGCTGCCGTCGTCGAAGGGCAGGTCCTCGGCGTCGGCCACCTGGAACTGCACGCCCAGACCTTCGGCCCGTGCGCGCTCGCGCCCCTTGTCGAGCAGCGCCGGCACGTAGTCGGTCGATGTGACGTCGGCGAAGCGGCGTGCCGCGGCAAGCGTCGCGTTACCGTTGCCGGCGGCCACGTCGAGCACGCGATTGCCAGCACAGACATCCGCCGCTTCGGCGAGCGACTCGCCGACGATCTGCAGCGTGGTACCGACGACCGCGAAGTCGCCGCTGGCCCAGGTGGCCTGCTGACGCTGCTTGATCGCGGCGAAGTCCGGCGCGGAGGCGCGGGTTTCAAGAACAGCACTCATGGAAATCTCCTTGTTGATCGTGGTTCGGTGATTGATGACATCGGCATCGATGTCATCCGTGGTGGTCGTTGGCGCGGTCGAGCCGCATCAGTTCCGGATCGTCGTGCGGGGCCGCCGGGGGCAATGCGGCTGCCTTGCCGTCGGTGGCCACGACGCCGCCGCGCTGCTCGATGGCGTCGGTCGACAGCCCGCGCCGCTGCCCGTATTCGCCGGCTGACGTCAGGACGATGGCGGCAGTCGTTGAGGCTGCAACCAGCGATCCGAGCGTGATCGTCAACGCGCTGTGTCTCGGTTTCCAGTGGTTCATCGTGCGCTCCAAGATAAGTAGGCTCGTGTGGGATCTGTTGACGCATCATCGAAACGAAAAGCCATCGCCCGGAACTTCGGGCCTGCGATCGTGACTGCGACGGGGCGAACCTTATGCAGGGCAGCGTTGCACGAGCGTTCCTCCGCTGCGGCAATGAGTGGTGCCCGGGCACCCTGCACGACACTTGCGGCCGCAATTGGAATCGCGCATGCTGATCGACTCCCCGCAGCGCCGAGATGACAGTCCGTCTGCTCCTGTTCGGCTCGCCGACGATCGAGTACGGCGGGGATTCGCTCGCCCTGCCATTCGAGCGGCGCAGCCAGTTGCTCGTCTTTCTCGCGCTCAAGCGCTCCTGGGTCGGACGGGCGGAGCTGGCGGCATTGCTCTGGCCCGAGCAGGACACGAAGCTCGCCTATGCCAACCTGCGCAAGACCGTGTTTCGTCTGCAGTCAGTGCGCTGGTCGGCCCCCATCGAAGCGCAGGGCGCTGCCTTGCGCACCGAGGTCGAGACCGATGTATCCGATTTCGAGCGCGCCCTGCAGGAACAGCGCATCGCCGATGCACTGCTTCTGCGGCGCGGCGAACTGCTCGCCGGCTTCGATGACGATGGCAACGAGGCGTGGTCGAGCTGGCTGAACTTCGAGCGCGACCGACTGCGCGTCGGCTGGCGCACGGCGGCCCTCGACCGCCTGGCGGCCGCCATCGATCCCGGCGAGGGCATCGCGCTGTCGAAGCGACTGCTCGAGGCCGACCCGCTCGACGAGGCCGCGCTGCGCCACTCGATGGCGTGGCTGGCGCGAGCCGGACAGGCCTCGCGCGCGCGCGAGATCTATCGCGACTTCAGCGTGCGGCTGTCGGAGGAACTCGGGCTGACCCCCGGCGCGGAGCTGAAGACGCTGCACGATTCGATCGGCACCGCTCCCGCGGCCGCGCCCGCGACGCCGACCGTTGCAGCGTTCGACGACGGTTTCGTCGGGCGTACGGTCGAACTGCGCCAGATCGCCGCGATGCTGTCGAAGGACGACTGCCGATTGCTTTGTGTCACAGGGCCGGGCGGCGTCGGGAAGACGACGCTGGCGCGCCGTGTCATCGATGAACTTGCCGGATCATTCCTGGACGGCGCAGCCTTTGTCCCGCTGGAAGACATTGCGGAGATCGGCGAACTTGGCGGTCAGCTGGCCCGCGAGCTGGATATCCCGTTGAGCGGCAGCGGTGATCCGATCGAACAGGTGATTGGGTACCTGCGCGACCGCCAGATGCTGCTGGTGCTCGACAACTTCGAGCACCTGGCGGCCGGGGCTTCGATCCTCGAACGACTGCTGGCGAGTTGCACACGCCTGAAATTCCTCATCACGTCCAGGGTGCGGTTGGCGCTGGCCAGCGAGCGGCTGCTGCCGCTGGTCGGACTGCCGTGTCCCGAAGCGGAAGACGAGGACCGCATCGAGGCATTCGACGCGGCGCGCCTGTTCGTGCGCGCTGCCCAGCGGGTGGAACCCGCGCTTGTTCCATCGGTGGAAGCGGCGGCGATCGTCGACATCTGCCGGCAGGTCGAGGGATTGCCGCTCGCGCTTGAACTTGCCGCGGCGTGGACCCGCGTGTTGTCCTGCGATGCGATCGCGGCCGAGCTGCGCCTGGGGGCGGAGCTGTTGCACGCTACCGACGCTGCGCAGCCGGCCCGGCACGCGAGCATGGATGTGGTGTTCGAGCAGTCATGGCGGCTGCTGAGCCCGGTCGAACGCGACGCCCTCGCGCGCCTGACGGCATTTCATGGCGGATTCTCGGCGGAAGCCGCACGCGACGTGGCCGGTGCGTCACTGCCGGTGCTGGCGGCGCTGGCGGACAAGTCGCTGCTGCGCAAGGAGCAGTTGCGCATTCATCTGCACCCGCTGGTGCAGCAGCTCGCTTCCGTCCGGCTGGGCGCAGGCGATGAGCGGTCCGCGACCGAGCAGGCGCATGCGCGCTACTTCAATGACCTGCTGCATCAGTTGCGGCGACCCGTCGAAAACGGCGACCGCAATGCGCTGGCACAGGTCGACGCCGAATTCGAGAACTGCCGCCTTGCCTGGCGCTGGGCGGCAACCCATCACGACGCACAGGCGTTGGCGAACGGCGTGCATGCGCTGACTCATTACTGCGATCACAGGAGCCGGCTCGAGGAGGGCCTGAGCCTGCTGCGAGAGGCACTGGCCTGCCTTTCCGCGCATGAAGACCCGAAGCTCGTGGCGATGCTGCTCGGCAAGGCCGCGCATATGGAATATCGGCTGGATCGTTATGCGGACGCGATGGCGACGGCAACGCGCGGGCTCGAGATCCTGCGCGGCGCGCCTGAGGCCGATGCGCAGGCCCAGTGCCTGAAGGTCATCGGCACCTGTGAACTGCGGCTCGGACGCCTGCAGGAAGCCAGGCGCCACTTCGAGCAGTCGCTGAAACTGGCGCCCGCCTGCTCTGACCTGAGACATCGACCTGCAATCCTGAGCAGTCTTGCGCTGGTCCAGAAGTCGCTTGGGAACTATGGCGAAGCGCTGCGCCTGTCCCTCGAGGCACTCGAACAGCAGCGCGGCCTCGGCGACGTCGCCAGCGAGGCGCTTTCGCTGAACAATCTCGCCGCCTTGCACATCGAACAACAGGAGTACGCATCGGCTGGCGAATACCTGAATCCGGCACTGGTCCTGTGCGATCGCCATGGACTGGTCACGACGCGCGTGTACGTGCTGGCCAACCTGACCGGTGTCGCGATGAACACCGGCGAGACCGCCGCCGCCGAGGAATATGCTCGCCGCGCGATGGAGCACGCGCAGGCCATCGGCAATCGGTTCGTCGTGTCGTACATGAGGATGCAGTTCGTTCGCTTTGCCTTGCGGCGCGGCGACCTCGGAGCCGCGCGTGCCGAGCTTCGCTCCGGGATGGAACTTGCAATAGAGGTCGGTCGACCCGCGCTCCTGTTGGAGGGCCTCACCTGCCTGGCTGAAATCCTCGCCGCCCAGGGCGAGGCGGGCTGCGCTCACATGGTCGCCACCTTTGCGGCGAACCACCCGTCCACCGGGCCGCTCGAGCGCGATGTACTGCGTCGCTACCTGCAACGCCTGTCAGCGACGGACGAGGGGCAGATGGCATGGCCCGGCCTGTCGCTCGATGAGCTGACGCACCGCATCGTCGTCGAAACCAACCTGGCCTACGCGCCACTGATCGCCACACTGCGCGTCGCGCATTCCCCCGCTTGAATGGCCGCTGCCCGCGCGTCGCCACCCGCCGCCTGCGTGGGAGGCGAGGAACGCCGGTGCAACGCTGCCCTGCGTACGGTCCGCCCCTTCGAAAGGGACGACCATGCGCAACTCAGCTCAACGGCAGTACGTAATTCGCCAGGCCTCGGGAGAGAGCTTCGGCCGGATCGCCCGGCGCACGCCGGTGGCAATGCCGGTGCTGCTCACGGCACCGCGCCACAGCGCCAATGAGGACAACATCGATGCGTCGTGCGACGACAGCAAGCCGCGCCCGCCTGCGGCCTGCGACCTCGGCGAGGCCGCGCTCCTCCGCACCGGAAACTTCGAACACCTGACCGCGGTGCGGCTCAATTCCGCCGCCCGCATCGATCGCTCGCGCCTCGCCACGAAACTCGCTGCCGCGGCATGGCGTGCGGTCGTGAGCCGCATTCAGCAGTTGCTGGCCCGGGCGAAGCAGCGCCGGCGAGCGCGCGCGACGCACCTCGCGTTGCGCAATCTCGACGCGAGAACGTTGCGCGACATCGGGTTCGATCGCAGCGAAATCCTGTCGGTGGCCACCGGTTTCGCCGGTGCGGCCGACGCCACCCCCGCGCATGTGGTGCTGGTCCCCCGCGGCCGATCCTGCTAGCGCGTCTTCTACCTGATCCATAAGGAGCAACACCATCATGCAAGCAGTCACGCTTGAATCCACCACCAACCCCACCCCGCAAACAACCCAGCGCTATGCAAAGTGCATCGAGGTCTCCAAGCGAATTCGCTGGGACATCGACCGCGACGTGATCCGCGGGCGCCAGTTCGACTTCGAGAAGAAGTTCCTGCCCGACGGATTGTCGAAGGTCACCGAGCTGCCGTTTCTCCGGCCGGCCGAAGCGCGGTTCCTGTCGCAGATTCAGGGACGCACCTACGCCAACATCTTCGGGCTGGTGGAACGTTACATCGGCGCCAAGACGCTCGAGATCAGCAAGGACTACTGGCTTGGCGACCAGGTTGCGCTCGAAGCCCTGGTGCGGTTCACGGAAGAGGAACTGAAGCACCAGGAACTGTTTCGGCGGCTCGAGCGGATGGCCGCGGCGGGCATGCCGACCGGCTACAGCTTCCAGCCACAACCGAACGATGTCGCCAACGCGGTGCTCAGCAAATCGACCTGGGCCGTGCTCGGTCTGACGCTCGACATCGAGCTGTTCACGCAGGCGCACTATCGATCGAGCATCGAGTCCGATACGAATCTCTCCGACCTGTGGAAGGACGTGTTCCTGTTCCACTGGAAGGAAGAGTCGCAGCACGCGATCCTGGATGAGCTGGAATGGCGGCGCGAGGATGCGCGACTCACCGAAGCCGAGCGCGACCAGGGCGTTGACGACCTGATCGGCCTCGTGGCCGCCGTCGACGGCATCGTTCAGATGCAGGCCGCGGCGGATGCCGACTACTTCCTCCAGCGCGCGGGGCGGTCATTCTCGTCCGCCGAGGCGACGTCTATCCATGACGTCATGCTGAAGGCGTACCGCTGGCAATACATCGTCACCGGCGTGCAGGAGCCGCGCTT
>DAINBQ010000022.1:14670-23111 GCA_036732825.1 Burkholderiaceae bacterium | reverse complement strand
GCGACCGCAGCCCTGAGCGCGGCGTCGGGGACCGCCGGCGTGCGCGGCACGATGACTGCGGCGAGCCGCGGGCGCGACTCGCCGAAAACGGCCGCCTGCAGGATCGCGGGATTCGCCGCGAGTTCGGCTTCCGGCCATTCGGGCGCGACGTTGCGACCGAACGAAGTGATCAGCTGGCTCTTGATGCGTCCGTCGACATGCACGAAGCCGTCGGCATCGAGGTGTCCGAGGTCGCCGGTGCGCAGCCAGTGCTCCTCATCCGCGGGCGCGCCGAGGTAGCCGAGAAAGCCGGAGCGCGCGACGAGGATCTCGTTGTCGTCGTCGATGCGCACGTCGACGTGCGCGAGCGGCCGGCCGACACTGCCTGGGCAGTCCGCGCCGGGAACGTTCAACGCGACCACAGATGCGCACTCGGAGAGCCCGTAGCCCTCGTAGGCGGGCAGTCCGGCTGCGCGCGCGCGTTCGATCAGCGCCGGCGCGACCTTGGCGCCGCCGACCGCGGCGAAGCGCAATTGGGTGGGCCGCGGAGCGCCCGCCTCGAGCGCGGCCGTCAGCGCGAGCATCATCTGCGGCAGCAGGATGACGCTCTGCGCCTTCCAGCGTTCGATCGCAGCAAGACAGGCGCGCGGATCGAAGTGAGTCGCGCCTTCGACGCCGACCTCCGCGAGCGGCGGAACGCAGCAGGTGGCGCCGGCCGCGAGCGGCGCGTGCACGCCAGCGATGTTCTCGAGCAGCACCGGCAGTGGCAGCAATGCCAGGTGGCGCTCGATGCCGAGCTCCTGCGTCGCCTGCACCAGCGCAGCGGCGACGGCGCGCTGCTGCGAAGCGCTCAGGCAGACGCCTTTCGGCGTTCCGGTCGTGCCCGACGTGAACGTGATCTTCGATGTGCCATCCGGCAGCACTGGCAGCGCAAGGGGCCCCGCGGTGCGCCGAAACCAGGACAGCGCGACTCCGGGCAGTGCGTCCGCGGGCGCAAAGCCAAGCGCATGCGCGACCCCCGGCAACGCGCAGAGCAATGCGTCCATGCCGGTGGCCTGCGCCGCGTGCCACATCTGGTCGATCGTGAAGAAGCCGGGCAGCGGCACCAGCGGCATCCCGATGCGCTCGGCCGCGAGATCGACGACGATCCAGTCCGGACCATTGTCGGCGATCAGGCCGAGCATGCGCGGGCGGGGTGTCACAGCCTGCAGCGCTGCAGCCAGGCGTTCGACGCGCGCTGAAAGCTCGGCGGCGCTCAGTGCCTCCTGCGCGCCGCACAGCGCGGGGCGTTGGGCAGCGGATGCGCGACTGACGGGGAGTCCGGTCATGCCGGCAGCGAAACGCGGACGCCGTGGCCGATCTTGCCGGCCATCACGATCGGATCGTTCGCGTAGTAGCTGCCCCAGTTGACGCCGCCGTCGGCGAGCCGTGCCGGATCCGCAGTCGCGAGACCGAGCGGGCGCAGCCCGAGACGCGCAAACGTGTTGCGCAGTTCGCGCGTCGCGGTGAACACGACCCACGCGTAGCCGAGTCGATCGAGATGGCGTGCCAGCAGCGGGATCAGCGTGCGCGCCATCCCGGGCGAGACCGCAGCGAGGTTGCCGACTTCGACAATCGAGTCGCGTGCGACGGGGCGCCCGCGACAGCGCGCAAGCTCCACCTCGATGGGGGCGTCGAGATACTGTTCGAGAAAGAGCGTGCGGCCGTCTGCGGGCGTGTAACCGGAGGCTGCCCGCCAGCGTGCAAGCGCGTCGCGAATTCCGAGCAGGTAGGGCGAGAAGTGGGCGACGCGCGCACCATAGGCGCGCTGGAACCGCGCCGCGATGAAGTCCTCGCACGAATCCCGGTGCGGGTGCGTGCGATGGATGGGCTCGAGCCGCGGCACGGCGCGGCGAGGCAGAACGGCCGGCCGCGCCGAGTGACCCGCGCCGGCGGCCCCTATATATGGAGCGACTTGCATTGCCATTCCCTCAATGATCGATCCGCACTGCCGACTTACGACGTCTGCGGCCGATCGGATGCAGTTCGAGGGGATGCTAGGAACGCCAAATTAACGAGGCATTAACCCGCGCCGGCACCGGCCGAGGGGCTTAGCGTGCTTGTGGAGTCAAGTTCGATGCTGGCCGCGCGCGGGTTGGGCCTGTGCGCGATCCGCGGAAAAGCTCGGGCGACCCTCCCGCCAGAGAGGGCCGCCCACGACTGCTAGTGCTTGCGGCTACGGGTACTGAACGGCAGCGTTGCCTGGCTGCATTTGTCTTCGTCGTCGCATTCGTCCTCTTCACGGCTGCCGCGGTTGGCACCCAGTCCGATCAACTTGACGACATGGGGTGCACCGGCTGCATTGCTTGCCACCGCCAGTTCGCCCGCGCGAGCGCCAGCGGCAATCGGCTTGAACTTCACGTTGATCTCGCAGGACTTGCCGGCCGGCAGCGACGCCTTGCAGTCGCTTTCGTGAACGAAGTCGCCGGAGACGGTGATCGAGCTGATGGCAAGCGGCGAACTGCCGGTGTTGCGCACGCGGACCTTGCGCTCGTCGCTCGTCTTGCCGATGCGCACGCTGCCGAAGTTCGCCTGCGTCGGGGCGACTTGCGCAAGTGCCGCGGCCTGCACGATGCCGGTTCCCTTGAGGTCGACCGCCGGCGAGCCCGCTGCATTTGACGTCAGCGTCAGCGTCGCGGCGCGGGCGCCGGCGACCGCAGGCGTGAACCGGGCGTCGATCGTGCAGTTCGCTCCGGCGGCCAGCGCACCGCCCACCGGGCAGTTGCTCGTCTGCGAGAACTCGCTGGCATTGGTGCCGGCCACGATCAGCGCTGTCAGGTTCAACGGCGCGTTACCTGTGTTGGTGAGGCTCAGCGCGCGCGTTGCGCTCGGAGTGTTGAGCGTCACCATTCCGAAGTCGACTGCGACCGGCGCCAGCGTGGCGACTGGCGCCGTCGGCGTGGCCACGGTGCCGGTGCCGCTGAAGCCGACCGAATGCGGGCTGCCTGTCGCCGTCGAAGTGATCGTCACTGCGCCTGTGGCGACGGCGGCGCTGGCGGGTGAAAAGGTGATGTTGATCGTGCAGCTGGCGGCGGCGGCGAGCGTCGCGGCGCAGTTGTGCGACGACGCGAATCCGCTGCCGGTGGTCGCGATCGAGCTGATGCCGAGCGCGGCGTTGCCGGAGTTCGTCAGCGTGATCGACTTGGCGGCGCTCATGGTTCCCACGGTCTGGTTGCCGAACGCCAGGCTGGCCGGGCTCAAAGTGACCGCCGGAGCAGGCGCAGCCACGCCGTTGCCCGACAGCGCAACGCCGTGCGGGCTGCCGCCGGCGTTGGACGGGATGCTGAGAGTCGCGGTGCGGGTGTTAAGTGCTGCGGGCGTGAACGTCACGCTGATCGAGCAGTTCGTTCCCGGGGTGAGCGTCGTATTGCTGCAATTGCTCGGCGCGAACTCGGCAGCATTGGTGCCAGTCGTTGTAATGGAGCCCAGCACGAGATTGGCGGTGCCGGTGTTGCTGATCGAAACCGTCTTCGCCGCACTGGTCATCCCGATAGTCTGGTTGCCAAATGCCAGCGTGGTTGCTGAAAGTCCGACCGCAGGCGTCGGTGCCGCCGCACCGCTCCCGGTGAGACTGAGCACGCTGCTGTTCGGCGATGCGTTGTGACCAATGGTGATCGCCGCACTGCGCGTGCCGATCGCCGTCGGCTTGAATGTGACGTCGACTGAGCACGACGTCGTCGGCGCGAGGGATAGGGCCGCCGTGCACGTGCCGCTGCGCGTGAAATCGGTCGGATTGGCGCCCCCGAGCGTGACCGACGACAGCACGAGGTTGGCGGTGCCGCTGTTGGTCAGGCTCGCGGACATCGTCCCCGAACTGGTCTGCACCACCTGGCTTCCGAAACTCAGCGTCGCGGTGGAGAGTGTGGCCCCCGGGCTCGGCGTGCCGGCGGCCGGATTCGCAATGTAGGCAGCGATGTCCGCGGCGTCGGTGGCCGACACGTAGGCACTGAGGAATTTCATTTCGCCGACCGAGTTGATCGCGCTGAGGATCACGTTCGCATTCGTGCCGTTGCGGATCTTGTTGAGGTTTGTGCTCGGGTTCGCGCCATGACAGATACCGGCTGCGCACGACAGCGGCGCCCCGTTCGTGTTTTCGTACAGCAACTTTCCGCGAACGGGGTCGGCCGCGTTGACAGGTGTCGCGATGACGGCGGCCAGCGCTGCGGCGGCCATGATAGTTTGAGGTCTCACGTTTTCTCCTTGGGCTCCACGCCGCCTCGTAGATCGGATCGAACACTGCACAGCTTTTGAATTGCGGTGCGTGATGTCGACGACGGCATGGGCGAGATAAAACCGCGAAACAAAAAACCGAGGATTAACTGGCCTGGCCGTTTTGCGTTAGGACTTGCGGCGGAGAGCAGACGCTCGGATTAACCGATCAGGGTGAAACGCCTCTTAGTCGAAGCGCTAAAGCGATCGACGAACGGTCGGCAGCGACGTTAAGAATCCTCAATCCACAACCAGGCGAAGGCGAGGCGGAGCGTCATCGCGAGCAATTGATGCATGTCAGGCAAGAATCGCATCACATCGAAGTCGCCGCGCGGTACATTGACTCTTCGATCTCTTCGGGCGACAGCGCACTCAATGACCCTGACCTACATCCTCATCGACTTCGAGAACCTCCAGCCGCAGGCGGGCGACCTGTGCCTGCTGCGTGGCGACGAGTACCGCGTCCGCATCTTTCACGGCGTGCACCAGAACAAGTTCGATGTCGGCATGTACAAGTCGCTGCAGCCGCTGGGCGACCGGGTCGAGCTGATCCAGAGCGACCGCCAGGGTCCCGACGTGCTGGATTTCCACATCTCCTGCTATCTCGGCCGCCTGCTGCAGGAGCACTTGGACGAGAAGGCGGCAGCGAAAGGCGCGCGCTTCTTCGTGATCTCGCGGGACAAGGGCTTCGACTCGCTGCTGGTGCATGTCCGCACGCTCGGATTCGAGGCGCATCGCGTGGCGACAATCCAGGCCGCGCTCGGAACCCACGCGGCGCCGCCCGCACGAAAGGCCGCGGCGAAGAAGACCGTGCCCGCCAGGAAAGCGCCGTCAGCGAAGAAGGCCGCCGTCAAAACGGCGCCCGCAGCAAAGGCCGCTGCCAGGGCACCAGCGAAAAAAGCTGCCGAAGACCCGAAGCAGATCGTCCTCGACAGCCTGCGCCGGATGGGCGAGAAGCGACCCGGCAAGCGCAAAGGGCTCGAGCATCACATCGAGAGCCACCTCGGCCGCAAGTTTGACTTCGATGCCGTACGCGAACTGATCGCGGAGATGGAACGCGCCGGCTGGCTCCGCATCACGGACAACAGAGTCGAGTACACGATGCCGAAAGGGCGGCGGTAGTTGGAAGCTGCAAGTGCCTACGGGCCTTGCGGTGGCAGCGCTTCAACGTTATAGCGTTCCGTACGAGCCAATCGACACGATGATCACTCGTGAAAAGCGCACGTTTCGGACGTTCGACCTCGTGCTTTACGGCGCGACCGGCTTCGTGGGCCGGCGCGCGGCCGCTTACCTGGCACAGCTTCAATCGCGCAGGAAGCTGCGCTGGGCGATCGCCGGGCGCGACGACACGAAGCTCGAAGCGCTGAGGACCGAACTGATCGCAACGATGCACGCCCGCAGCGTGCCGCCGGCGGTCGTCGTGGCCGAGAGTTCGGACGCGAAGGCGATCGACGCGATGGTCCGTGACACGCGCGTGCTGGTCACGACGGCGGGGCCGTTCGCGCTGTACGGCGACGCGATCGTCGATGCCTGCGTGCGCCACCGGACGCACTACGCCGACATCACCGGCGAGACCGCCTGGGTGCGCGGGCTGATCGATCGTCATCACGCCCAGGCGGCGCGCGACGGCACGCGCATCGTGCCGTTCTGCGGCTTCGACTCGGTGCCGTCGGATCTCGGCACGCTGCTGCTCGTGCGGCACATCCAGCAGGCGTTCGGCGCTCCGTGCGTCGCGGTCACTGCGTACTTCCAGATGATGGGCGGTTTCAACGGCGGCACGCTGGCGTCGAATGCGCATCGCTACGAGGCAGGCGAGGTGGATGCCGGGCGCGATCCGTTCCTGCTCAACCCGCGCGGCCGGCACTCGGCCGCAGAGATCGAGGGCAACCGCGATCCGCGCAGTGCGCGTTACGACGAAACGATCGGCACCTGGGTCGCGCCTTTCGTGATGGGGCCGATCAACACGCGCGTGGTCCGGCGCAGCGCGGCGCTGAGCGCGCAATGGGGCGAACCCTACGCGCCATCGTTCCGCTATCAGGAGTACACGAAGCTCGATGCGCCGCTGGCACAGGCGAAGGCTCATGCGCTGGCCGCCGGGATGGCGGGGTTCGATGTCGCGATGAAGAGCGCGGCGGCGCGTGCGCTGCTCGGCACGGTGCTGCCGAAGCCCGGCGAAGGGCCGTCGAAAAAGACGATGGCGGGCGGCTGGTTCACGACCGAGCTGATCGGGCGCACGGAAGACGGCCGCAGCGCGCGCGCCCGCATCGCATTCCGCGGTGATCCGGGCAACCGCGCGACGCTGCGCATCCTGTGCGAGGCGGGCTTGTGCCTCGCATTCGATGGCGCGAAGCTGCCGGGCGGAGCAGCTTGCGGCGGCGTGCTGACGCCCGCCACCGCGCTCGGTGGCGCACTCGTGCCGCGATTGCGCGCCGCCGGGTTCGAGATCGAGGTCGGGATCTAGCGCCTATTCTTGGTGTGAACAGGCCCTAGCTCGCGCGCCGAAAAGTCGGCAGCATCAGACGCAGCGCGTTGTCGCGCAGCACGTAGTGATGGAACAATGCGGCGGCGGCATGCAGGCCAATCAGCGCATAACCGGCGGACGCGAGCGCCTCGTGCACGTCCTCGATCCCGTCGGCAATCGACCTGTTCGGAGTGATGAGCGCGGGGAGTTGCCAACCAGGAAGATCGACCGGTTTGCCCTCCGCGCTGAGCATCAGCCAGCCGGTGAGCGGAAGCAGCAACATCAGTCCGTAAAGTGCGACGTGCGCCAGCTTCGCGAGCGTCTCCTGCCACGGCGGTGGTGCGGGCCGCACGGCGGGGGTGGCGCTGAACATGCGCACGAGCAGGCGCAGCCACGCGATGCCGAACACGATGAGCCCCAGCATCACGTGCAGGTTCATCATGACCTCGCGGCCGGCGCTGCCCTTCGGAAAGACTTCGCGTAATTCACTGGTCGCGTAGGCCAGCGCAAGCACGATCAACGTGAGCCAGTGCAATGCAATAAGCGGCAGGTTGAAGCGAGGTGTATCGATGTCGACCATCCGCGTATTGTCAACGGCGGAACTACCCCGGCGTTGACGTCCATCAGCAGCGATCGGCGCACGCGCCTTGCTGGCATCGTGTGGCCACCCTCACTGACCGGTGAATGCCATGAGACTCCGCACGCTGATCGGCCTTCTGTTTTCACTTTCCTGCTCACTCGCGCACGCGCAGTGGCAGCTGATGCCCGGCCTTGCGTCCGACATCGGGGTCGGTTCGCGCGGCGAGGTCTGGGTGACCGGTATCGACAATGTCCCCGGCGGGCATTCGATCTATCGCTGGACCGGTACCGACTGGCAGATCGGCCCGGGCGGCGCGGCACGCATCGACGTCGATCCGCAGGGCACCCCGTGGGTCGTCAATTCCTCGGGCAGCATCTTTCGCCTCGAGCGCGGCAACTGGCGGCAACTGCCGGGACTGGCGCGCGACATCGGGATCGGCGCAAACGGCGCGGTGTGGGTGATCGGCGTCACGCCAGCGCCGGGCGGATACGCGATCCATCGCTGGAACGGAAACGACTGGGACCTCGTGCCCGGCGGTGCGGTCCACATCGATGTGGATCCGCAGGGCAACCCCTGGGTCGTCAACGATCGCGGCGAGGTTTTCCGGTGGAGTCGCAACGGCCGCTGGCAGCGTCTTGCGGGCCGCGGCATCGCGGTGACGATCGCCTCCAACGGCACGGCGTGGCTGCTGGGAACCGACCGCGTCCCCGGCGGGTACTCGATCCATCGCTGGAACGGACAGTCCTGGCGGCGCGTCAACGGCGGCGCGGTCGCGCTCGCCGCGGGACCCGTGCCCTGGCTGGTCAACTCCGACGGCCAGATCTTCGTTTGGACCGGCAAGCGCTGACCGAGCGCTCCGCGACGTCACCGGACCGCGGGGGCATGCGGCCGTTTCCGGCCGCACTTCTTCCGCGCATTCAGTGAGCGGCCTTCTGCGGCTTGCGCAGCATCGGGTAGATCGGCGGCGAGGATTTCAGCTGGATCGTGCCGAGAACCTCGAAGCCGTGTCGCTGATACAGCGGGACGCTGGTCGAGCTCGTCGCTTCGAGATAGGCCGGCACCTGCTGTTCATCACACACGGATAGCGCATGGCGCAGCAGCGCCGAGCCATCGCCCTTGCGCTGGCGGCTGGGATCGGTTCCGATCAGCGGCAGATGCCAGTGCGGCTCGTGC
>DAINBQ010000022.1:0-14570 GCA_036732825.1 Burkholderiaceae bacterium | reverse complement strand
GCGGGTCCGGATACATCCAGCGCACGCCGGGGTTGTTGCTGAAGGCCAGTGACATGACCGCGATGCATTGATCGACCTCGGCGGCGGTCGCGGTAGTGATTTGTCGGGTTGTCATGGGTGCCCTCCAAAATGCGGAGATCCGGGGATCAAGGGTGATCGGATGCGACTGCCGGGATGGCATTTGCCGCGCTTGCAGTCGGCCGGGTGACGTCACGCAGACGCAGCATGTCCAGCACACGGGCGGACGCGCCATCCCAGAAGCCGGTGGCCGGCGCGAACCCTTGCGGGTTGTGGAACGTGCCGAACAGGATGTCGAAGATCGGCAGATCCGAGTAGTTGCGCGCGTGCACGCCGCGCTCGTGGTGGTACGAGTGCGACTCCGGACGCTGCACGAAGTAGCCGAGCCAGCGCGGCGTGCGGATGTTCGAGTGCTGGAAGATCGCGAGCAGCGTGGTCGTCAGCAGCACGACGGTGGCGGCTTCGGCCGTGATGCCGACGACCAGCGTCAGCGCAAGGCTCGAGAGCAGCGTCCAGCCGGCCATGTCGAGCGGGCTGAACCAGAAGGCGCCATAGGTGTCGAGGCGTTCGGCGCTATGGTGCATCTGGTGGAAGGTGCGCCACAGTGCGTTCGAGCTGTGCATCGTCCGGTGCCAGGTGTAGACGCCGGCCTCGTAGACGAGCAGTCCCACGATCGCTCCGCCCCAGGTGCCGAGCGCAGTCAGGTCGAACAGCTGGAACTGCGCGAGTTGCTCGGTCCAGACCAGCGGAAGATAGGAAGAGAGGAAGAAGTAGACGACGAAGGCGGCGAGCCCGCGCGCCTTCCAGCCGCGCACGGTGGGCAGCGGTCGGGCCGGCGCGAGTGCCTCCCACAGGATCAGCGCGGCATAGATGGAGAGAACCGTGATCGAGATCGGGTCCAGCAGCAGGTCGATGGGACTTGGCATGGCAGTGCTCCGTTTGGTTGAATTTGAGTGACGAATTTCGACGCTGCGAAGGTAAGGCGGGCCGGGCTCAAGCACTAAAGCCGTTTCGGCAACGAACCGGGCAAATCGGCCAGCCGGGTCAATTCAGCCGCAAGGAGGTCCGAATGAGTGAACACCAGTCCCGCGCCGTTCAAGTCGCGATCCTGACCTACCCGGAATCGACCGCGTCGGTGGTCTACGGCCTGTACGACCTCTTTGTGTCGGCCAGTCGGGACTGGGGCATCCTGGTCGACGGCGTGCCGGGCCCTTCGGTGATGAAAGCGCAGGTGGTGTCACGCATCAGCGGACCGTTCGCCGCGGCGAATGGCATCATCATCACGCCGGATGCAACACTCGACGACTGCGCGCCGCCGGACGTCGTGTGTGTGCCCGAGATTGCGGTGCCGCCGGGCGAGCCTCTCGATCGCTTCGCGCAGGAAGTGGACTGGCTGAAGCGTTGTCACGCGGCCGGCGCAACGATTGCGACTGCATGCTCGGGCGCGATGATGCTGGCGCAGACCGGGCTGCTCGACGGCGGCGACGCGACCACGCACTGGGCCTATTGCGACGTGCTGCACAGGCGGCATCCGAAGGTCCGCGTGCATCCGCAGCGCGCGCTGGTGGTCACCGGGGAAGAACAGCGGCTCGTGATGGCGGGCGGCGGCACGTCATGGCTGGACCTCGCGATCTACCTCATTTCGCGCTTTGTCGGGCTCGAGGTTGCGATGCAGTCGGCGCGCATGAACCTGATCGAGTGGCACGACGTCGGGCAGCAGCCGTTCGCGCGGCTGGCGCGTTCGCGCCAGTCCGAGGACGCCGAGATCGCGCGCGCGCAGGTCTGGATCGCGCAGCACTACGAAGAGTCGGCGCCGGTCGCGGCGATGGTGAAGTTGAGCGGCCTGGCGGAGCGTTCCTTCAAGCGCCGCTTCCAGCAGGCGACCGGCATGTCGCCGCTCGAATACGTGCACACGCTGCGGCTGGAAGAGGCGAAGCAGATGCTCGAATCGAGCGACGCGCCGATCGAGGCGATCGCCAACGAGGTCGGCTA
The DNA here is from genome assembly GCA_036732825.1 of Burkholderiaceae bacterium. Lineage (GTDB taxonomy): Bacteria > Pseudomonadota > Gammaproteobacteria > Burkholderiales > Burkholderiaceae_F > DAINBQ01. Next base: position 12,560 of record DAINBQ010000022.1, on the reverse strand, counting down.
CGAGGATGCGGGCTTCTTCGGGCGGCTGTTCCGACGCCACGTGACACTGACGCCTGCGCAATACCGCCGGCGCTTCGGCTCGATGCGGCGCGCGCTGCAGGAAGCGGATCGACCCACGGCGCCCCGCGAGCAGCACGCCGCCGCGCGCGCCTGAGCCGGAGACTCAGACGACGTTGCGTCCAACGGCGCCGACGACGCGCCGCACGAGCCACTTCGGTGCTGCTCTGGCAGCGACGACCGTTGCCCAGTTCACGTTGCCGGGCACCGCGATCACCTCGCCTGCCATGCAGGCGCGATAGCCCTCGGCGGCGACAGCATCGACGTCGCTGACCAGGAAGCCGGGCAATGACCCGAGCTTGGCGTTGGCTTCCGTAGCCGCTGTCAGCATGTCGGTGGCGGTGATGCCCGGGCACAGCGCGGTGACGGTCACTCCGGTGTCGCGCAGTTCCTCGGACAGCGACTCCGTGAGCGACAGCACATAGGCCTTCGTCGCGGCATAGGTGGCCAGCATCGGCACCGGCTGGAACGCGGCGATCGATGCGACATTGAGCACACGGCCGTGGTCGCGCCTGATCATCGGCGGCAGGAACTCCACCAGCATCGCGGTCAGCCCCGTGACATTCAGGTCGATCAGCGCCTGATGGCGGGGCGCGGGTATCCGCACGAATCGGCCGTGTTCCAGGATGCCGGCGTTGTTGACCAGCACGTCGATCGCGAGTCGCTTGCGCTTGATGCCTGCCGCGAGCGTGGCCGCCGCGCCCGGCCGCGCGAGGTCTGCCGCCAGCACGACAGGGCGCACGCCGAACTCCGCTTGCAGCGATTGCGCAAGCTCCTGCAGCTTGCCGGCAGTGCGCGCGACCAGCACCGGACGATGCCCGTCGCGCGCGAAGCAGCGCGCGAGCGCGGCACCGATACCGGACGACGCGCCGGTGATCAGCGCGGTCAGTACCGACCGCTTCAGGCCAGCCACTCGAGCAGTTTCTTGCCGGTCTGCGGGTGACCGAAGAGCTGCGTATGCATGACGCCGGCGGTCGGGGGCAGCTGTACGACCCGCTCGTCGGGAATCGGGAACGCCGCGCAGCCGTTGGCTCCGAAGGCTCCGGTCAGCGGAACGACGAGGTCGTTCGCGTCGTTTCCGAAGACGCGGTCGGCCACCGCGTCGGCGACCTTGCCGGCAATCAGCGCCTTCAGGCCTTCGTCGGTCGGCTCGTAGTCGGCGGCGATCGCGTGGTAGACGGTGTCACTCGCCGGCCCCTGGTTCAGTTCCGACAGGAACTTGCCGCTGGGATTCATCGAGGCCAGCCCGTCGAGCCCGCCCAGCGCGCCATGGCCGATGACCTTGACCGCAGTGATGATCGCTTCGAGCGTCTCGGTGACAGGCCCGCTCGGGAACAGGTTGAGCGACGTCGTGACCCGGTCGAGCAGCTTGACCATGTGATCGGGATGCGCGAGCAGCGTGCCGGCGTTCGGAACGCCGACGCAGACCAGGCGCGGCACCTTGATGCGCGCCGCGTTCAGTTCGAACACGGCAGGGTGTTCGGCCAGCGTGCGCGCGACGAGGCCCCCGCGACTGTGGCAGACGATGTCGAACTCGAAGGCGCCGGCCGGGACGTGCGCGAGCAGCCACTCGATGTTGCGCCGCGGGCTGTGCGAGAGCGAGAAGTGGTTGAACGCGAGCACGCGCCCGTCGTAACGCCGGTGCAGCTCCGCGAACACGTCGTCCGGAATCTGGTTGAACGCGCCGTGCGCGGTGCTGAAGGTGCCGTGGATGAACAGCAGCCCGCGGCCGGCGGCGATCCTCTGCCAGTCGGCGTCCGTGAGCGCCGGCCCGTTCGGATCGCGGAAGTTCGCGGGAGCGAAATCGCGCAGGCCATAGGGCCGCTTCTTCTGTTCCCAGTGTTCGGCAAAGAGTTCGCTCACCTTGCCGATGACCGGATCGATGATCGGGTAGACGAGGACCTTGAGCAGCTTCTTGCCGAGCACGCCGATCAGGCTGCGTTTCGTGCCATCGGCGGTCGGCGCGGGCTGCGGACGCGAGGCCGGGATCAGGAAGCGCTTGGTGCCGCCGCTGCCGCGCTTGGTGGACGGCTGCACCTGCTGCTGGTCATCTACCGGAAGATGCCAGGTCAGCACGCCGGTCTCGTCGCAGGCGAGCACGACCTGGCCGGTTTCGGCGCCGAGATCCGGCACCGAGACTTCGAGCAGCTCCTCCTGCCCGTCGATGCTGCGCAGCGCGCGCGTCGGCAACGTGCGCGGCGGCGGCTGCAATGTGATCTCGATCTGCCGGACTTCGGTGACATTGGATTCGGCCAGCGCGGCATCGAGTGCCGCGGTGCCGTCGTCGACCGTGCGCGAACGCGAGCGTTCGGTCGCGCTGTGCGGGCGCTTGAGTTCCGCGCTGCCGATCACGCCCGGCGCGCGGATCGCGTAACCGTCGCCCAGCGCGATTGACTGGATCGAACCTGGAAGCTGCACTGCCATTGGCGGTCTCCCTTCTTATGGCACGCGCTGCAACGTCAGCCGCGGGTGCCCGTAATAGACATAGGCGAGGTAAGTGGACTCCGGCTCGGCGGCCGTCGCCGAATATTTCGCGCGCAGGTCGCGCAGGATCTCGCCGACCGGCTCCGGCTTGCCGCCGGCGGCCGGCAGCGCCCGCTGCCAGAACTCGAGCGCGATCTGGTGCGCCACCTTGTCGTCGACTTCCCACAACGCCCCGACGATTCCGCCGAAGCCGCCCTTCAGGCAGTTGCCGGGAAAGCCGCCCATGTCGCCAAGCAGTTCGCCGCCGATGCCGATCATGCAGCCGTTCAGGAAGAAGAGCGGCTGCGGCTGTTTGTCGCCGCCGTAGTTCGCGCTGCGGAACATGATCGACGGCAGCGGCCGGCCCTCGCTCAGCATCAGCACCGAGGAATCCGTCTGCGACGGGTCGAAGTCGCCGTGGCCGGCGAAGTGGATCGCCTCGACGCCGCCGATCTCGTTGAATTCCTGCGAGAGCTTGGCATCGAGCATGCGCTTCACGTCGGTCAGGTTCGCGGCGAGGGCAACGGCCTGGTACGACTTCGCGAGCGCCTTCGCCTCGGCCTCGGCCTCCGGCAGGTTGCGCAGTCCCGACTCTGCCTTGTAGAGGCCGGCCATCACGGCCATGTGCTTGACGCCGATCGTCGACGGCGGCTGCGCCGGCGGCTTCGCGACCGGACGCACCGCGGTAGGGGCGGCCGCGGTATCGCGCGGATCCCGCAGCCATCGCCCCATGACGGTCTGCGCGCCGAGGTAGGGCGGGCGATTGGGATCGAGCGGCGGATCGACCGCAGCGAGTTCCCACGGAACGTAGGGATCGGCAGACACGAGCAGCACCGACGGCACGCGCGGCGCGATCGCCTGCGCGATCGAGCGCAGCGCCGAGAAGAATTCGGGTGGCAGCTTTTCTGCGATCAGGCCGCCGACCGAGCGCAGCAGGTTGTCGACGATCGGATCGCCGGAGAAGTCGCGGATCTGCTGCACGACGGACTTCGCGAAGGTTTTCGCATCCTCGCCGAGGTCGATCGGGAATGGGCCGATGCCGGCCGGCGCATGCGACGAATACAGCCGGCACTGAAAGCGGCCGCTTGCGGCGTTGCCATCGGTCTTCGCGATTTCGATCGTCAGGTCGGCCGGGAACTCATCACGCTGCAACGTGATCGGCGAGGCGCTCGGCGGCTGCGCGGTCCACGGCGTGCCGAGTCCGGGCGGGGGCGCGGCGACCGGTGCATCGGACTTGCCGATCACGAGGGCGCGCGAAGCGGTGCCGCACACAGTGCCGTCGAGCACGTAACGCACTTCGAGCGTCGTCAGGTGCACCGGCTCGGGTCCTTCGGGATCGCGGCCGACCAGCTGGAACATCACGCTGTTCGCGGTCGGGTTCGCGACATCAACCTTCAGCGTCCTGGTCCAGCCGTCCGGCGCATCGACGCCGTCGGCGATCAGTTCGATCGACACGTCGACCGACTTCACGCTCGCCGGGACCTTCAGCGTGACCTGGCCGCCGGCGACACCCTGCTGTTGCGTGCCGGCGAGCCCGACGACGACCGGGAACGGCTTGCGCGCCGGCACGTATTCGGGCGCGTCGAGCCGCGGCCACGCGCTGATTTCCTGCGGGGGAGCTGCCTGCGGTCGCGCGGCGCGCGACCGTGTTCCGCGGGTACCTCCGCCGAACGTGATGTCCGGGGCGGGCGCACTGATCGGCGGCGGCCCGGATCCGCCATTGCCCGGAACCGACCGGCTTGGCGGCCGCGCCGCCGCCATCGGAAGGTTCACGTTGACGCCGACCGGAATCTCGCCCGCGAACACGACGCCCTCGGCGGCCGGCGTCTCCCCGGTGGCAGAGATCGGCGCCTGGCTGTCAGTCTCGTGCAGGTTCAGTACATACAGCAGCGGCTCGTCCGGCCGCGCATTCGAGCAGCGGTAAAGCACTTCCTCCAGCGGCCGCGCATACCAGAGCACGTTTGCGTACCACTGGCGGCGGATTGCGGCGCCGACCCGGCTCGGATCACGCGCCAGACGGCGTGCCGCCTCGTCGACGCTGACACCGGTGCGCTTCGCATATCCGGCAATCCAGTCCTTGGCCGCGCGATCCGCCGGATCGCGCCAGAAGCCGTTGCGGGCGAGGCGTTCGAGAACCGCCGATGCCGTCATCGCAGCATCGAACGTGATGGAAGACATCAACATGGGGGTAGGTCCTATGGCAGGGGTTGATTCTTGTTCTTCTCGGGCCGTTCTTGCTTGCACCGGCGCGAGGTGGATCCACTACCAAGATACTCCGCGCTGGTTCAGATGGGGAGGGAAAACGGCGATCGCGATCGCCAAGTCAGGAGAGGCTGGCTGCGCGCCTTCTTGCGGTCACGCGCAGCCAGCGGGTCTTGCTCTGTTTGCGATCACGACTACGCTCCGAGGGTTGCTCCAGGGTTGTGCGGCTCTTCGCTGCTGACGACGACCGCCTCGCGCGCGCTAGCCGCAAGAACGGCGGACTCGTCCGCATGACCGAAGTAACCGAGTCCTGCGCCGAGTGCCGTGACGACGAACATCGCCAGGACAACGACGCCGAAGCCAAGGTCGTTCCTTCTTTCGTATCGACTGTAGCGTTTCATGGTGAATCTCCTTTGGAGGTTGACTGCACAAAAAAGCCCGGAGGCGCACGACGCGATCCGGGCTTCCTGGACGGCCAGGTCCGATCAAGGACCGTCCGCTCCGCTCGAATTCGCTTTCACGATCGTGAACATGTCGTGACCTCCTGCCGAATCGACGCCATCGTCGATTCGCTTGAATCGTAGGGCGGCGGAAGTTTTGCGGTCGGGAATATTCGCGCCGGCCGGCGCTGAAATTCGCGTTGCTGGCCAGCTGGGCTTCGGTAGTGTTGGAAGTCACGGAAGCGCTTGCGCAACCAGGCTCGGCGGCTACCGAAGACTCATGTGAGAGCGCTTCCGTGACCATCGCCACTCTTTTGCGGCGAACGGAACTCCGGTACCGGATTGCCCCGCCTGCGCGCGCAGGCGATCGACGAGACGGTGGCGCCACAGGCTTGCCAGAATTGCTCGAGGCGCAGTGCGCTTGAGGGCGAGTGGCGCTTTTCTCGACTTCCCGTTGACGTGGTACAGCCCTCGAGCGTCAGAGGATCCGGTTGAACCACAACATCGAAAGCAGTCCCCCCACCAGGGTCAGCACTGCACCGAGCGCGGCGACGATCGCGGTCACTTCGGTGGGCTGCGGTTTCTGCAGCGCGAGCCGGGTGCCGAGCGCGCTGTAAATCTTCTTGAGGTCCGCGGCGTTGCCGGCGCGGAAGTACTCGGCCTGCGTCATCGATGCGACTTTCTTCAGCGATTCCTCGTCGAGCCGCGTTCTCATCGACCAGCCGTCGGCGGTGACCGTCGTGCCTTCGGGGGTGCCGATGCCGACCGTGTAAATGCGCACGCCGTGCTTCGCGGCGATCTCGGCGGCCTTCAGCGGACCGGGACCGACATTGCTCTGGCCGTCGGACAGCAGCACGATCGCGGCGGTGGCGTCGACGCCGCGCGGCTGCGGAGACTCTTCTTCGGTCGGCTTGTCCTTCAGCTCGGACGGCGCCGCCGGGCGCGGATTCATGAACTCCTCGACATCGATGCGCGCGGAGGGCACCGCCGCATCGAGCGCGATCACGAGGCCGCTGCCGAGTGCGGTGCCGCGCTGGGGTTCGAGGCGCTCGATCGCCTGCAGGATCTCCTCGCGGTTGTTCGTCGGCGATTGCACGACCGCGGCCGACGCGGCGATGCCGACGACGCCGATGCGCACGTGGCTCGGCTGTTCGGCAACAAAGCTGCGCGCCGCCGCCTGCGCCGCAGTAATGCGGTTCGGCGCGAGGTCGGTCGCCTTCATGCTGGCCGAGATGTCGAGCGCGAGAATGACGGTCTCGAGCCGCGCTGGCAGCGCGATCAGCGCCTGCGGCCGCGCGATCGCGACGATCAGCGCCGTGAGCCCGAGGAGCATCAGCAGCGCCGGTGCGTGAGCCAGCTTGCCCGCGCTGCGCACGACGCCAACGGTCTCGAGGTTCGCGTAGCGCAAGCCGACCTGCCGGCGGCGAGCGACCAATACGGAATGCAGCGCGGCAACGAGCGGCACCGCGGCCAGCAGCCACAGCAACGTGGGCCAGAGGAAGCTGACGGTGCCGATCTTCAGCATCTCAGCACGTGCATTCAGCGCGACGGATGGCGCGGCAGGCCGCCCGCAGCGAGCTGGCTGCGCCGCTTGCGCAGCTGCGTGAAGCGCAGCAATGCCTGGTCGAGCGGCTCGTCGGTCGCCAGTTCGAGACAGTCGACGCCGGCCGCTGCAAGCGCTTCGCGTAACTCACCCTCCCGCTTGCCAGCGGCCTGCGCGAAGCGCCGGCGAAAGCCGGAGTCGTTCGTGTCCACCAGCATCTGCTCGCCGGTCTCGGCATCCTGCAGCACGATGAGTCCGAGATCCGGCAACTCGATTTCCATCGGGTCGTAGAGCCTGACCGCGACGACTTCGTGCCGGCGTGCAAGGTCTCCCAGACGCTTGCCCCAGCCCGGCTCGCTGATGAAGTCCGAAACGACAAACACGACCGAGCGGCGCTTGATCAGCGGCTGCGCATACGCGATCAACGCGGCGAGATCGGTGACCCGACCCGCGGTCCCGGGCGGGCGGTCGGCCCCGATCTTCTGCATGCGATCGAGCACGTGCAGCACATGGCGCCGGCCGCTGCGTGCGGGAATCACCTCGGTCGCGCCCTCGGCCTGCAGGATGGCTCCGACCCGGTTGCCGTAGCGCGTGAAGAGCCTCGCGAGCACCGCGACCAGCTCGGACGACAGCGCGCGCTTGCGCACTTCGCGCGAGCCGAAGTCGATCGAGCCCGAGAGATCGAGCACGAACCACGCTGCGACCTCGCGGTCTTCCTGGAACTCGCGCACGTGCGGCACCTGCAGCCGCGCGGTGACGTTCCAGTCGATGTAGCGCACGTCGTCGTGCAGCTGGTATTCGCGCAGGTCGGCAAGATCCAGGCCGAAGCCGCGGAACAGTGTCCGGTAATCGCCCTGCAGCAGGCCGTCGAGCCGCCGCAGCACAGTCCACTCGAGCTTGCGCAGCAGGCGTTCCGGATCGGCCCGCGTGCCGGGGGCTGCGGCGACCGGCTCGTTCGCGGCCGGCGTCTCGGGGGGCTTACGACCCCGTCGCCACTCGAACATGGCTTTCGAGCGGAGCTTCGGGGGCCGGGATCGCCTTCAGGATGCGCATCACGAGCGCGTCGGCAGTCTGGCCATCGGACAGCGCTTCGTAGGAGAGCACCAGGCGATGCCGCAGCACGTCGGGAACGAGGTCGATCACGTCGGCCGGCAGCACGTAGCTGCGCGCACGCAGGAAGGCCAGTGCCCGGGCGCCTTCGATCAGGTTGATCGTCGCGCGCGGGCTGGCGCCGAACGTGATGTAGCGCGCGTAATCGGCGAGGCCGAAGCGGTCGGGCCGGCGCGTCGCCGACACCAGTTTCACCGCGTACTGGATCAGGCCGGGATCGACATAGATCGCGCGGCACTGCTGCTGCAGTTCGGCGAGCTGCTCGGTCGTGCACACGGCGGACACGCCGGAGGCCGGGCCGGTCACGCGTTCGACGATGACGAACTCTTCTTCCTCGCTCGGATAGCCGACCAGGACCTTCATCATGAAGCGGTCGACCTGCGCTTCGGGCAGCGGATAGGTGCCTTCGGTCTCGATCGGGTTCTGCGTGGCCATCACGAGGAATGGCTCGGGCACCTTGTGCGTCTGGCCGGCGATCGTCACCTGGCGCTCCTGCATCACCTCGAGCAACGCGCTCTGCACCTTGGCCGGCGCGCGGTTGATCTCGTCGGCGAGCAAAAGGTTTGCGAACACCGGCCCGAGCACGGTCGAGAAATCGCCCGACTTCTGGTTGTACATGCGGGTGCCGACGAGATCGGCCGGCAGCAGGTCGGGCGTGAACTGGATCCGCTTGAACGTGCCGCGGATCGTCTTCGCCAGCGTGTTGACCGTCAGCGTCTTCGCTAGGCCGGGCACGCCTTCGACCAGCAGATGGCCCTGCGCAAGGATCGCGACCAGCACGCGCTCGAGGAAGTGGTCCTGTCCGACGACGATGCGCTTGACTTCATAGAGCACGCGCTGCATCAGGGTGCCGACATCGCGCGCATTGCCTTGCTCGTCCATGTTCCGCCTTAGGTTGGTGCGACGCCCCGCGTCGCTCAGAAAGGTGGGATCCCCACCGCGCCGCCCGCAGCCTCGATCGTGGCGGCGAAGCCGATGCCGATGAATGTGCGGTGCGGTGTCGGGTTGTAGAGCGCGGTGACGATGCCGACGACCTCGCCCGTCATCGTCACCAGCGGGCCGCCCGAATTGCCGGGGTTGGCGGCCGCGTCGAACTGGATCAGGCCGGTCAGCACTTTCTTGCCGTCCGACGAGCGGAACTCGCGGTCGAGGCCCGACACGACGCCGGCCGACACCGACGGGCCGATGCCGAACGGGAACCCGACGGCGACCACCTCGTCGCCCGGCTTCAGGTATTGCGTCGTGCCGAGCGTGGCCGGCTTCAGGTCATCCGGCAGCTTCTTCGCCTTGATGACTGCGAGGTCATTCTGCGGGTAGGCACGCACCAGTTCGGCTTCGGACTCGAGGCCCTCCTGGAACGTCACGGTCACCTTCTCGACTCCCGCGACGACATGCAGGTTGGTCAGGATGATGCCGCTGTCGACGATCACGACACCGGAGCCGACGCCTTCGCGCCGGTCGCCGGCGCCGGGCTCGTCGTCATCGCTCCAGCCGTCCACACGCACGACCGAGGGCATGACCGCGTCGGCCGCCTGGGCGGCGCGCGACGGCAGCGTCTTGGTTTCCAGCGTGTGCAGCACCGCCGCGTCGATGTCGTCCTGCGTCAGCGGGCGTGGCGGCGGGCGCGAGGCGTCGCGCACGACGAAGACCGTCAGCGCGATCAGCGCAATGGCTGCAAGCAGCAGCCGACGGTCCAGCTTGCGGAACAAGCCCGGGCGGGCTGGGCCCGACACGGGAGCGGCGGCAGGTTGCGACTCGGCAGCAGGTTGGGCGGCGACAGCCTTGCGCGCGGCGACGACCGGCTCGGCCGCGGCACGCGGTCGGCTGGCGCTGCTGTAAAGCGCGGGTCTTTTCATCGCCTCGCCGAGTCGTGATTCAGGTCGTGGGCTGGCCGGACGGAAAACGGTATCACCCTGGATGCCGGGCTGGCCAGCGATTCGGCGGGCCTGATCTAACCAATTCTTGCTTTGGTTGCGAGGTGGCCGAAAAGTTCGGCCGGGCGCGTTTTCCGCTCATTGTGTCCGGAAGAAATGCCTTGGAGACGCCTCAGTCTGCTGCATTGTGGTCGCACGGGCCGGTGATAGAGTGGCTTGCGTGCAGAATCTTCCTCCGGTCACGCGGTCGAATCCTGGATTCTGCGGGGCGAAACGATGCACTTCCTCTGGCCGAACCTGCTCTGGCTGCTGCTCCTGATCCCGGTGCTGGTCGCCGGCTACGTCGCGATCCTGCGCCGCCGCAGGAAGGCGGCGGTCCGCTACGCAAGCCTGACGCTGGTCCGTGACGCGATGGGAGGCCAGCGTTTCCGGCGGCACGTGCCGCCGGCGCTGTTCCTGCTCGCGATGACTGCGGCGATCCTCGCGATGGCGCGTCCGAGCGCAAACGTCACGCTGCCTTCCGAATACATGACGATCGCGCTCGCGATGGACGTTTCGCGCAGCATGCAGGCGACCGATGTCGACCCGAACCGCCTGTCGGCGGCGCAGACGGCGGCGCGCGCATTCATCGAGGAGCTGCCGACCAAGGTCCGGCTGGGCATCGTCTCGTTTGCAGGCACGGCCGCGGTGGTGCAGACACCGACCGAGAACCGGCAGGACATGCTCGAGGCGATCGACCGTTTCCAGCTGCAGCGCGCGACCGCGACCGGCAGCGGGCTCATCCTCGCGCTTGCGATGCTGTTCCCCGAGGACGGGATTGATCTCGAGTCGGTGGGCGAAATGCTGCGGCCGGGGATTCATTCCGCACCGATCGACCGGCCACGCACGTTGGAGCCCGCTGCGAAGAAGGGCCGGACGCCGGTCGCGCCCGGCTCGTTCACGAACGGCGTCATCATCCTGCTGTCCGACGGCCGCCGCACGACCGGGCCGGATCCGATCGAGGTCGCGAAGCTCGCTGCGGACCGCGGCGTTCGCGTCTACACGGTCGGCTTCGGCACGCGCGAAGGCACGAGCATCAGCATCGGCGAGTATTCGTTTTACGTGCGCCTGGATGAAGAGACGCTGAAGGAGATCGCGAAGCTCACCGGCGGCGAGTATTTCCACGCCGGCACCGCGACCGACCTGCGCAAGGTCTACCAGAGCCTCAACACGAAGATTGCGCTCGAGCGCAAGGACACCGAGATCAGCGCGCTGTTCAGCGCGGCCGCGGCATTGTTCATCTTGCTGGCGGCGCTGCTGTCGATCCTCTGGTTCCATCGAGGCGCAGTCGGGCCGGCCAGCACGGCGCGCTGACGACCGGTGGAACCGATCCTGCGGTGGCCGCCGGCGGCCGACGAACCGCCGTTGGTGCGGATCGAGACCGGCACGCTGATCGCGCGGCCCGCGGAGGCCGCTTTCTCGTTCGCGACGCACGCGGCGCTCTGGCATCACTGGCACCCGGCCACCGCCCGCGTGTCAAACGTCGCCGACCGTCCGCTCGTCACCGGCGATACGGTGACCGAGTCGATCCGCGCCGGTACGCGGAGCTTCACGGCCGTGTGGACAGTGCTCGCCTGCGACGCGCCGACGCTGTGGGTCATCGCGACGCGAACGGCAGAAGGTGACGCGCGCATCGTCTACGAGATCGCACCGGAAGGCCGCCTGTGCCGGTTCCAGCGGACACTCGACTACCGCTCGCGGCGCTGGCCCTGGCGCGCGTTCGACAGCAACCTCACGCGCTGGACGCTCGACCGGCAGTCGCAGCGCGCGCTCGCGAACCTGCGGCGCGTGCTCGAGGGCGGTTACGCCTGAACGGCTGACTACTTTGTCCTGACGACGACGAGCCGGTCGGTGCCCGATTCGGCGCCCCAGGCTTCGCCGGGTCGCCCGAGCATCTGCCGCACCTGCGCGTTGGGCCGGTCGCTCGGGAAGCGATCGAACTTCTCGGTTTCCGGATCGAAGCGCAGGATCGAGTTGGAGGCCCACTCGGCCAGCCACACCTTGTCGCCCTCGTCGACGTACACCGAATACATCTGCGCGCGGTCTGCCGGTTTCCACGCCTTCCACTGTTTGCTCGCGGGGTCGTACATGCTGACCTGCCCCGAAATCCATTCACTGATCCAGAGCCGGCCCTTGCTGTCGGACCAGACGCGGCGCGCGCCCTGGCGCGGCGTAGGCGGCTCGATGACGGTCGCGATACCGGTACGCGGATCGACATGCGCAAGGTGACTGCCGGCGAGTGACACGTAGTAGATCTCGCCGCGCGGCGTCGCGGTGATGCCGTACGGGCCGCGGCCGCCCGGCGCATCGATGACGCGCACTGCGCCGGTCTTCGGGTTGACGCTGCCGTAATAGCCGGCCTGCCCGGTCCACCAGAGAACGCCGTTGCCGTCGAAGGCTGCGGTGTTCATGTTCGTGTACGGCGTTCCGGCAGGCAGCGCGAAGACCTTGACTTCGCGCGTCTTCGGATCGACGCGCACGATCGCGTTCTGCCCGCTGTCGGTGACCCAGGCCGCGCCATCGGGTCCGACGATGACGCCGTGCGGACGCGATCCGCTCCCGAGCGGGATCATCTCGCTCTGTCCGGTCGCCGGATCGAGCCGCCCGAGGTGGCCGCTGCGCTGCGCGGTGAACCAGACCGTACCATCCGGCGCCGGAGCGACGTCGTGCGGTCCGGAGCGCGCCGGCACTTCGTAGTAACTGATCTCCAGCGCCCACGCGGCGCCGGATGCAGCGAGTGAACAGAGCAGCCCCAGTGCGAATCGGATCATCGTGCGCTCCCGATGTCTTGATCCGATCGATGATAACGGCCCGCTTCCGGTGAATTGCTGC